>CAZEIH010000027.1:0-37107 GCA_964512095.1 uncultured Oscillospiraceae bacterium
TTCTATACTATAACACCTCAATGGCTGAATAATCAACTCACCCTAATTAGCTTTTTCCTCAATGGGAGTGATTTATTCATGCTTCTCTTTTTTATGCTTCGTTTTATCATTATATAATCAATAATGCTCAAATGTGATAACTATTTTCTCAAACCTTATCCGAGTGCGAAACATGGCTTTACATAATAATAGAGCAATAGATATCCCACATCATTACATATTCTAGCTCTTATGTTGAAAAAAATTTGTAGTAAAAGACACATATATATAAGTAGAAGTGATTCATATGCTTAGGTACTTTTCAATCTTTTTAATTATCGTTACCTTGTTACCCTTCTTATTAACCTTCACGTTTTCGCATAAACCCATTACAAGTTTCATGCCTCTGCCACTCTCAAGCATATCTTTAGGATTCGCTACATATGATTTGTGATTTCTGCAGATTTCCTCAAAATCATATCCAAGCCCTTCATCCTCAATTATCAAAAATACATTGCCCTCTCTCGTTAAGCCTGCATCAATTCTAACAGATTTTGTAGCGTCCTCATTATTGCCATGTAATATTGCATTGATAAGCACTTCATTGATTATAACTCTTAGCTCAAATTCAGCTTCATCATCAATTTCCCTACAATTATTCTGTAGACAGGTAATCAAGTCATCCGTAACTATTCCGACTTTTCCTAAAACGCTAGGTATGTTATTTTTGTAAACACATCGTTCTTTCAATGCTTCTCGCCTCATATAAATCACCATATCCGAATGCAGCCAGCTTACACAGTAGTCAACTCGCTTCGCTCAGGGAGTCAGGTGGAGACTGAACTCCATCTGGCCAAGGAAGTTAATTATTTCGTCTTCATTCATCGCCGCCCTATAGATGTCGGCGTCTCCTGAAGACATAGACAAAATCCAACGCTTCCGAAAACCGGCGAAATTGAATATCTATACATATATATTTACCCCTTGAATACTGTGGCAAACATTTGATTTGGTCATTTGTTGAGCATACCCCTGAATCGGTTGAGAACCTTTTTCTCAAGCCTTGAAATGTACATCTGGGATACCCCCATACGATTGGCAATTTCCTTTTGTGTGTTTTGTGCAAAGTATCTGAGCTTTATAAATTCCTTCTCAGCTTCATTGAATTTCTCCATGCTTTTCTCTAGAAAATCTCTGTTTTCTATCCTCTCATATGACACATCGTTATCGCCAATGGTTTCATGAAACTCAAGATCATCATCATTATAAACATTCTGGTCAAAGGATTGAATATTATACGCATTCCATGATTCTATAATCTCCAGCACCGTTTCCGGCTTAATATCTAAAAATACAGCAATTTCATCAACTCTTGGAACTCTGTTTAGCTCCTGAGAAAGATGATCCTTTGCCATATACACCTTTTGGTACACTTCGTAGATACGCCTCGGTATTCTGATTACAGAGCTTTTATCCCTAAAATATCTTTTTATTTCACCAACAATTGTCGGTGTAGCAAAGCTGACGAATTTAAACCCCTTCTCTGGGCTGAAGCGTTCTACAGCTTTAATTAGCGCAATACAAGCCACTTGGTAGATATCATCATAGTCTACCCCTCTGTTCAAAAACTTTTTTGACAGTATTTCTGCAAGATAGGTATATTTGCCAACTATCTGGTTTCTTACAGATATATCGTTGTCTCTAATATATCTTAAGAAAAGCTCCTCAGCATCATCGGGTCTATTTGCACCCACTGACTTGTTGCGGTTCTGATCCATTTCAGGATTTCTCCTCAGTATATTTTGTCATGGCCAGGATATAATCTGCATTATCAGGGCAAAATTCGACCTCATCCATAAAGGCATTAATTATTGACATTCCCAGCCCGTCCTCATCATTTTCAAATATGCAGCCGGCCCTTTCCGTATCTGAAGTAAAAATGATTACGAGCTTATCTTCACTGACCTTATAGGTAATGCTATACTCGACGTCTGATTTTTTACTAACACTGATAATTCTGCTACAGACCTCAGACACAGCTACCTTTATATCCTCTACAGTGTCAATGTCAAATCCCACCCTGCAGGCAACTCCTGATGCTGTCAGCCTTGCAACGCTAACATATTCAGCTTTACATGGCAAAAGCAATGTGATTTTGTCAATAGACTCCATTTCAACGCTCCTTTTACATCAGTTGATAATAAACAATTTATCAAGACCGGTAATAACAAACAGTTTCATTATGTTATCCCTCATATTTACAATGAAAATATTCCGTCCACCTATCTTTGTTTTCTTTAAAGCTCCAACAAAGATGCCAAGCCCAGTACTATCTATATAGTTTAGGCCACCACAATCAATAGTAATTTCTTTATCGCTGCTGTCTACAACTTGATACAGACCTTCTTTAAATCGCTGAGCCGTATATATGTCAATTTCTCCACTAACATATAATACAGTTCCATGCTCAGTACTTTCTTCTCTTATAACAAGTTCGCTGGACATAATACATTACCCCCTGAATTTTATTTTAAGAGGAATTCCAGGAAAGCTTCTGCTTTTTCCTGCTGCTTTGTACCAAGAAATATTGCTGCTATCATTTTATCGGCAATTACACCTGATTCCTTCAATGCGGTACTATTTGTAACGTCGATACCATATAGATGTGGATCCTCAAAAGAACCCTCACTGGTATCATCGCTGTCTCCTATCTCAGTTTCCATTCCTTCCCCACGGCTTATTTCGTCTAAATCATCGCTCTGCTCTTGTACTGAGAGTATTAAATCTTGGCTATTTGAAACATCTACTCCTAACCTAGGAGCAATTTCATCCAAATTCATGAATAACCCCTGTTTTGCAAATCGTTGGTAATACTCCGAATCAACTATAAATACATCTATATCAGCGGCGCCAAAAAGCACAGACACCTTCATTTCCATTGCATATAGCTGTTCTCCGTTTATGCTTTCGTCAAAATATGCACCGTCAAACCCCGGCTCATCAATCTCCTGTATATTGTCTCTTACACTATCATGCAACGATTCTATAGACTCATAATAACCAATCCTGCCAATAAATGCAGTGTTAAAATCTGGAACCACACGGTTCACACAACCATTAATAAAGTATATAGTAGCAGCGATTACTAGAATAATACCAAGAATATAAAACTTGTAATAATAGAAGAAATTCTTAGTCTTTTCTTCATCGACCCCCACCTTCTTGAACATCAGTGCCGTCTTACTTGGTGGTTTTTTCTTTTCTTCAATTTCGTAGCCCATTAAAACATTATATGCTTCTGTTATACGTTTAAAATCAGATTCAGATACCCTCTGACGCTTTACTTCCTCTTCATCAGTATTACTCTGACTTATCCCTATCCTATACTTCTTCAATATAACAGCATATTTTCTTTCAATATCATTTTTGCTTGCATCCTTACTAATGCCAAGGATATTCCTAGCTTCCTTATTATCCATAACTGCACAACCTCATTTTAGTACTTATCTAGCTACAATTATTACACTTTAACTCAAACACCTCTTGTGCTTCATTATATCACATAATTGACTAATCTTTCGCCTTCATAGTCGGGAAAAGCAGTATATCTCTAATTGAATATGAATCAGTCAATAGCATGATAAGTCTGTCGACTCCTATGCCAAGTCCGCCTGTTGGAGGCATACCGTATTCAAGAGCATTTATATAGTCGTCATCCATCATGCTGGCTTCGTCGTCTCCAGAGTCCCTTTTACTGACCTGTTGCATGAATCTTTCTTTCTGGTCCAGAGGGTCATTTAGCTCTGAATATGCGTTTGCCATTTCACGCCCGGTTATGAAAAGCTCAAATCTTTCTGTCAGCTCTGGCCTGTCGGGTTTTCTTTTGGTCAAGGGTGAAATTTCTACCGGATAGTCAATAATAAATGTAGGCTGAATCATGTGCTCCTCTGCCAGCTCTTCAAACATCAAACTCATAACCTCTCCCTTTGACATCTTATCATCAACCTGTAATTTTTTAGTACGTGCTGCTTCTCTAGCTTCCTGGTCTGTATTTATCAGATCAAAATCTACACCGGAATACTCTAACACAGCCTCTCTCATCGTCGTTCTTTTCCAGGGTGCCGTAAGGTCAATTTCCTGCCCTTGATAAATAACCTTTGTCGTGCCCAATACTTCTTCGGCAACAGTTGAAACTAGGTTCTCTGTAAGCTCCATCATTCCCTTGTAATCAGTATAGGCTTCGTAAACCTCCATCATCGTAAACTCCGGGTTGTGTTTGATGGACATACCTTCATTTCTGAACATTCTACCCATCTCATAAACCTTTTCAAGTCCTCCGACAATCAATCTCTTGAGATATAGCTCCGGAGCAATTCTCAGAAACATCTCCATATCAAGGGTATTGTGATGCGTTATAAAAGGCTTTGCATTGGCACCGCCTTGTATTGTGTTAAGCATTGGTGTATCCACCTCAAGAAAACCTCTATCATCCAGAAATCTTCTAATGGCCTTGATTATCTTGCTTCGCATTACAAATGTTCTTCTAACATCAGGATTAATGATAAGGTCTACATATCTCTGCCTATAGCGAAGATCCACATCCTTGAGGCCATGCCATTTTTCAGGGAGGGGCTGCAATGATTTTGCCATCAGGATTATTTTTTCAGTCTTTATTGATATCTCACCCTTATGGGTTCTGAAAACGGTGCCTTCAACGCCTACAATGTCTCCGATATCGAATTTCTTAAAACCCTCATACACCTCATCGCCGACATCATTTATTTTAACGTATAACTGGATTTTTCCTTCACGGTCCTGCAAATCACAAAAGCTTGCCTTCCCCATTCCCCTCTTGGACATGAGTCTGCCTGCTATTGAAACGTGAGCTCCTTCCAGCTTATCAAAGTTGTCTACGATTTCTTTCGAATTATGTGTTACATTATATTTGACAATCTCGAAGGGATCCTTATGATTCTGCTGTAGCTCTTGTAACTTGAGCCTTCTTACCTTGAGTATCTCGTTTAACTCATTTAAATCCTGAACTGCTTCCTTGTTCATTTCTGTATTGTCTGACATTTGCATGTGCCTCCCGACTCTAGTATTTTCGTTTATCCATTCTTGGCATTTATGTAAACCGATTTAAAACTGTCTTAAATTCTGATAGTTGAGTTTCATAGTTGATTGGTGTATATCAAAAATAACAGTTTACAAATATAAACTGTTATTCTTTTTATTATATATTAGATTATTCCTTTGGTACAAGCTTAAATATTCTTTACTTCTCAATTTTAATTATTTTGAACTTTAGTATGCCGTCTGGAACATCTACTTCTACTACATCTCCCTTTTTCTTGTTCATTAAAGCGTTTCCTACAGGTGACTCGTTTGATATCTTGAATTGGGAAGGATCTGCTTCCGTTGAGCCTACTATTGAATAAAGAATCTCTTCGTTAAACTCCATATCATATAGCCGAACCTTTGACCCTATGTTCACCTTATCTGTAGTTACATCATCTTCATCTATTACTCTTGCGTTTTTAAGCATCGTCTCAAGCTGTACAATCTTTCCTTCAACATATGCCTGTTCATTTTTCGCTTCATCATATTCTGAATTCTCTGAAATATCTCCAAACGAAAGTGCTACCTTTATTCTTTCCTTTATCTCCATTCTTTTAGGTCCGCGAAGCTGTTCAAGCTCCTCTTCTAATTTCTTTAAGCCCTCATAAGTCAGTATAACTTCCTTCCCTGCCATTTAGAGCCTCTCCTTTACCAAAAATTTTGTGTTGATAATATATGCAGTTAATATACATTTATTCTGAGATAGATCCTGCAAACAACTGAAATCTTGCCTCTTAATTAATATCTATTCCGCATTATAGGTTTTCGCCACATAATCTATCAAAATACAATGTCTCAATCCCTGCTATCTCATGCAAATATATAGCACTGTACAGACGTCAGTGCCTATCAATACTTATTACCACAAATGTCCTAGCCCTGTTAGTTTTAATAATTATAGAATACATATCTGTCATTGTCAATATGATAAAAACACATGTAACGCTTTGTTTGTGTCTTCATAAGACACTGACCTCTCGAATTAACTAACAATTAACTAGCTTCCTTGGTCAGGTGGAGTTCAGTCCCCACCTGACTCCCTGAGCGAAGCGAATTGACTTCTTGCATTTATCCTCTAAATATCAAATAATGCTGAAACCCAAATTTCCTTAGCAAGAAATTACAGTGCCGGAATCAAGTAGGGTATGGTCATCTTAGCTTCATTCAATATTACTTCAATATAACTATTTTACACATTATTAGACTGATGTTTCGTTTTCTTTGAGCATGACATCATGGGCTCCGCCTTCTATAATGCTTGTTGATGAAACCAAGGTCAACCGTGCTTTATCATGAAGATCCGAAATAGTGAAAGCACCACAGGTACACATGGTTGATTTAATTTTGCTCAAAGTAACACCTAAGTTGTATTTTAGACTACCGGCATATGGGACATAAGAGTCTACTCCCTCTTCAAAGTCCATCTTCTGTTTTCCGCCCATGTCATATCTTTGCCAGTTGCGAGCTCTATTAGAACCTTCACCCCAGTATTCTTTAACATAATTGTTCCCTATTTTCAGCTTTCTGGTTGGGCTCTCATCAAATCTGGCAAAATATCTTCCAAGCATCACAAAATCTGCTCCCATAGCAAGTCCTAGCATCATATGATAGTCATGAACGATACCCCCATCTGAACAGATAGGTACATATATACCGGTCTTTTCGTAATATTCAGCTCGTGCTTTAGCCACTTCTATTACCGCTGTAGCTTGTCCTCGGCCAATACCCTTTGTTTCCCTGGTTATACATATTGAACCGCCGCCGACACCAACTTTTACAAAATCAGCCCCTGCTTCAACCAGATAATTGAAACCTTCCTTGTCAACAACATTTCCACCGCCAACCTTCACTTCACCCTTGTACTTATCTTTTATCCATGTAATAGTATCCTTTTGATATTCCGTATATCCGTCTGATGAATCAACACACAGTATATCGACGCCTGCTTCAACTAGTGCAGGAACTCTGTCCATATAGTCTCTTGTATTTATTCCTGCACCGACAACGAGACTTTTATTTGCATCCAATAATTCATATGGGTTTTCCTTATGGCTATCATAATCCTTTCTGAAAACCATATAGACCAAATCTTGATTTTTGTCTAT
The DNA here is from genome assembly GCA_964512095.1 of uncultured Oscillospiraceae bacterium. Classification (GTDB taxonomy): domain Bacteria; phylum Bacillota; class Clostridia; order Acetivibrionales; family DTU013; genus DTU013. Next base: position 7,203 of record CAZEIH010000027.1, read on the forward strand.
AACAGGTAAGCAATTGAGTTTGTGATTCCATATCATATCATTTGCCTCTTTCAGCGTAATGCCTTCATGAGCATATATCAATGAGTTAAATTGGGTCATAAAGTCCTTGATCTTTGTTTCAACAGGTGTTCTGCTCACTCTGTAATCTCTGCTTGTTACTAATCCAAGCAGCTTCCCTGTTGGAAGCCCGTCCTCTGTTATAGCTATGGTTGAATGTCCTGTTTTCTCCTTCATTTCTAGGACATCAGCAAGTGTATCTTCCGGTTTCAGGTTGGAATCGCTAACTACAAAGCCCGCTTTATATTTTTTTACCTTTCGGACCATCTCAGCTTGCTGCTCAATAGGCTGTGATACGTAAATAAAAGAAAGACCTCCGCACCTTGCCAGTTCAATCGCCATTCCAGAGTCCGAAACGGCCTGCATTATTGCAGACACAACTGGGATATTAATGTGCATGGAGGCCTCTTGCCCTTTTTTAAATTTCACTATCGGTGTTTTTAAATCTATATTCTGCGGCGTACATCCCTTTGTTGTAAGGTTTGGCAACAGCAGATATTCACTAAAGGTCCTGGATGGTTCATTGTAATAGATTGCCATAGAATCATACCTCCTCTTCATTGGCTACTTATGGGTGGCTCTGAAAATATTAGATAACATTATACATAAGAAGACTATCCTAGTCAAGGACAGGTTTTTGTGAACTTTGCGCAAATCCAAGGCCTCAATTGAAAAAGTAAATTCCGCCTCTACTGATGGGATGGGTGCGCAGACATAATCCTGGACCTAGTATTCAACATGGAGGTTATCTATATATTCTCATAAAGATGGGCTTAAAGCTATATTAGCAAGTTTCAAGCGAAGGTAATATGATGGTAACGACGAAGGTAACACTGGGCTTAAAGCTGTATTAGTAAGTTTCAAGCCGTAAAGCTTATTTTAAGCTTGATAACTATGCTGCGTTAGTTAACTGCTCGGCTAATTGGATATTCGGATCTGACTACTTTGTTTACTAGGTTGATGAATATCAACGTAAGCATTCTTTGCGCCCCCAAAAACAACGTCCGCACCTGTTGATAGCTAGTGTGGACGTTGTCCGTTTACTAATATATGCTTCTGAAAACAATTTTGAACGAATACTAGAATTTAAATGATATAGTGAAATTTAACTCTTTTCACTACTAAACAGCTTCTCAAATGCTCCGGCCAACTTAATTTTTGAGTCCTGGAACAGCTCAACTATTTTAAACCGTATTTTCACTGGAATATCACTTTCATCGCCTGAAGAAGTTACTAAATCATACTCTTCCTCCGAAAGCACCCTTTTCAGATCATCCTTAACCTCGTCGGGGACAGTCCCGTGCGTTACATCCACAAAACATAGGGGTGGGAAAAGAACGCACCACCAGTTTGCGCCATAACCTTTGCCGATAACTATCCTTAATGCTTGATATTCTCCGGCTGGAAGCACAATATCACCATATGCTTTTGTTGGGAAGGGGTATAGTCCGAGAGAAGTGTTAACATCGTAACTACTGCCGTTACTATATATTGTTCGCTCTGCAACAGATCTAATATCAGATATATTGTCCGCAATAATAGAACTTGTCTGCTCTATGCTATCAGAATCCTTAACCTTGTTGCATACATACTCCAATACCGCGTCACGCACAGTGCTCTTAAGCTGCTGATCCTCCGGTGAGTCGCTGTTAGCAACTACATGTAACCTGATAAGGTTATCTGACAAGCCACTGTTCACGTTTTCTGTATAAGAGTTTAATCTAGTAAAAATCACTAGTATAGTTAAAACTAATGCTCCTGTTAATAGCTTTGTACTCTGCCCAGAATGATTTAGTAAATTTTTCTTAAAATCTTGGAAGCTCCTACTCATTTTTTATCCCCCTAACCATACCTATAATTCCCAGCTTTGTATTAGCATTAATAATTCATTTATTCAGCAATCACATTATTAAGTATTGTCAATTCGGATAAAATTTATACAAATCGCTAACTTTATGAAAAATAAAATAATTTTAGGAACAATGGCAGCTTCGACCATTCTGCTCACGTACACCCCAAAAAAGTCTCAGGCTTTCGCCTAAGACTTTTTTGGGGGGACGGTTCTGCCCCAGGGGGACTGCCCTAGGGGGACGGTTCTTTCAAGAGCACTCTATCTCGTATCTTTGACTGTACTTTCAAATGTTATACCGGTTTAACTTTTCAGATAGTTCACTGCCGATGCATATTGTTTGTCATTCTTTAAAACCAATTCCAGCAGATGTGCATTTAAAGATATTTGAGTCTTTATATCAAGAACTCCATTTTCTTTAAGCCTATTATCTTTTTGAAACTTCTTCAGCGTTACTTCAAACTCTTCATCAAAATTGTTGTCTACCGTGTTTACTTCATACCCCATGGCCCTTAGAATTTTTTTAGCATTATACACATCAGAACCCTGATTATTCAGCCTTAGCTCTACCGACTTAGTCATTCTTTGGATATCATTCACATAGATGCTCGCTATCGGTTCGGGGTCTTCAACAATGATGTCCGGTTCCAAGCCTACTCCATCAATCATTCTTCCATTGGGTGTATAATATACACCCAATGTTATCTTCGCATATCCACTAATATCCCCTCCACCAGGGAATATATTATGATCGTATAGTTCATAACCATTTACTGTGCTGATATTATACTTCTCTTTATATTTATCATACGCTTCCTTGGACAATATCGGCATAATGCTCTGAAACTTAGCCTTCCCATAAGTTTTAGTGCCAATAAGTATGCCGGCATTTGTATCCTGAATAGCTCCAGATACGATTTCTGATGCGCTAGCACTTAAACCGTTGACCAGCACTACTAGCTTGTATTTCTGCTGCTTTAGTTTAGAGTAATACTCTATGTCTACATACTTTTCGGATTTGTAATCAAGTTTTGTTATAAGCCCTTCAGGCACTAATAATTCTGCCAATGCCACTGCCTGACTGACTTCTCCTCCAGGATTGTCACGCAGATCCAGAACTATATTGCTAATTTTTCTACCATCGAACTCATCCAATGCTTTCTTTATATATTCATCTGTATTCTCATTAAACATATTGAGCTTTATGTATCCAATTCCATTTCTATTTTCATGTGTTACAGGGTTTATCTTGATTATTTCCCTTACCACATTTATATATATTCTTTCATCGCTTCCACTTCTCAAGATACCCAATTGAATTGTTGTGCCTGGTTCACCTTTTATAACCAATGATGCTTTTTCAGTGTTGCTCTTGACTAAATCTGTCCCTCCCGCTTCGACAATTTTATCCCCCTGCAGTACACCTGCTTTTTCTGCTGGTGATCCGGGTAACACATTCAAAACTATAATATAATCTCCACTAATATCCATAGTTACGCCAATACCACCAAAAACCCCGGTTATTGAATCCATAAAAGCTTCTTTTTCTACATTATTATAATAGGTAGTATAGTCATCTAGTGAATTGAGCATGCCTTTAACAGCATTATCGACAAGCTTGTCCTCAGTAACCTCCCCGTAATAATGATCCTGTATGAACTCCATCATACTGTCAAGATATGCCCCGCCTCCTGCATCATCTGACGTATATACCACTTGTGTTCCTAACGAAAAAAACAAAAGCACGACACAAAAAACCCTACATACAGATTTACTTAACCTATTCTTCACACTAATTACCCCTTTTTCAAAATATATTAACCCTATTTTACCACTAGTGGGAACAGTTCTCAACTAAACATCCAGGGGGGGGACGGTTCTTTCGATGGGGGACAGTTCTACCCTGGGGGACGGTTCTACCCTGGGGGACAGTCCTGTGATTACTTCATCATGAATAACGATACAGTTTCACAAGCATATTAACTAAGCTTTCCATCTGATGTCCATCCATCTAGTAATTCACGATTCTCCCTCTGTAATCCTTTCTAATTCCCTCCTGCAAATACTTTATCAGTCTATTAATCATCACTGCACCTTCTGCTTTTGTAAGTCGCTTGTTGGGGTCCATATTACCCCTGTTATCGCCTTGGATTAACCCTATTCTCTGTGCCACATAAGCTGCACTTCTCGCATGCTCTGGAATAAGGTCGTTATCTGTGAAGCTTGCCACCGCAGCGGGAGCAGGCGCTAATGACTCAAAACCAAGAGCTCTAATAAATGCGACAGTAGCATCCGCTCTAGTAATACTTTCATTGGGATCAAAAATATCATATCCCTTACCATTAAGCAACCCACGTTCATTTGCAGCTTTTATCTCATTAAAATAAATGTTGTCTATAGATACATCATCGAATGGCGATACTATTACCTCATTTACTGTTCTACGTGCAACTGCAGTTGCCCTAGTTACCATTGCTGGATCCTCTGGAACCTCTCTCGCCACATTAACCAGCGCAGCTGCGAATTCAGCTCTCGACATATAATTATCTGGATTAAAACTACGACTGTCCCCTTTAAAAACCTCAAGCCCATACATTATTTTTAGGTCGTTCTCAGCCCAGTGTCCAGTGAAGTTATTGGAATTGACCGCAGGCAGTCTTTTTTGTACAGGAAAGGTTTCGATACTCAAACTATCACTATATGTCAATATATGATCTGTCGCTATGCCCTTTGCATCAAATTCAGGTAGCATACTTGTATACTGAAGAACACTGCTATTCATTCTGCTTTGGACATAACTACCGGGGAAGCTTATCTGATCAGGCTCGTTTTTCTGATACTTCAATTGCTCCGTTGAGGTTGATGAAATGGCAACTAACGCATTACCTCCCCATATGTCAACATCATCACCAGCTTGGGTTTCACCACTTATAACATAATCCAAAAGCAGGCTTTCAGCATTTCCCCAATATTGGTCATAGCCATAGAAGGTGCCTGTACACTCCACTGTAACCTTATTTCCTTCATTAGCAGCCCCAACCTGGTAAACTTTCCTACTCCACATACTTCCCGCATGATAATTAACTGCAGGCTTCATATCTTTTAGGTTAGAACGGGCAATTTGATAGTTGTTTTTGTTAGCAATAATATATGTAACGCCATCAATTTTTACACTTTCTCTTGCAGAAGTAAGGGCTACAGTCTCTGTTATCTGGCCGTTTTGCTTTTTCTCCGATTCGGTGCTGAAAACAAGGACGCGGGTTAAAGTGGCATCCTTCTCGGCATTTCTTAGGTTATACGTATATGTAGTAGTGAGCTTATCCTGCCTCTGACTTTTCTTGATAAGAAGCGTCCCCTCTAATACAACAGGTTCACCACTAATAAATGAGACTTCTTTGTAGTCGTATGTAGAGTTGTCTGGCACCTCACCTGATGATATACCACCTTCGTAGCCGCAAACACCTTCACGGGCGAACGCATAGCTAGGCATGATATTGGTTGCTAGTAAAATTAATGCAAGTAATAGTATCGTTTTTTTCATTGACTAATCCTCCAAATAGTTATCACTCTATAAATATAATATAGGCATCTTCTGTAGCACTATTGCCTTTCTTGATAATTCTCAGATTTGTTCCTTTTTCTATTTTGGCGGGATCAATTATCATTCCTTTTTCAATTGCAATAGTGTTTTTTAAGATGTTGACAGTGGTATCTGGACAACTCTCCCATAAATATTTGGATGCATTGTAGATAACTGCTCTTCGCAAACTAATTTCGTCATCGCCTGTAGCATAAACAGTTCCTTTAATGTTTTCTATGCCATATGGAGCTGTGCTAACAAGTACCGCATTAGTTCCATTAGCGACAATATACACAGTTCTACGAAGATAATTTTCAGAGCCAAATCCCACAAAATCTCTGACATTCAATACGCCATCATCATTAAGCACTCTAGTATCGAATGTTATATTAAAAGTCTTGGGTGTATTAGCGTAATTCCATTCAAGCCCCTGCAACTGAGAGAACGATTCAACAGTAATGCTCCGATTTTCAACAATATCGCTAATCCTTCCTCTATAAATCGCAAGTGCATTCTCATTAACTGGTTCATCTACTTTTATCACAGAAGCGTAATACTCGCCACTGGAATAATCCCTATTAACAGTCATGTATGCCTTATCATTATTACTTAGACTGTTTCCGGTAGTAAGTCTTCCATACTTAACAACAATGCTGCCTTCTGAAAAACCAATCATCTCGTTTTCATTAGCTGCTATAAAAGTATTTGAGCCTGAAATCACGTTTCTAATGGTATCGCTCATGATCGGCGCTTCCTTATCAGCACTATCGTGGTAAGAAACTATAACCGCCCTTTCCTCTCCACCATACGTTTTTTCCACAGCAATATATGCATCGTTGCTGTACAGCAATTTATTAGCACGATCAATATCGAGTAATGTGTTGTTTGTATATATTTTGTAGTTATCAGACATTGAAATAGATGTGAAACCTTTCGTGTCTGTACGTTCCCATATACCACGATTAAAAACCTGCATCCCCATAACAGTTATTTTATCTGAAATGTCATCAATTTTTATAATTTTGCCACGATAAATATTACTGATAAAGTGCTCATCACCTTCGATGGTTATCTCAATAATATCCGTTGATTTGGAGTTATCATTCAGGAGCATCCTAATTCTGTCGCCATCTTTCAATGCGTTAATGCCAACCAGCAGCTTATCCCTGATTACAATTATTTTTTCACTTGTATTGAGTATTTGTTGTATTCCATCTTCAAATTCAACAACTATTTGCATGGGCATTTTTGAAATAACTCTGCCATAAACTCTAATATAATTATCAACAGCGCTTATCGATTCTATATCACCATTACTATCAAGTCGCAAATAAGCTGTATCGCCAGCCTGCACCTGTTCAACATCGGCAGGTTTGTGATTCCTCAGGACCTCCGTTTTCTTCTGATCCACATAGTTATAATTCCTTAAAACTGCAGAACTATTACTACCTGTCCCCGACCCATCCTCATTAAACAGTGTCAGATAACCCAAATTAGGGTTGTTTTCTTCGACAATCCCTCTCACAACTCTTCTTGCCTCTTCATTTACCCCTATATCCATGCACTGGATTTCTTTAATCAGATTATTACTATCAATCGTCAATATTGCAACTGCATCGTTGGTTAAATCAGCAAGGCTTGCTTTCACATCATTTATAGTAACAGGGATCCCTTTAGCAATCCTATAAGTAGTTATTTCTGACTCCGACCAGGAAAACGAAGCTCCCTCATAGATATCCTTCATGTCAGGATAATCCGTCTCAAATAATTGTACTACCTCAAGTAAATAATTCACCTGATCAACACTGTGTATTTGGGCAACAACATAATGTACATCATCAACATTCGAAACCACCTCAACGAACTTAACGATATTATTGCTGTCAGCTATGTATTGAAGCCTGTCCCCTTTCTCTAACAAATCGCTGTTTCCAATCACTCCGTTTTTGTAAACAACAATATCACTTTTTTGTCCAGTCAGGGACGCTCCTACATTTTCATCTCTGCCTCCTGATGTTGTACTAGCCTGTGCAGAGGTAAGAATTGTCGAGTAGCTACCGTTAGCATTTGTTATTGCAATGTTTTTACCTGCTATAGCAATATTTCCTGTATAATCGCTAGTTGATGTTATTTTTTCAATAATACCTGATTTTTTAACGCTTTTTATTGCAATCAACACATCATTCTCAGCATTTTTAATTATTTGAGCACATTGCTCTCTGGTTATCGGCTGTGTTGGATTAATTCTGTTATTGCTACCGGATATAATGCCTTTTTGCAACGCCGATTCTACATAAGGTAGCTTATCAGGATCTGTTCTACGCCAATCAGAATAGTTAAGCACCTCCTGCTGTGTTGCTACAGGCTGAATACCTGTCGCTTGTAAAAGCCAATACACCATTTCCTGGCGCTGTGCTGAACTCTTCCTTTTAAAGCTATCTTCAGCAAGTGATGCCTGATCCACACTAAAGGCATCCACCAAATTGCGAGCAGTAATCAGACCATCATTTGCAGCCAACTGCAGGAATCCATCATGCAACACCTCTAGCGGATCAGTTTTTTTGTTCGCCTGGGTACGGTTGTTATTTATCGTACTCCCAAGCTGCTGGGCCTCCGCTTCACGCCCCGTAGCCCTGTATACCACCGCTACCGCTTCTTCCTTTGTAATGGGGACGGTTCTGCCAAATCGTCCGTTGGCATCTCGATATCCCTTTAGTATACCCAGTGCTCCGGTCTCATAAATAGCTTCCTTTGCCCAGGAGGTAGCACTTACATCAGAATATCTAAGATGATTGATTATTGAATTAGCTCCAGTATCACCATAATATACAGTTCTCTGCTCTTCATCTGCTATTACCATAGGGGACAGTTCTACAATAGCTACAGAAAACATTATTACCAATATAAGAATTTTGTATATAAACTTTAGTTTTTTTCGCATTTAATGCATCCTTTCATGTAAAAAATAAGAACCGACATACATTAGGGTGGACCTATTATGTATATCGGTTCATAAGACTTGAAATTTTATATTTTGCTGGTTTTTGATAGTTTAAGTTTGTGTTACAGAATTCTAAAAATATTACAACAATTATAGAAACGTCCCCTACCCTATCATCACCTATCCTCATACCACCTCGCGGCTAATACTTGTTGAGAGAAACGTCCCTCAAAATCCTACATACGCTCGGGCGCACTTATGCTTAGTATATCTAGTACATTTTTTATGACTATTTTCGTAGATGAGACGAGCACCAGCCTTGCATTCATAATTGACTCCTCTTCTCCTTTTACCCTGCAAGCGTTATAAAAGCTATGGAAGAGAGAAGCAACATCGATCACATATCTAGTAAGTCGGCTAGGTTCAAGCGTCTGCGCTGATATCCTAATTTCATCAGGATACTCGGCAAGTTTCCTGATAAGGTTCATTTCTTCAGGAGCAGTAAGCAACGTTAATTCAGCATCATCTACTCCTGGGAGTGTAATGCCTTCACTTTCAATTACCCGTAACATACTACATATCCGTGCGTGTGCATATTGTACGTAATAAACAGGATTCTCATTTGACTGCTTAACAGCCAAATCTAGGTCGAAGTCCAAATGGCTACCTGAGGCCTTTGTATTGAATATAAACCTTGCAGCATCTCTTCCAACCTCTTCAAGAAGGTCCTCCAACGATATCGCCCTACCAGTTCTCTTTGACATCCTTGCAACCTCGCCGTCTTTAAGCAGCCTGACTAACTGGAATATTACTATATCAAACTTTGAAGAATCAATGCCCAATGCACCAACGGCTGCCTTCATTCTAGCCACATGACCATGGTGATCAGCTCCAAGAAGGTTAATAACCCTATCAAATCCTCGTTTCAAAAATTTGTTTTTGTGATAAGCAATATCAGAAGCGAAATATGTAGGCAACCCATTGTTCCTAATAATAACTTCGTCCTTATCAGCACCAAAATTCGTAGCCTTAAACCACTGTGCACCATCTTTCTCAGTTACAAGATTATTCTCTTTCAAAAAGTTTAGTGTCTCTTCAAACTCACCACTTTCATAAAGCGATTGTTCGGAGAACCATACGTCGTATTTGATTCCATAGACCTCAAGACCTTTTTTTATTCGCTCAAGATTCTTTGGTAGAGCATATTCCACCAGTTCTCTTCTTCTTTGTTCAGGATTCACATCAAGTAGCTTATCGCCATATTGTTCAACATAATTCTTCATATGATCGGTTATATCTTCTCCTTGATACCCATCCTCTGGGAATTGGACTGATTCCTTCCCCTTCAATATTTGCATATATCTAGCTTCTAGTGAAATACCAAATTTCTCCATCTGATTTCCTGCGTCATTAACATAAAACTCTCGTGTCACATCATACCCCGCAGCCCATAACACACTTGCTATGCAGTCTCCAAGCGCTCCGCCCCTAGCATTTCCCATGTGTAACGGTCCTGTAGGATTAGCGCTTACATACTCAACCATGACCTTTTTTCCCTGGCCGATATTAATCCTACCATAATCCTCACATTCACGATTGATTATTCGAAGCGTTTCATAAAGCCAGGAATTATTAAGGAAAAAGTTTATGAATCCTGGCCCGGCACATTCAGCTTTACTAATGTAGGTGTTGGTAAAATCCATATTAGTAATCAGTATAGCAGCCGTCTGCACAGGAGCTTTCCGCACCTGTTTTGCTAGTTGCATAGCAATGTTTGTGGAGAATTCTCCATGCTCTTTTTCTTTTGGTGTTTCCACCGTTATCTCGCTGATAACAAAGTTGGGCAACTCACCTTTGTCCATCGCTGTTGCCAAGGCACCTCTAATTATATTCCCGACCTGATTCCTTATGTTTTCTATTAAGTTTGTCATTCGACTGTCTTGCCTCCCTGATTGACAAGCAAAAATCATTTTCGCCTGTTCCGTTATTATCTATTTCCAATTTATATCCTATCTTAATTTCTCCTCCGCTGTCATCTATCTTTACATCCACTTCGTTTGCCGTTACTCCAATAGTAAAAGCACCAAATTCTGTATCATAATATGACACATGCTTCTGCCCCTGCTGAAATACAAATTGCGAATTGACCGAACCCATCCTTATCAACGTCACAATTCCATCCAACACCTTCAATGTCGTTGTTGTTCCACTCATGCCCGTTACTTCGCTTTCATCGTAGGTAACAAAATAGGCCTCGTCTTTTTTGTAGTATTTCCCTTCAGTAACCAGTTCTAGAATGTTCTCCACCTGATCATGACTAGCTTGCGTGCCTTTTACAGAAATAATTACATTTTTATCCATGATAACACGCACCTTTCCTGCGGCTTACCGCCGTTTTTCAGTTTTTTATTACCATAATTACTGCTGCCCCCTAAATTCACATCAATACCTTTCAATCTCAACCTTCTCCGCAGAATTTATTGTCACTCCAAGAATGGTACTACACATTTGCTCGAATTTTTCAACACTGTCACTCGTATAGTAGCTATATACCGGCTTGAAACCAGGGGCTCTTTGGATTTTGCTATCATTAACTGCTCTTTTTACAACCCTGGCAACCTCTTGAGCCGAACTTACTAATTTTACACCATTTCCCATGACATTAGCAATCGTATTTTTTAGTAAAGGATAGTGTGTGCATCCGAGTACCAATGTATCCACACCAGTTTTCTTAAATGGCTTGAGGTACTCCTCCGCTATCTGGTAAGTTATATTACTCTCCCACCATTCCTGTCCCTCCTCCACAAGCGGAACAAAAAGGGGACAGGCCTTCTGATATATATCGATACTATTATCTAATTTATTTATAGCCTTTTGGTATGCACAACTGTTAACAGTTGCTACTGTACCTATTATCCCAAGCCTTTTATTCCTTGTTTCTGCGACAGCAGCGTTAGCCCCGGCACCTATAACCTCAATAATGGGTAAGTCATAGCACTTTTTTACAATCCCATAGCTGTGTGCACTCATCGTATTACAAGCAATAACAGCCATTTTAATATTATGGCTTAGCAAAAATCGGATATCTTGTAGTGTATATTTAACAACCGTATCTCCGGACTTATTTCCATATGGAGCACGTCCACTATCACCAAAATAAATTAGGCTTTCTCCGGGCAATTGGTCAGCTATTTCCTTGTATACTGTAAGACCACCAAGGCCTGAATCAAATATTCCTATTGGTCTATTATCCATATTTATATTTCCCCCAAAATCACAGCACCAAACAGTACTAGTTATTTATATCCCTTTTGTTATCTTGGTAACGCTCTAGCGCAAGCTCTATTAGTTTTTCTATCAATTTACTATATGGTACACCTGACGCCTCCCATAATTTAGAATACATACTGATCTGTGTGAAGCCGGGCATTGTATTTATTTCATTAATTATTATCTCATTTGTATCCCTGCGTACAAAAAAATCAACTCTTGATAACCCAGAACAATCCAAGGACTTAAATGCCCTAATTGCATAACTCCTAATAGCATCAATGTTCTCATCTGGTAGATCAGCCGGGATAATAATTCGAGAACTGTCCCCGCTAGTATATTTTGCTTCGTAATCATAAAACTCATTACATGGTATCACTTCACCAACCGTAGAAGCAATAGGTTCATCATTGCCAAGTACTGCGCATTCAATTTCTCTGCCATCTATAAATTCTTCTATGAGTATTCGTCTATCATATCTTGCAGCTAGCATCAAGGCAGCCTCAAGTCCGCTACTGTCATACGTTTTGCTAACACCTACAGATGATCCTGCATTTGAAGGCTTTACAAAACATGGAAAGGACATTGTACGTTCAATATCAGAAACAATCTTATCAAATTCACTGCTTATCTGTTTACGGTTATAAACGAGATATTTTCCCTGAGGCAACCCCTCCCTTTCAAACACTATTTTTGCATAGGCTTTATCCATGCCCAGTGCCGAACCAAGTACCCCACAACCAATATATGGAATGTCTGCAAGTTCAAATAGCCCTTGAATTGTACCGTCCTCTCCATTACAGCCGTGTAGCACGGGAAATGCAACATCAATTTTCTTGTTATCCTTCTCAACCTGTGCCAGAGCTGACCCTGCCGTTAATAGAGCCTGCGGTGACCTCTGTTGCGATTCTGCCAATGACTGCCACTCGCCAGTCCCAATAAGACCAACCGGCCCTTCATAAGGAATCCATTCCCCTTGCTTTGTAATACCTATCATAGCAACATCGAATTTCTCGGAATCGATATTTTTCAAAACAGCCTCTGCGGACAATCTAGACACCTCATGTTCAGAGGACTGTCCCCCAAATATAACTGCGACTCTTTTTTTAACGCCCATATCTAATACCACCTATATATGTAATTAGTTCATTATTTAATATATTGTTTATTTTACTATTTAAGTACGGTGACTTCAATAGGCATTAAGAGCGCAATTCTCGTAATACCTTGAATTGATTTCATATTAAATCAGCTGCAATTCGCTGCAATTCATTGATAAATTACTTAATCAGATATGCCATATGTAAAATCAGTTCAGAAAAACTAAGTCGAATAATTTCTAGTTAGAATGCTTTGTTGACTACCATTGATATGAAATTTACTGGATTACAACAACATAACATGAAGGATGAGAGTGATTTGTATTAACAAAATTTCGTCTACATAACTAGCAGATATGGTTAGCTAGCATACTTATGCTATGCTATGGAGGTTGGCTAGTCATCAATGTGAGCAGCAATTATTTCCACTTAAAAACGGAGGCTGTGCTATGAAAACATCCTTAATGAAATGGAAATGATTTGTCTGTCTAGCGCAGAACTACAGTTAAATCTAGTTTTATATAACTATAAAAATCATTGTAGGTCCGCTAAAATGAGATTACTAAATATTTCGTTATAAACAGCGCCGCCAGATTCCAATAATTCGTATCCTTTGTTGCATATTTTTGAACAATTCGATATTGTTATGTTGAATAAAAATTCACAAATCTGCCTGTATTTCATTCCACACATAACTCTTAAAATATATGCCATAAATGCTGTATGATTATTATGTTCTATCTTTCGATTGTTATTGGATTTTCCCTCTGAGGGCTTCATAGCTTTAAGTCTAGTAGCAATATAATCAATTACTCTGGAAGGTTCCATTTCTCTTGTAATTATTTTCCTCTCACTTGTATAATATTCATTATCAGCGGAATTACTACCATCGCTAAGACAGCACTGTTCGAGGCTACTACCATCTTTCATGGATACAAACTCTCTGTATCTCCTAATAAAACTCCTCTTGTCTCTTATACCAAAAAGACTTCTAATAAAACTCATATCGACTAGACCATAATCATTCTTTCTTAACCCAAGATAAACTCCATATGATGAATATTTGTACTCTTCCACTCTACCTGCGTATCCTTTTATGTCTTTAGGGTTATTATGTATATATGCTGATAGAGTTAGACAATATCGTTCATTATCAACTATTGTGCTATTGAATCTACTCTGAAACAGATGGCCATGTCTACTATATCTTTTGTTATAGTAAATAACATACGAAGTATTTATACTATGCATGAAGCTTGATATGTCATATCCCTTGGGATCTAGGTGAATATGTACATGATTATCCATAAGGCAATAGGCATAAATACTACACCTATATTTGTTCGAATTTTTTCTAAGTAGTTTAAGATAATAATCCTTATCTTTATCATCCTTAAACAACAGAGTTTCCGAAATGCTCCGGCATATAATATGATACATAGCTTGACTATTTTTTTCTCGAGGTTTTCTTGCCATATTAATCTCCTTTCCACTTTTTCTATTATTGTAACACAGAACTGGTGTTCGGTAAAATTTCCCATTCATTTCCTGAGTGTTTTTGTTAAGTTTAAACTTTTAACAGAACCGTCCCCACACAGAAAAATTAGCAGAACCGTCCCCACACAAGCTTACCAACCCAGACACTCCACGCACCCAAAAAAAGCAAGGCCGTTTTGGGCCTTGCTTCACTCTAGGGTTTATTATTCCAATATTTCTAGGCCGTCAATTTTCTCATTGTTAGTTCCAGAGGTTTCTTTACTATCTGTATCCAGAGGATTATCTGACTGCGATAGATCCGGCTTACCATCCTCACCGATAACAGTTTCATCATCTACCACTATAGAAGTCGTCTCATTAGCATCCTTGCTTATGATTTGTGTGCTTCTTGGGAAAAGTGTATCGAACCTAAAGTTCCCCATATACTCCTTTTCAGACTTACCGTTAATCAGAAATTTTACTTTCTTTATACCATCAAGTTCTGTTAACGAGTTAACAATCGAATAAATAGTCATTTTTTCTGCATCTTTACCGCCACTATGCTCACGTCTAAACTCCTCCGAGAAGTCAACAGTCGCTACATTGCTACTAACACTCACTGGCTTAAGCAATTTTGCTTCTGAGGGGACTGTTCTTTTAAAAGCACTTTCATCGGAAGGTCCCTTAATAAGTTCATTAACAATCAAAGTAGCCATATTACTTGTGCTCTTTTTTGCCTCTATCGAATCCACATACCTTATTTCCAGTTTGAGCTTTGTATTGTCCTCATTCGCAAAATAAAGACGTAATGGTGCCTTATCTGTTAATTTGCTAGCCTCAATTTCACCAATAACAATACTACTAACGGGCCAAAGCTCATCATCCTGAATTTGCTGTAGCCCCATTTTTTGTAAAACACTACATCCTGGCGATAAAACAACAATAAATACCACAACAATAATAATTGATATAATTCTCTTCATTTCGGCCACCTCGCAACTAACGGACAGTACAAAAATGCTATTTCCCATACTGCCAAGTAAATTCTATCTACGTTATTTCTATGCCAGGGTAGCCTTCAGTATTCGCCTAAGAACAAATTTCCGGCTCATCATACGAGAAATACAGACAATTCGCTTCGTTCAGGGAGTCAGGTGGAGACTGAACTCCACCTGACCAAGGAAGTTAATTAGTTTGTCTTCATTCATCGCCGAGCTACAGAGGTCAGCGTCTTCAATTGTGCTTTAGAATTTCTCAGGTACTGCCTATTAGCATTGGAATACTTGGTTTATAGTGTAAAAATAAGCAACTGTGTATTAAAATAGAGACAAATAAAACCACTACCAAAATTGTCGCTGAGCCTGTTCACGATGCACCGTATACACAGTTATTACTTTCTTATGGTTATTCTTAATTGCTGGTTACCGTCAAAAACACTAATCAACTTACATCCCGTGCTATCACACCAATCCTGTATACTCTTACGAAGTTCTGGTAAGGTAGATATTACATCAAATAGGTCACCGCTTTCTAACTTCTGATAATAGCTATTAACTTTGCTCATAATCTCCGAAAATGGCAAATCACATACATCTAGCTTATATATCTTCGGCTTGCCGCATTCAGTAGCTTCAGAGTTATCAGCATTATCTCCTACAGCAAAGGCTTTTGCCTCATTTTCAACATTATTAGTCAAGACATCTTGCATTGACATATGATAGACTAAATAGCCTCCGCTTAGATTTCTAACATTTTTGAAGCCCTTCTGAATTAATATTCGAGTAGCAATATACCCTCGCAATCCTGCCTGGCATAATATGTAGACATCTTTACCATCCTTTAATTCAGCAAGCCTGTCCCTAATTTCGTCAACTGGAATATTTTTAGCACCATCAATTGTACCAAGACTATATTCCGCTTTTGTCCTAACATCAACAATGTGTACTCTAGATCTATCTAAATTCTGAACCTCATCCCAATGAAATATAGAAACGTCCCCCTTTAGTATGTTTGAAGCAACAAAGCCTGCTATGTTTACCGGGTCTTTCGCTGAAGAAAAAGGCGGGGCATAAGCTAATTCCAACTCTTCTAGATCATATACTGTCATTCTAGCACGAATAGCTGTAGCAATTACATCAATTCTCTTGTCAACACCATCAATACCCACAATTTGAGCACCATGTATTCTGCCATCAGCCTTTGCAAAAAGCATCTTTATAGTCATTGTTTTAGCCCCGGGATAATACCCTGCATGAGAAGGTGAGTGGGTAATTGATTTCTCAAAATCTATTTCGTTTTTAATAAGTTGTTTTTCATTGTTTCCTGTAACTGCAACTGTTAAATCGAACACCTTAACAATGGATGTACCTTGAGTCCCCTTGTATTTACTGCTACGCCCACAAATATTGTCTGCTGCAATTCTGCCCTGCTTATTTGCAGGACCTGCTAATGGAATAAGCACTGATACGTGCTCATTAGCCCTTTCTGATAAATCGTGTGGGACTGTCCCCTCATAAATAAAATCGCGAACCTCAGCTACATCTCCGACAGCAAAAATGTTTGGATCGTATGTCTGCATGTGTTCATTTACTGATATTCCACCCTTTTTGCCCAACTTTATTCCAGCCTCAGCTGCTAGTTTAATTTCAGGCCTGACACCAATACCCATAATCACCATATCTGTTTCTAACGTAAGCCCGCGGGACAGTTCTGCATTTATTACTGTCCCAAATGACCTAAACCCTGTTACAGCATTATTAAGGAAGAGCTTTACTCCTTTTGACTTTAGATGTTGATGCACGAAAGCTGCAATGTCATAATCTAGTGCCCCAATGACGTGATCTGAAAGCTCAACCAGCGTAACCTCCAGGCCCATATCGCTAAGGTTTTCTGCCATCTCAAGTCCAATAAAACCAGCCCCTACAATCAATGCCCTTTTTGGACGCCTAGTTGTGATAAAATCTTTAATTCTGTCAGTATCCGGAATATCTCTCAGTGAAAAAACCATTTCCGAATCTATTCCATCAATTTTCGGTTTAAAGGGCACTGCTCCGGTTGATATAACAAGATAATCATAGCTTTCTGTATATCTTTTATCATTTAGACTATCAAAAACATCAACTGTTTTATTGTGTTTGTTGATCTTTGTGACTTCACAGCTAACTCTTACATCAATATTAAAGCGCTTTTTCATGTTTTCGGGAGTCTGTACTATAAGCATTTCCCTCTCGTTAATCACATCTCCTATATAGTAAGGAAGACCACAATTAGCAAAGGAAATATATTTTCCTTTCTCAAACATGATTATCTCAGCCGTCTCATCTAACCTACGCAGTCTTGCTGCTGTACTGGCACCACCGGCAACCCCACCAATAATTATTACTTTTTTCGGCATCAATAGTACCTCCAAAAAAATTTCTGATAACACTAATCATATTATCTCCAATAAATTACATGATAAGAGCTGTGAAATTGTTTTGAATATAGTAATTAGTGGAGAACCGTCCCCATATGGAGAACCGTCCCCCAAAGAAGTCTCACCAATAACCTACATTGCCTTCGTATATTTATCAGCAAATTTACTGGCGCAGTAACTGTCTGGTTTTATTTTAGTAACAAAATTAAGACTTTGTACCATTCCTACCATTTCGTTAATAAGGCTTTTTGTCTTACCCTTGGTTCCAATATCTATATGAAATTCAAATGTAATACCTTCTGAAATGCGGTTCGTTCCAAGAGCCCGATGTATACGCTTCATTCTATCTTCATCAAACAAATAGGCTAACTGCATGCTCGCACAGGTCTCTAGGTAAATCTTTTCCCGAAGATTTATAACAGGCCTTTGCATATCATATTTGTGTAAAAATCCGATGGCTCCTTTGCCTATCCTATGGATGAGAATACATGATGCGAAAACAGTTTTAGTCCCAACCTGGGAGTCTGTCCCGACAGAAATTCGATATGAACTATCAGTATCGGCTTCAATAAATTTAATTATTTGAGCACATACCTCATCAAAATTCATATCCTCTTTTTTTAAACTTTGAAATAGTGTCTTATCATCGATAATTAGTGAGTTACCAAGTACCATAGAAACCTCCCCCTGTCCAGGTAGTACTACTTCACATATTAACTTATATATTAATGCCCTGTGAAGGACAATAATCACAGGGCTCTTTTTTCAAACTGAAGACTAGCAAAATTCAGTCAGAATGAATTTGAAATATAACTCTTCTCTGCTTCATTGCTCCATCTCCACAAATTCCATTAGGATAATAGTAGCATATGTATTATTTAAAATCAATTGTATGGTTTGTGATATTCGAATATACCCATTACAACTACGTGTATAACACATCCTTACTAAGCCTAAACAAATCTCTCATCTATTCTCTAATGGCAATAATGCCATACACAATATATGTTGTCTACTCAAGTAACAATGAGCTACACCTGTGGGGTATTTGAATCATGAATCTGTTCTGGGGCAGAACCGTCCCCCGCCGAAAAAATTGCTCCCCTCTGGAGAAAGTCGTCCCTCTCTCTTACTATAAGCTTTTTACATACTCGGAAATAGCTTTCCCTGCCAAAGCCCCCTGACCTACAGCTACAGATATCTGCTTGAGGCTACTGGCACAATCACCAGCTGCAAACACCCCTTCTAGATTTGTTTGCTGATTAGTATCAGTCGCAACCATATTTGCTTCAGTCAGTATCCCCAGCTTCCTTGCGAAATCTACACTGGAGGCACTCTCGGAGGCAACAAATATTCCATCAATAATATCACTGGTTCCATCGGCAAAATCTAATCTCTGCAAGAAATCTGCGCCATCCAGCTTTAAAATCTTCCTTGTTTCAACTTTAAACATTTTCACATTATCAGTATGTTTGCCGCTTACCTCCAACTGCTTACCATTAGTATATATAGTAATGTCCATTGTATATGTCATCAGTTCCATTGCCTCATGAATTGCATAATCTCTATTACCAAGAACACCAACTTTTAAATTGTTGTAGAAGAAGCCATCGCATGTGGAACAGTAGCTAACACCATTACCTTCAAATTTCACCAGGTTCTCAATCCTTATAACCTTTTGAGGTTGACCTGTCGCTAACAAAATAGATTTGCACATAAAGGAATCTGTAGCAGTAGATACTCTAAAAAAATCATTTCTATCAATAGAAATAACCTCATCAAGCATAATCTCCGCACCAAGCCTTTTAACCTGCATGTCCCCAGCATCCAAAAGCTGCCTTCCAGATATTGTCTGCGCAAAACCAAAATAGTTATCAACCTTGTCTGCTTTTAATAGCTTACTATCGTTTCTTCCGATAATAAGAGTTCGCATATTTGACCTAACTGTATAAAGAGCCGCCGATAGGCCCGCTGGTCCCTTGCCAATTATTATTACATCATACATAGCTTGTTCCTTTCCTATAACCTCTACTACCTCCGGGACGGTTCTCGCCATGCTTATATCTGGTAAAAACCTCCCATGCCGCCCTTCTCCGCATCTGCTGATACCACTGATAATCCTATCACATATCACCACTGATTTCTATTATACTAAATCATTCGATAGCGTCAACTGAGAGTAGGAAAAAGAAGAAAAGAATCATCAATTCCTCAATTGCATCTAGCTAATTAGTATATATCCCTGACAACCTCTTATCTCTCCTTCCTTCCCTTGCTTTCTAAAATACACTCATCTATTTGTTCGAGAACTTCTGATAGTACATTCTGCCCTAGCTCATAAAAAGCTTCTTAAATACCTAATACCAAATCGGCAATATCTTCTTCTCTACAATAAATTCGCTTAGCTCAGGGAGTCAGGTGGAGACTGAACTCCACCTGACTCCCTGAGCTAAGCGAATTTGCTTTTTCATGCGTCTGCCCTAATCATTCTTACCAATCATTGCTCATAAATAGCAATCAAACTATTTATATAAATGTAACAATACTACTAATCACTGCATATTATGTAAATGAGACAAGTGCAATTACAATGGAGAGGAGCGTTCGTATGTCAAACAGTGAATTTTGTGGCAATAACAATAACTGTACTCTGTTATTTTTTATACTGATTTTTTTGCTGCTTTTCTATGATAACAGCGCAATTGGTATAATAAAATGCGGCAAGCGTAGCATTAATACCTGCAGAAGAGATGATTCCCTTCTGTTCTTTATATTAGTATTTCTTAAGCTATTTTATTATTGATACGACGCCGCGATATTTAGTACTCCTTTATAATTACGCAAATGCTCAAAGAAATTTATTCTTCCCTTAGCGTATATCAACGTGGCAGGAGATATGTTCACCACATGAAAGGAAAGTAGCATCTGACATCAAGGGTTTTACACGCAATAAGGTGGGGGACATTTCTCTTCTCGCTATTATAGAACCAACATGTACGTAGATTACATTGTCACTAAAAAAGTAGAGCTTCTTATAAATTTTCATCTCTCATTATAGAGTAGAAGCTTTCAGACAATCTTCCAAAATAAAGAGCGCCCGTTTGTATGTCTATTTTTAGCTCAATAATAAAAAGTTAGTAACATATCGCCAACAACACTCATAGAATATACTGTTATCCAAAACACCGGAGGCTGTTCCATGGCTGTTTGTAGCGATTTACCCGGGAAAATGAGGGGTATGTTTGATGAAGGTCTTGATGAAGTTCTAATTTTTGCTGTAATTTTTGTACTAATACTATTATCCAGCAAGGATACAGGCAATGGAGATAATATGGGCATATTACCACTCTTAATTATTGGGGCATTTCTGCTTTTATTTTTAGGAACATGTAGGACAGAAGACATTATACCGTAAGTGTTTACAAATAAGTATAAGGTTGTTTTATATAATGTTAAGTAATGGAGGTAATATTTCTATGGCAAATGCATTTAACAAAAAACTCGCTGATTTACTCGGAAAAATGGATGATAAGGTTTTAACTGCAAAAATCAACGCTGCTATCGATTTGCTAAAAAACGGTGACCATGATGACATTGTAAAAAAGTTAAACAAAGTCGATAAAAACGAAATACTTGAGAAGCTTAACGAGATTGATGATGAAAAAATAAAAGATATGAAGCTAAACAAGTCCGAGCTAAAGCAAAAAATGAATAGTATTGACATGGATGCTGTTCAAAAGCTACTTGGCGAAAACGGCCCTGAAATTGTTAGCAAAATAAAAGACATTATTACATGAAAAGTGAATATATTAATATTGCTAAGAGTTGGAGGATAAAAAAATGAGTGACGATCTTGGTAAAAAGGTGCAACAAATAGCACAGATGCTTGGGCAAGACAATGTACCAGATAACGTAAAGGAGCTTGTCTCTCTCATTTCTGCCTCCCTAAATAAAGGATCCAGTAAGGGGGATGCTTCTCCCATAGGGGACAGTCCTCTCGAAGGGGACAGTCCTCCATGGCAAGGAATACATAACGCTAACGAGCCAACGCTAGATACCGAAGCGCAGCCCAATACGCCTGCATTAAGCGATGATATTCTTAATACCACAAAAAACACGTTAAGGCAAATGAGTACAAATGACCCCCGAATCAATTTGCTTAATGCAATAAAACCATTTATGAACATTAATCGTCAAAAAAAAATAGGTAATTGCATACAATTGCTGCAAATAGCAGGCTTTAGCAGATTGCTAAACGATGAGGAAAAATAGGCGAGGTGACACAATGACCTATAAGAGACCACAACAAAATATTAAAAAATACATACCTCGGCTCTACAACCCAATACCATCATACAAAATGAATTCTGCAGAATCATACTCTCATAACGATTCGGATTTCTTTGGCATACCTCTGCCTAACGAAAAAGAAATTCAACAAAGCAGCGAAGGGAAAAACCGAAAATCCATTTCACTTTCAAGCATCATAAGGTACATTCAAAGCCATGTCAAGATAGAAGAAATTATTCTCATAGGGCTAATAGTTCTCTTGCTAGACGAGTCACTTGAGGATGATCTTCTTCTTATTATCCTCATCTATATACTGCTCTTCTGAATAAATTTCATAATAATACAGAAAATAATCTTACCATTTGTTCAAAAGAAAAGAGGAATATCAATGCCAAAAAAAATTGCATTTCTTATTCTTATTACTGTCTTAATTGTCATTGTATTATCTAACTCCGTGCAAATCACTGATGTACTGAATAGCAGTATTGCAGCGCTTTCAGGATACGGCTCAACTGGTCAGGAGGTTAAAAACATTCAAAGTCGTTTATCTACATGGGGATATTACGACGGATCTGTAGATGGAATATATGGATATTTGACATATAATGCTGTGAGAAAATTCCAAGCTAAAAACGGGTTAAGTGTTGATGGAATTGCAGGGCCTCAAACGCTTGCAGCACTTGGACTTCCGACAGGACAAGCAGGTGGTGGAAACTCCACCAGTAATTCAAGGGATCTTAACCTACTGGCAAGAATCATACACGGCGAAGCTCGTGGTGAACCCTATATAGGGCAGGTTGCCGTTGGTGCAGTGGTACTCAACCGCGTTAATGACTCTAGATTTCCAAATACCATAGCCGGTGTAATATACCAACCACGTGCTTTTGATGCTGTAGATGATGGGCAAATAAATCTTGAGCCAGATACGAATGCAATTAATGCTGCCCGTGATGCCCTCAACGGTTGGGACCCAACCTACGGTTGCGTATACTATTATAATCCAAGTACTGCTACCAGTGCGTGGATATGGACCAGACAAATTGTTACAAAAATCGGAAAGCATAACTTCGCAGTATAATGCAGATAAATCAGAAAACTGAATTGTTAGGATCCCAAGGAGTTAATAATCACAGTTCTATCAGAGGAGACAAGAGAACTGTCCCCTCTGATAGAACTGTCCCCTCTGAGTGTCCCCTCCGAGTGAACCGCCTTACTCAGTAATTATCGAGATTCGAGAACTGTCCCTAAAATTTTTCATGAGGAATACTGCCAGCGTTGTGAAAAAGCATGTGGTAAATATCCATCCCATGATATATCGTAAAAGTTGGATGTCTATCATATAAACAGCAAATATGCCTAAAACAAAAACTACATCAAATAGCAAAAGACCCATTGCAATTTTCCAGAAGCAACGGTCGGCTATAGCCTTACCTGTTAAAAATGGCTTTTTTGAGGCTGTAAGAGATGCAATATACCACATATATGTATATGTAGAGTAAAAAGATAAGCAAAATATAATGACAAATACCGTTAATAAGTCAATAAAAATAGCAACCGGCATTAGATTAGGCCTCGACAAAAATGCAACCCTTGTTATAACAATAGCTGGAACAGACGACACTAGTACAATCACAGCCAGAGCAGTAGTAAACAATGTAGATTTTAACGAAATTAAGAAAAACTTTAAGAAATATTTCTTAATGCCCTTAGTTAACAAACGTCGACCTGTAGCTTTTTTTGACAATCCTTCATTTACAATAAGCAGGTATCCCGGTAGTAAAAGTCCAATAACCACCGATATGATACAGGCAAAAAGCAATAAGGAAATCAAAACAATCAGAACAGTCCGAGGTTCAATCAATATCTGCATTACCGCCAGTACACTGTCTAAAAAACCACCTTTTGTCATATTTACTATTCCAACAACAGTAGCCATAACTGGTATAAACATGTTAAACATAACTAAAATCAACATGACTATGCCAATTATTACTATAATTAGCGGTTGCTTCATAACCGCATCTACAGCGCTTCTAATCATTCTGTCTAATGTCCTTCTTTCCAATAAGTTTATAATTTCATCAGTATCACATTATCCCATACATTTTCCATGTGCAACCAAACTGTTGGGCCGTATCAAATCCATTATATGACTATAATAACATTTTTCAGCCCAAATACATACTGAATAATTTCATAACACAAATAGCCCTTACAGCTTCAATGTTATACTATCTAAATAAGTGCTCTCGAATAACACATCTTACTCTATCTATGTCTTCAGAAGACGAATTAATTAACTTCCTTGGTCAGATGGAGTTCAGTCTCCACCTGACTCCCTGAGCGAAGTGAATTGACTTACGACTATCAGATGTCAACTCTAAATGCCCTTCATGCTTAAACTTATCCTTTTTCTTGCGCTATCGACAGATAGCACCCTTACCTTAACTATATCACCAACAGATACAACATCCATAGGGTTTTTCACAAATCTATCTGCAAGCTCTGATATATGAACCAAGCCATCCTGGTGCACTCCAATATCCACAAATGCACCAAAATCAGCCACATTCCTTATCGTTCCCGTAAGCAACATTCCGGGGCTAATATCTGCAATATCCAAGACATCAGTCAACAAAATAGGCTTTGGCAACTCATCCCTGGGATCCCTTCCAGGCTTTAATAATTCGCTTGCAATGTCACATAACGTTGGCACACCAACACCAATTGCTTCAGCAACTAACCCAATCCCCTTTTTCTCAACTTCCTCTTGTAAGCCTATCAACTTCTTGTTTTTCACATCATCTAGTGAATAGCACATGATTTCAAGCAGCTTTTCGGCTGCACTGTAGGATTCAGGATGGACAGAGGTGTTATCCAGTATGGATTTACCATCAAGTATCCGTAAAAATCCAGCACATTGCTCAAATGTCTTATCTCCAAGCTTTTTAACCTTTTTCAGTTCCCTTCTGCTCTTAAAGCGACCTATTTCCCCTCTGTATTCGACAATGTTTTTTGCAACAGTAGAATTTATTCCCGATACATACGCCAACAAAGACGGCGATGCAGTATTTAGATCAACCCCAACGCTGTTCACGCAGTCCTCAACAACAGTGCCTAAGGCTTCACTGAGCCGCTTCTGATTCATATCATGCTGATATTGCCCAACTCCTATTGCCTTCGGGTCAATTTTAACCAATTCAGCTAGTGGATCCTGGAGTCTTCTTGCAATAGACACCGCACTTCTAAGAGAAACGTCAAACTCAGGGAATTCATCAGCTCCAAGCTTGGATGCTGAGTACACAGAAGCCCCCGCTTCGCTTACCAGCATATAGTAGACCTTTTTGTCTATTTTCTTCAATGCATTTGCAGTGAAAATCTCAGACTCCCTTGATGCTGTACCATTACCAATTGATACTATATCAACCTTATATTTGTCTACTAAATGAAGTAATATTTTCTCTGCTTCCTCAATTCTACTTTCTGGTGGTGTTGGGAAAATCACAGTAGTTGCCAGTACCTTTCCGATGTCATCAACAACTGCTATCTTGCAACCCGTCCTATATGCAGGGTCCAACCCTAGTACAACCCTTCCCTTGACTGGCGGTTGTAGCAGTAAATTCTTTAAGTTTTCAGCAAACACTTTCATAGCCTGCTCTCCCGCCGCTTCAGTTAGCCCGTTACGAACCTCATTCTCTATCGATGGTACAATCAACCTTTTATATGAATCTTCAATCGCTCTCTTAACATATTCTGCCGTTACAGAACCGTCCCCTTTTATATTCATGGCCTTAAGAGATGACAATATACGTTTTTCAGGCACCTCTATACGTACCTGTAGGTATTCTTCCTTTTCACCCCTGTTAATTGCAAGCACCCTATGCTTAGCAACCTTAGATACCGGTTCCCGGAAATCATAATACATCCTATAAACTGAATCCTCTTCCTTTAGAGCTTTTGAAACAAGTGTGCCATGCCCATAAAACAATTCTCTGACAGTTCTTCTGTTAAGGGCATTATCAGCAATCTCTTCTGCAATAATATCCATAGCTCCGGCCAGTGCTTCCTCAACGTTGTTGACCCCCTTGGTAGCATCGATAAACTCCTCTGCTATACCAAAAATATCAAATGCTCCGGGTTCCTGACTAAATAGTATATTTGCCAGCTCATCTAAGCCCTTTTCTCTCGCAATTGATGCCCGTGTTCTTCTTTTGGGCTTGAAGGGCCGATAAACATCTTCAATTTCCTGCATACTTTTACATTTATCAATAGCTTTTGAAATGTCTGAGGTGAGTTTACCCTGCTCATCTATTAGCCTTCGTACGTCTTCTTTTCTACTTTCCAAATTCCTTAGATAAACAAGCCTCTCGTAAAACTCTCTAAGCACCTGATCGTTCAATTCACCGGTTTGTTCTTTTCTGTACCTGGCAATAAACGGTATTGTGCTGCCTTCATCAACTAACCTTATTGTGTTTTGAACCTGAAACGGCTTAAGATTGAACTCCTGCATCAGTTGCACTGCAATATCAGCCATTTTTTCACCCCTTATTCATTTTTCCTCAAAATCCATATTATCGTCATCCCCTTTTTAGGGGGACAGTCCTCGCGAACTCGCAAAACCTAAAACCACCGTAAGCTCGCCCCTGCAGCTCCTAATACCTTACTTACGTATGCTCTATCAAATAGCCAACAAAGCTATTGAGCAATCACAAAGTCAATTTGCCTCGCTAGGAAGTCAAGTGGAGACTAAACTCCACCTGACCAGGAAGGTTAAATATTTCGTCTTCATTCATCGCCGGCCTATAGAGGTCAGTGTCTTCTTAAGACATAGATAAATTTTTCATTACGCCTATATATTACGGAATAAAATCCGCTAAAGAACCTGTCCAAGCGCATACAGTGATTCAAAGATATAATCCGGTTTAACAGAGGATTTCTCAATGTCTTTCGACGTAGTTTCTCCAGTCAGTACTAATACACCATCAATTCCATTATTTACCCCAACAGCTATATCGGTGTAAAGCCTGTCCCCAACAAAGGCAATTTCATTACCACTCCTACCAGTAATCAATTTTACCATATCAACAGTATCTTTAAAGGGTTTGCCAAGATATCGAGGCTCAACCCCTGTCGACGCTTCCACCATTGCACATATGGAGCCACAGTCCGGTATAAAACCATCTTCCGTCGGGCAATTCAAATCCAAATGAGTGGCAATAAAACTCGCTCCATTTCTAATAAAAGTACATGCACGTTCAATTTTTTCATATGTAATAGTTGTATCAAAGCTTAATACAACAATGTCTGGATTGGTCTGTGTCAGCTTGATACCCCCGTCAATAAAGCTTTGTTCAAGGAGGCCTGTCCCCACTAGGTAGACAGAAGCGTCCCCATGGTTTTCTCTAAGAAATCTTATTGTAACATCACCAGAAGTAACAATGGCGCTTTCTTCCACATAACAGCCCATAGCAGCAAGCTTCTTTCTATAAAACTGGCTTGTGTGGGATGAATTATTAGTGAAAAATAGAAAATCTATACCCTTTTCTCTGAGTTTTTCTAAAAACTCCAATGAACCTGGAATCAACCTGTCCCCCAAATAGAAGGTTCCATCCATATCCAATACAAAAAGCTTCTTTTCACGTAATGCATTAATTTTCTCAGTCATACAACCTCCTAGTTACAACATCTGCAAACTCAGCCAATCTACCTTTCTGGTCACAATAGCGTAGTATTGTATATTTATCTCTCATATTCATCGCATTCATCATGCTTTCGGCAAACAAATCACGGCTAATCCCCAGCTCCCCTGGATTGGTACACGCCCCTGCCTTTACCAGCAATTGAATAACATAATCTACTGTTGGATAATCAATGGATTCAGGCAATATTTCCGATGCAAGTTCATACAGCATCGCACTGACTACAGTACCAACACCAACTGCGCTCCCATGAAAAGCGTGCTCTATTCCTTGTTCAATTGCCCTAACCTCCCAATAATGTGCTAATTGGTGCTCTGTGCCCGATGCAGGTCTAGAAACACCGGCGAGGCCTATTGATAAACCGGTAATAATTAGTGCTTCTGTGAGAAAACAAATAGCATTCTCCTCTCTATTTCCCAATCCGTTAGCACTTTCTATGCACTTGCTAACGCCCTTTTGCACCAGTTCAGCAATCCTATCGCAATAGAACTCATCATTTACTATCCGTGTCAGGTTCCAGTCTGCCAGCGCAGTTAGCTTACCAACAACGTCCCCATACCCAGCTTGTATCATTATTAGCGGAGAGTTTCTCAATACAGAAATATCCGCAAAAATTGCTGAGGGATAATGACAATAGTATGTAAACTTCTTTCCATTCACAATCAATGGCGACCCAACAGAAGCATATCCATCCATAGATGGAGCAGTACATACAACAGCAAAGGCCTTGCCTGTTCTAAAGCTAACCACTCTAGCAATATCATTGAGTACTCCTGAGCCAACTACCAGTATAAAGGAAGTGTCTGGCTCAAGCTCAATAAGCACTCGCCCAACAGAGCACTCGTCAGGCAATAGCTGATTACTCCCAGTCTCAAAAACAAAAGACTTCAGACTAAAGCCCTCATTACGAAGACATTCAACCACTGATTTACCCATCACATCATATGTATTAGAATCAGATAAAACAAAAAGCTTTTTATTTGTAAACTGTCGAAGGTATTCTACTATCTCCTTCAATACACCATTTCGAACCACAAGTTTCTCTATTTCCACAGAATGCTTTCTTCCACAGCCACATTCAAATGACACGCCGGGCATATCCTCTATGGAAACGTCTAGTATATCTCGCATTACTCCTCATCCCTCTTAATATTCTATGTGATTACGCATTACAATAATATAAACTTTACCATACATAATCATACCTATCAATGGGGACGGTTCTCCACCAAGTCACACTATGCAGTATGGCTCCAGAAGGGGGACGAAGGGGGACGGTTCTCTCAATCACTAAGATGCTTTTGATGGACACTATAAATTAGATGTTGTAGTATGCAGTATAATCTTGTTAGCACAATGATATATATGATAAAGCTGTTCGCTTTGGATTACTTCGCTGTATATTAAAATATTAAAACAAATAAAGAACGTTACTTAATTAACAATACCCACAAATGCATCGAGATTATTGCTATAGTTGACGTTCTTGACAAAGATTTAGCTAGCAGACATTATCATTCACAAGGGGGACAATACACTTTCTTCCCGCTACTGCCTCCAAAACACACAATGTATTACAATTTTAAAATGGTTACAATCCCCAAAATAAACACCTACCAGCTCATTAGGCTTATTAGTTTTTTGGAAATAACATTATATGCCACAAGAACCGTCCCCCATAATAGAAGAACTGTCCCCCTATTAATTCAACGCTATTTACCTTTGCTGTTTTTTTCTTTTACATACATCTCAAAACGTCCCTCACCTGCGTTTTCACCAAGTTGATCGTTACTAACTGAGGGTCTTTTCTTCTTCTTAGCATCATTCGTTCGGGATTTTTTTTCAGCCATTACTTTGCTCCTTTCATAAACTAACTTTTGTTTAGAAGTCATTTCCTGATTCGTCAGTATGAGTTCTAAGTATGAGTTATAACAAAATTAATATAGATATAATATTTGCAATTCTATGAAAATATATACCCTTACGCATCTGCAAATTTATTTGTGTCTTCAAAAGACGCTGACCTCTATAGGCCGGCGATGAATGAAGACGAATTAATTAACTTCCTTGGTCAGGTGGAGTTTAGTCTCCACCTGACTCCCTGAGAGAAGCGAATTGACTAGAGCACCATATTTAAAGCTCTACTTTTCTTTTTATAGAACTGTCCCCGTTGCTGTCCCCGTTGCTGTCCCCGTTGCTGTCCCCGTTGCTGTCCCCGTTGCTGTCCC
>CAZEIH010000027.1:37207-40786 GCA_964512095.1 uncultured Oscillospiraceae bacterium
CCGTTGCTGCTGTCCCCGTTACCACCACCTTTACAGTCGGCCTGTGGAAATAGTACATAAGCTAATTCTTAATTTCATAAATGACTTTCTTTTGGTTTGGCTAAATGGTAAGCACTTTTTACTAAACCGGGATTTGGATATACCGCTGATAGCTTTACTCAAGATAGACCCATAAAACGGCAAGCGGCTAGCCTGATTTGCGGACTAGCCGATGTACACACATTATAATTAATGTAATGTTAAATCCGATTAATTTGTACTATCTTCCTATAAACTGCTGAACCAGTATTTTACCATATGTTGCACTGTTTTCGATACCAATGCCAGTCACCTTAAACCCTGAGTTCAGGATATTCTTCTTGTGTGTGTTCGAAGCCATCCAAGCCTTGAATGCACCATCAACAGTCTTATTACCGGCAATGTTCTCACCAGCTGACTTAAAAGAATTTTCAAACTGCCTCATCATATCGAAGGGTGAACCATACGTGGGAGATTGGTGGGAAAAATAGTTGTTGTCTATCATATCCTTCACTTTAGTTCTTGCTACCTTCATCAAACTCTCATCTACAGAAAGTGGTTCAAGCCCTTTCTCCTCACGCGCCTTATTTACTAATTCCAACAGCTTCTGCTCATCTTCTGACAAAACTATTTTCTCTACCTGTGTTGTATTTGGGGAAGCTGATGCATTGTTTGATGATACCGGTATTGCATCACCATTTCCCATGCTAACATATTTCCCATGTACTGCTCCTATAGTACCAGTGTCGGGATTGTAGACTGCATACCAGTCGCCGAGCTTACCCATAACTGTAAGCGCCTGGCCCCTTGCCAGTTTCCCTATGGCAGGATAATCAGTGGAAGGCCCTTCTCTCAAATTCAGTACACCGACATTGACAATAGCAGAGTTATCGTCAATCCTCTCAAACGCCAACTGCTTATCGGCGCTACTACCAGCTACCGCCGCATAACATGTAGTCGATATCAACACTGCGGCCATGATGACTAAAACAATGATCTTTCTTTTCATACCATTACCTCCAATTGCCTCATAATACAAAAAATATTTTGTTCACACTTATAATAGTATTGACCTATTTTTTAGAATTATATGTATTTTTGAGACAATCAGGCAATAATTTTCTTAATACCATTTCTAGTCATTCCTATGCAGTATCTTACCTATGCAGTTTCAACGCACCAACCTTAACCGCCATTATAGGCTGGTTTGGCCCAAATATACCTGATTTAATTCGGTATAGGCTGAATTACTTTTTCACAATTCCCACTTAAGCCGGTTAACTAGAATTAGTACGCCTTAGCCCAGTAAACTAGCTTCTTAGCATCCTTGCCGCAGTAAATACATTTGTTGTCAACAGGCTCCATATTAAAAGGTATACAACGTGAGGTTGCTCCTGTTTTTTCTTTTATAGCATCTTCGCAGGCTCTATCCCCACACCACATAGCCTTAATAAAACCGGGTGCTGTACTTATTATCTCCTCGAACTGCGAAAACTCAACTGCAGTAAACGTCTTTTCATCTCTCAGTAAAGTTGCCTTTTCAAGCAGATTTTGGTGTATGGAATCAAGGATTTCAACTATCTTGGTATCCAACTCTTCAATGGGAACAAATATCTTTTCTCTTGTATCCCTTCTAACAAGTACAACCTGGCCTTTTTCAATATCCTTCGGGCCAATTTCAAGACGGACCGGCACACCCTTCATCTCATACTCACTGAATTTCCAGCCTGGCGATTTATCACTATCATCCATCTTGACCCTGATAAAGTTAGATAGTCTAGCACATATTCCCGATGCCGTTTCCAGGACACCTTCCTTATGTTGAGCTATTGGTAGGACAGCGACCTGAACAGGTGCAACTTTAGGCGGTAACACAAGACCACTATCGTCTCCATGAACCATGATTAAGGCTCCTATCAATCTGGTTGTCATCCCCCATGAGGTTTGATGCACATATTGTAGCTGATTTTCCCTATCTGTATACTGTATCTCAAAGGCCTTTGCAAAACCGTCTCCGAAATTGTGTGACGTGCCTGACTGTAACGCAATACCATTGTGCATGAGAGCCTCTATGGTATAAGTTGCATTTGCACCTGCAAATTTTTCTTTCTCAGTTTTCTGACCTTTTACTACAGGTATTGCCAGCACGTTCTCACAAAACTCAGCATAGACGTTTAGCATCCTGATTGTTTCCTCCTGAGCCTCTTCTTCAGTCGCATGAGCAGTGTGACCTTCCTGCCACAGAAACTCCAATGTTCTAAGGAAGGGACGGGTAGTCTTTTCCCACCTAACAACAGAACACCACTGGTTATACAGCTTTGGAAGATCTCTATACGAATGGATTATGTTCTTATAATGGTCGCAAAACAACGTTTCTGATGTAGGCCTGACACAAAGCCTTTCTGTCAGCTTTTCACTCCCACCATGAGTCACCCATGCTACTTCCGGTGCAAACCCTTCCACATGGTCCTTTTCCTTTTGTAGCAAGCTTTCAGGAATAAACATAGGCATGTAAACATTCTCATGCCCCGTTTTTTTAAACCTATCATCCAGTTCCTTCTGGATGAACTCCCATATCGCATAGCCATACGGTCTGATAATCATGCAGCCCCTTACGCTTGAATAATCAACGAGATCAGCTTTTTTAATCACATCAGTGTACCACTGTGTGAAGTCCTGATTCATCGAGGTTATTTCTTCAACAAATTTTTTATCCTTCGCCATAAAAACATCTCCTTCAGTTTTAATTCTAATAATAAAACCCACATTATTGCTTGTCGCCTAGATTCACAGCTTATAGAACACATTATTTCCTGCCAGCTAAACCCACCACCTATAAACCACACTACTACCTGCCACCTAGATTCATTGTTCTAAATAGCGCATTGACTCATTAGAAAATCTCCCGTTTATAGGAAAACTTCATTGTTCTTCGTGTTTCAACATACTGGCTATAAGTTGTTTGCTACTAACCACTTCCAGTCTAGGATAATATTACACTTTTCCACCTAAAAACCAAATCAGCTCCATCTGCAAAGCATTTCCAACTAAATGTTGATATCATATAATGAGGTAGTGAACCCCACCTTGCCCCTCGCTATAAATAAAAAACGTCCCTATGCTTACAGGGACGAATCTACTCCGCGGTACCACCCAAATTGGTCTACCCAACTCAATGAATCCAATCGCCTTGCGAGAGAATGAATCCTTAGCCTATATCGCGGCCTAAACGGCAACCTCATCAGAAGCATCTCAGGGGTGGGAAGAAAGGGTGCTCCTTTCGCATTCCCGTCATCGACACGTTAGTATTCAGTATTTCCATATTTTAAAAGTAGTATAATACAACAAGCCTACTACTGTCAACCAGTTCGAAGCCCAATCAATACCCGCTCTGCACGATTCAAAGTCGAGTAAAACACCTTTTCACCTTCTCGTAGTTGAGTTTAAATAACTCCATTATTTCCGGTAAACACAAAGCATTTCCGATAAACTTTGACAGAAACCTACTCCTGAGTTTTGAAGTTTGATATAAATTTTTAATCCAGAAACCGTTGCGGCTGC
>CAZEIH010000028.1:0-3619 GCA_964512095.1 uncultured Oscillospiraceae bacterium
GACATCCTTCCACATGGCGGCAATTTTCTCCGCCCTGCCTTCAGAACCAGGTATCAAAACGTACCTGCCCTGCTCCCCGTTTCCTTCAAAGTCACACTTTTCAGCATTAATATGCATCGGTACAAAATTCTCCATGTTCATCCACAATCCTTTCCTCTCCCAGCTTCTAAGGCCTCCACTACCAGTTTATCGAACGCCTTCTCAAAGCTCTCATTGTCAGCTCTGGTTCGTTTGCCGGCGTTTACCGTCCTGCCCCCTGCTCTTCGGACCTTCTGACCAAGATGCCTTTCAAACAAAAGCCTATCAATATTATTATCATTATATATCATACCATTCTGATTGATTGCCTTTGCCCTTTTGCCAAGAGCCATCGCCGCAACTCCATAGTCCTGGGTCACTACAATATCCCCTTTGGAGACAAGGTTCACCAGTGCAATATCGACGCTGTCTCGCGCCTTATCGACAACTATAACTTTACTGTACCCGTCGTTAAGCTCATGACACGTATCAATAAGCATTATAACAGGCAGCTTATACTTTTTTGCACACTTTACAATAATACTCTTTACCGGACATGCATCCGCATCAACCAATATCTGCATCAGCTCTTGTATTAGTCTCCTTTTTATAGTAACTCACAGAATAGTTCATACTCACGTTTCATGGGAATACAAAATAATATCATTACGTTTGGTCCAATTAGTCGAATTCCAGAAGTTGTTGCCTAAAGCATTATCCGCAATCACGAAAAGGTGGCACTTACGTATACCTGCCGCTTTAAGCTGAGCGAGGTTTTTCTCAACAAGCATACGGCCGATAC
Source organism: uncultured Oscillospiraceae bacterium (assembly GCA_964512095.1). GTDB lineage: Bacteria > Bacillota > Clostridia > Acetivibrionales > DTU013 > DTU013. The sequence goes on from CAZEIH010000028.1 coordinate 821, forward strand.
CTCTACCTCTGTATTCGGGCAACACAGCTGTATGGTAGATATAGCCTCTTCTATAATCCTGCCCGCACAGAGATGTACCGACGATTCGGTTCCCATCCATGTAACAATAGCTAAGGCCGGGATTCTTCAACAAAAAATTTCGTATGCCGTTCTCCGAATCAGCATCATTGATGCCCATACCGGGTATACTTTTCCAAAGCTCAAGCATTTCTGCATAATCATCAGGATGGATCTCTCTCATGCCGGTATCATCGCCTGGCGAACATTCCCGCAATTCGTTTTGCATCACATCATCAACCTTTCCATTATAGCCCCTACCCTCAGTCCAAGTCCTTAGTCCCAGTCTTCAGTACCAATCCTTATTCCCAGTCCTTCCACACCTCAGGGCAGTATCCCACTGTGGCCTTTCGGCCATTCCTTACCACAGGGGTCCTGTAGAGCTTGGGATTACTAAAAAGCACCTCAGCTGCAACATTTCCCACGCCAAGATTTTGCATGTTTAATGGTTTATACTTTGTAGATGCCGTGTCGATGAGTTCCTTTAGACCGACAGCTGCTTTTACAGACTCGAATTCACCCTTACTTAGTCCATATTTATGTATATCAACGTATTGGTACTTGATTTTACGTTCCTTAAAGTACCTTTCCGCCTTCTTTGTATCGAAGCATTTATTTGCACCAAATATCTGTATATTCATCATTTCCCGCCAGCTTTCTATAACACATCGCCAACACAAATTACTACTAATACAAATTCTCTAACACGACCCGAGGCTCTTTAACCAACTCAATTCTCCAGCACTGCCTGTGGCTCTTCAACCAACTCAATTCTCCAGCACTGCCTGTGGCTCTGCAACCAACTCAATTCTCCAGCACTGCCTGTGGCTCTGCAACCAACTCAACCCCTCAGCACAGCCCCAAGTTCTGCAACCGACTCAACCACCTGCGTTGCTCCTGCATTTAGCAGTTCTTCTCGGCTGCCGAAGCCAAACAAAACACCTATGCACTCAATGCCCGCCTTCCTTGCCCCAATGACATCATGCTCCCTGTCACCAACCATGACTACTTTGCCCAAATCCTTGATACCAGCCCTTTCAAGAGCATATGTGATGACCTCATTCTTATTGACTCTGGTACCGTCAAGCTCACTGCCGCAAACCAGTCTGAAGTATTTCATCAAATCAAAGTGCTCTAATATAATATCAGCAAATACCTTGGGCTTGGAGGTTGCCACGATAAGCTGCCTACCGTCCTCCCACAGCTTCTTAAGCAGCGTATCGATACCTTCGATCAGTTCATTTTCGTATATTCCAGTTTCTCTGAAATACTCCCTATATTTCTCAACCCCCAGCACTGCACGGTCTTCATCAAAGTCGTAATATTTCATAAAAGAATCCATCAGCGGCGGACCTATGAATTTACAAAGCTCGCGCAGGTCTTCTGTATGTATGCAAAAAAACTCAAGGGCATAGTTCACGGATTTTGTAATTCCCACAGACGGATCTGTCAATGTTCCATCCAAATCAAAAAGAATATACGCTTTGTTCTTCATGCTTCTCCTCGTATCATAGTATTTGTTAAAACAATTCTATGCAATTTCCAGTAAGTAACTGGAGGTTTCATAGCAATTCATTTCTTCATTATTCATATCTTTTCGTCCACTCTGCCAGCTGGTGGACAAGCTGCCATTCTTGGCCGCTAAATTTCATAATTGATATTGCTTCCAGTAAAAAGGAGCAGGTATTTAGGTATTAACATTTAACCGCTGGACTTTGCAAGTACAAATTCATTTCCCATTAAAATGTACCACATATTTACCATTAGCTTCAACTGTTACGAATATTTTAACCATATACCTACCTATGCCTCGTCTGTCGAATGGCATCTTTTGGATTTCAACATGCTACACCCAAATCCTCCGATAGTCGCAATAAAACCAAAAATAATAAAAGCGATGGCAAGCCCCTCTCCAAAGCCAAGAAAAAAATCGTGCAATCCGATAGTTCGTCTCAATACTATTGCTATGGAAAATATCAAGAGACCCGCTCCAACATGCCAGTCCAATTGTTTAGTCCTCCCTCTCTCACATATTAAGGTGATAATAAATTTTTATAAAACCCCTGACCAATGAAATAAATAGTAGCGCACCCAAGAGAGAAAGGAATACTGTCTTGTCTAAAAAGCCAGCCACTATAGTGGCAATTGCCAGACCGATCATACATATGACCATACCTATCGCACCTGACTTTTGCATAATCATTTTTGTACGTTCATCATTTTCTTCTATGTATAGTTTCCTAAGTGACTCTTCTTTCCTTAGACACATAAAGTATTTACCCACCAAAAACATCAGCATGAAAGCAACACCGACAAATGCACCTGCATGGAAGCCTTTGATAAAATCAGGTATAGGCGGCAGACTGCCTCGATATAAGGAAAACACTAGATACATTGCTACTACCACCAAAATTGTAATGGACATCACTACTAGTCTTTTCTTGATTCTTGCTCTGTACTTTTCCATATTACACCTCCTCCACTTCTGAGAAATCAAATACTTCCTCGATGGTTAATCCGAAATAACTGGCAATCTTATAAGCTAATACCAGTGATGCCGTATACTTGCCGCGCTCCAGCGATGTTATTGTCTGTCTTGTGACACCTACTGCAAGGGCAAGCTCCTCCTGGGATAACTTGTTTTTTTTCCTTAGCTCTGGAATCTGTGTCTTCAACTAACCCCCTCCTTACAAAACTCAGTTACAAAACTCACTTGCAATACTCACTTGCAATACTCACTTG
>CAZEIH010000028.1:3719-7807 GCA_964512095.1 uncultured Oscillospiraceae bacterium
TGCAATACTCACTTGCAATACTCACTTGCAATACTCACTTGCAATACTCACTTGCAATACTCACTTGCCTTCTGCATCGTTCACTCGCTTTTTTGCATAGCCCGTTTTGCGCAATATGTCAAGTGTACTTTGCATTTCTAGTATAGCTAGCTTTGCACTATTTGTCAAGCGCACTTTGCAATTAAACTTTTCTTCACCTCAATTTCAAAGCAAGGGGAAGATACACATTTTGATAAGTCCCTGAAAATATTCAATTTCCAATGGGGGCAGGCCCCCATCCCCCCTCGCTACGGGCGAAATGAATTCACCCTACGCTACACTCCGTTCGCCACGCCTAAACGTGGCGTTTGAACAACCTCGGCTGGTCGATGACTTCGTCAGGGGACTGTGACATTGTTCAAATTTCATAGAAAATCAAAGGTACATATGAAATCACCGACTTTAAGAAGGATTCACGCAATTTTTGTCGAATAAAGTATTACATATGTCAAAATGTTTGCAGATCAAGCACAAGATGGAGTATACACCATGGATATAATCAGGAATAATTACCTAAAAATAACAAAAGAAGCAGACGGCATATATCTAGAAACATATAAAAAAGGTTATCTGGTCCAGGATTTCAATGTGATTATCACTAATAATCCCGAAATCAGGATAACCAGCTTTATATCAATCCGGAATGCCCTACTCAACGCTCCCCATCCTCCTATCAAGTTTGGAGAAATTGACCAAAGGGTGGTTATCGAAGTCACCGACAACGATATGAAGGCGTATATTACTCTTTATGTTGCTGAATCTGAGTTGTCAGAGAATAACAGAGGTACATTGGCATTAGAAATTATTAAAAAGCTCCGTGAAAGAGGAGTTGTTTATGGAATAATGCCAGAAGTATTAAAGGGCACGCTTGAAACAAAGGTTCCTATCCTGATTGCAGAAGGTATAGCTCCTGTAAATGGCATTGATTCTATTATTAACTTATTTGAGCTAAAAGAGCCCAAGCCTGAAATCAAAGAAGACGGTAAGGTTGATTATTATGAATTGAATCTTATAAACAAGGTCAAAAAGGGTGATTGGCTGGGAGAACGTAAAGACCCCACAGAAGGCACCCCCGGCAAATCTGTAAAGGGTGAAATAGTCCATCAGTTGAAAGGAAAGCTCCTTCCCCTTTTCTTTGATTCAAACACAGTTTTAGAGAGCTATAAGGACGAAGTAACAACTCTCTATGCAAAAAACACCGGCGCCGTACACTACACTGGCGATAGGATAGGTGTTCGAACCACCTGGAAATCTCCAGCGATATTGATTTTAATACCGGCAACATTGATTTCGACGGCTTTCTTACAGTCAAAGGCGCAATAGCTGATAACTTCTCCGTAACTGCCAGAGACGATATAGAGATTCTTGGAGAATACGGTATCGGCAGTGTAAAGGAGGTTGTCAGCCGCGGAGGGAATCTACTAATCAAGGGTGGAATAGCAGGCAAAAACAAGGCAGTCATCAAATCCTCAAAAGATATTTATACAAAATATATTTCCGATGCTACAGTCATCTGCGAAGGCATCGTTCATGTGGGTTTTTATTGTCTGAACAGTAATATATCAGCAAAACAGGTGATTGTAGAATCCTTCAGGGGCAAGATAATCGGCGGAGTAATCGAGGCAGAGCAAAAGGTTGAGGCTGCATTCATTGGTAATGAAAGAGAAACACGTACTCAAATCATAGTAAAGGGCTTTGATCGCAGCAAAATGAAAGAGGACCTAGATGGCCTGGAAGAATCGCTACAAAAAGCAAAAACCAGGCTTGCCAAAGCCAAGCAGGTTTTTGCTTTATATCCTGCCTCAATCAATTCAAACTCAAAACAGCATAAGGATTTTGAATCAGCCAGGGATAGGTATTTTGATTGTAAGGATGAGGTCAAGGGGCTTGAGCGTGAAATAAGAACAATGAAAAAGTACTTCCGCGTCAAAGGCGAAGGAGAGATCAATGTATTAAAAAGAGCTTATCCTAAGACTGTAATCCAAATGAAAAATGATATCAAGGAATTATCCATGGACTCTATCGCAACATGTTACTTTATGCAGAATAATGAAATTAGAGAGATATAATAGTCCATTATACCGGAGGGCATTTTTATGGAATACAACGAAATTCTTAAAAAGGTTGAGGATCAAAAAAACGAAAGAGAGCTTTCAGGAAAAATGTTTCGTTATTCTGGACTTATCCTGGCTGTCGACTACTTTTCACAGAAGCTTAACTCTGATCAAATCATGAATGCTGCATTTGACTTTGTTAACGAGCTCTTGACCCTTGAGAATTCCTCCCTATACTCACTACAAGAGGGCAGCTTTCAACTGCAGCGAAAAAAAGGCAATAGCGTTGGTTTAAAGTCCATTCCCAGTACAAAAAAGCTTAATGATCTGGCTGTCCTCCATGGGAATATTCTTGCCGAAAAATCTGCCATCCTGCGATTTTTCGATGAAAATATATACGAAGACTGTAACATTGCTATAGTTGTACCAATTATAGTAGAGGCTGAACTAGATGGCTTCATATTTGTTCCGGAAATGCCATCAGGAGAGTTTGATGAAAATGACCGCATCATTTGCGAGGTGCTGATGAACCTTTGCAACAGCGCAATGAGAAACTACGCATCCTATAATGAGTTAAAAAATACAAATATAAGCCTTGATGAAAAAATATTCAATCTCTTTGCCATAAATCAGTCTTCGAAGGCATTGCTAAGCCAGTTGGACCTAGATTCACTATACTGTCTTTCCATCGATGTTTTTTCAGAGCTAACACAAAGCTCCTCTACTGGATTTGTGCTCTACGACGAAAAAAGCGAGAAATACATCCTAAGATCCTACAGATATATTTTCGAAAACATAAAATCCCTAAATATCACTCTTGATATTAACGAAAGCGGAGTAGTCGACCCGAACCGAATCATCATTAATATGTCAAACACTGACGATGTACAGTACTTCAATAGCATTTTCAAGGATGGCATCCGCAACATATCGCCTTTGAAAGCCCGATACATCATACTGCTGAACAAAGGCAGCCATGTCCTTGGCTTTGTAACCCTTGGAGAAACTGTCACAGGAACGGATTACAAAAAGAATATATTCGAGCTAATCGAAAGCCTTGCCTCCTCCACCTACACAGCTATTTCCAATGCAAAGCATTTCAAGCAGGTAGAAGAGCAAAAGAAAATAATACAGAACAAACTGGATAGGTTGATTTCATTAAACACATTGGTGAAAAATATTAACAGCTCAATAAATATTGAGACCTTGATAGATATCACTATTAAAACCCTCAGTATTGCTTTCTTGGCTGACAAGTGCCTGATTGCAACTTACGACAAGGAAAATAAGTTATTTGAGGTCAAAAGCAGTCACGGGATCAACCCAGGAATAGTGTCGATAAAACCAAACACAGACTGGAACAGGGTGCTAAAAGGCGGAATAGCCCTGGCCATGGAAAATAATGAGCTTGAGAAATACTTTGGTAATGCTGTAAAGGATAAATTCGGCGATATTACTGGCGCTTTGATAGTGCCTATCTATCTTAACAGAGCCGATATCGAGCTAATGGGAGTTATTATTGTATTTGGCTTTTTTGATAGCCTGATTAGCGATGAGGAAAATGTCCTTACTATCGAGACAATTTCTGGCCATATCGCTCCTATATTGTATAACCTCAATGTTATTGAAGAGCAAAAAACAATACTTATGCCCAATTATGAAGAGATCTTCAAACGGCAGCTTAAATTGGAAATTGAGCAGGCCAAGGAATTTGACCTAGAGCTTTTTGTGGTTAAGGTCAGCCGTACTGGAAACTTCAGTTTTAAAAAGCAGGGTTTAGTAGAATTACTGGACAAAAGTGTAAAAAAGCTTTACAATATTAGTGGCGATACCGCTTATATTATAACCAACAGTAGGCAGGAGAGTAGCAAAGAAAGTATTTTGAAATCAGCTGATATCCAAGACATCTCTGTAGATGTATACGCTCTTGGGCAGGATTTCAACAGCCTAGAGGAATTTCTGGACACATAGCATACTTTGTTATCGAAGGAGCAT
>CAZEIH010000028.1:7907-10366 GCA_964512095.1 uncultured Oscillospiraceae bacterium
CAACAGCCTAGAGGAATTTCTGGACACATAGCATACTTTGTTATCGAAGGAGCATGATGTGAAATGATAAAGGATATGTTTGACCCTGGAGAGAAGCTGATATGGGAAGGCACGCCTAATAAATCGACATATGTAGCTGGACCGATATTTCTTTACATAATCGCAGTACCTTTTTTTCTCTTAGCGTTAATCAACTTAGCCATAGTAATCAGTGTTCCAAGCTATGATGAGCCTCCGCTGGCTTCCGCCTTTCTAATGGTACTGTTTCTAATCGCCTCCTTAACTATGGGCGCCGCATTACCCCTCTACCGCTTAATCAATTGGAAGCACATTAAATATGCCATTACTGACAGACACATATATATCACCTCAGGTTTCCTCGGCAAAAGTATCTCTGTAAAGGATTTTACCGACATCAAGAATCCGGAGGTTAGTGTTGGTTTCATGGATAAGATCAAGAATTGTGGTTCGGTTCATCTTACCAAACAATATTATGTAACAAGAACCGGTCGCAAGCAATACGATGTGCTCTCCCCTACTCTTCGGCACATTCCAGATCCCTATGGAGTATTCGACCTTATAAAACAGATGTCGACGGACATTAATAGTGACATCCATTATCCAAATGCTTTACGAGCCGAGGGTAATGCAGGCTTCAATACGGATTACCAACCCAAATGATTTTCAATGCAAATCACTGTTAATATGGAAGGAGCCTTAAAATGATAAAGGATATGTTTGATCCAGGAGAAGACTTAATATGGGAAGGCAAACCAGACAGATTGGCCTATATAATAGGTAAGCCTCTGTACTATTTGATTATGTTGATAATGTTAGCAGGCTACGTGTTTTTATCATATATGCTAACCAAGCAAGTAGGTTCTACTATCGATATGAAAACAGAAGTCAACTTTGCCATTACAGTCGTAGTATTTATTTATGTAATAATGCCTATATACCGTGCAATAAACTGGAGGTATGTCAAATATGCCGTTACCACAAAACGAGTTTATTTCACTTCCGGTATTATTGGTCGAGATATCAACGTATTGGACTATACTGCAGTTAGTAGTCCTGAAGTGAATGTAGGCTTTATCGACAAGCTGAGAAACTGCGGAACCGTCCGCCTTAACCCCAAGAATAGAAGCGAGATGAAAATGGCTGCATCTAAAGTGGCATTCGAACATATTCCCGACGCATACAACGTCTACAAGATGATAAAGCAATTGTCTCTGGATATAAAGAGCGACATTTATTATCCCAACGCATTAAGACCCGAAGAAAACGAAGGATACAACACAAAATATACGCCCAAACAGTAGTCTATGCCCCATAGTTGCGCCAGTAGTGCGCCACATACATCCCGCTTTCCATGGTTGTAGCTAATCCACGAGCTTGTGGTAATTCTCCATAAGCTCTATAAATTTGCTTTCTTCTCCTCCTGTATCCGGATGATATTTCATGGCAAGCACTCTGAATCTCTTCTTGATATCCTCAGAGGAAGCATCAGGCGACAATCCCATTCGACTCAGTAATTCCGGATCATACAGATGCGATCCAGTGATACCATTTTCGGTATAGTATCTATAGTACACGTTGAAGAAAAACTCATCTATGACATTCTTATATTCGTCTTTATCCATGGTAGCCATATCTACTAGATTGTATCGTGCCTTCCCACAGCCATTGTCCCCAAGATGAAAAAAATCATACCAAACCAGCCTTACCCTACTGTTCCCTGATATAAAGTCAGTACTGTAGTTTGACGCATGGAAAGAACCCTCGAATCGTATTTTGATTTCCAGTTTCTTAAGTTTTCTCAGTCTTCTTTTTATTTTGTCTAGCACCTCATGGCTGGGCAACGTAACAATCCTCCATTTCGATATGACCAGATACGATACCTGCTCTCCTCCGTCTGTTCTACGATACCTGTTAATCAGCTTATTGAAACATGGGGACGAATCTCCTGTTTCACTTTGGTGTATGGGGTCTGTCCCGGAGTTTCACTTTGGAACACGGAGTCAGTTCTCATGCTTGTTTTAGTTATTTTACCATATCAGGGTAACTTGTTCCATGTCAAAGTTATATTATTCACCAATTGTTCGCATTTTTCCAATTTACGGATACTTTTTTTCGAAAGTAGGTGAGTTGATTGAAAATAGGCGAATTCGTAGAAATGAACAATGTGACGCCAAAGATGCTGCGACATTATAATGACATAGATCTGTTGAAACCCGCATGCATAGACGAAGTAACAGACTATCGCTCGTATGATGCAGACCAATCCAACTACCTAAAAGAAAGGTCCCAAGTTCTGTGGAGATAGTAATATGGCAGGATAACTAGTTATAAAGAGCTGTCTCAAATTGAGTTTTGTGACAGCCCTTTTGACTACACTATTATACTTTTTATCCTCAGAGCTAATTCAAGGGATGTAATAGCATCGTTTATACCGTTTA
>CAZEIH010000028.1:10466-25775 GCA_964512095.1 uncultured Oscillospiraceae bacterium
CTTTTTATCCTCAGAGCTAATTCAAGGGATGTAATAGCATCGTTTATACCGTTTATCCCGGGCTTATTTTCCTGGATACAGTTTATTACATGCCTGATGGCATTTTCGTAGCAAATGCTCTTTACTATATCTGGTGTCTCCTTGCCGTTATTTGTGAAAACTTCCATAACGCTCTCTTCATGATCCTTATATCCATCCTCTGCATACCTAATGGCAGCCTCCTCAAATACAGCTTCATAGGCCTCTGCAAACGGATAGCTCTTTGGCATCATCGAAGAACCGACCAATTCAACATATGCATCATCGTATTCAAGCAATCCCGACACCGAACACTGACCGGATTTTCCTTTGATACAGCTGACCGTTACTTTATCGGTGCTGCCAAGCAGTGATGTTATGTAATCAATATCATGTATCATCAAATTTGTCACTATTTTATCAGGTCCTAAGTCCCCCCAGATAGGCGCAGTTTTTCTCTGTATTCGCAGAGTCTTCAATCTTCCGTAGGTCTTTTTTTCAAACACTTGCTGTAGGTAACTATAAGTTGGTACAAACCTTAGAAACAGATCAACAAAGGCCCTCCTGCCACATTTCTCAGCTGTGTTTCTTATTTCTTCAGTATCTTTCAGTTCCAGTGCCACAGGGGTTTCGCAAAAGACATGCTTTCCTTTTTGGAGTGCCCTTACTGCGTATTCCTTGTGAAGCGCATTTGGCAGGCAGATATCGATTAGCTCTATCTCGTCATTGTCAAGTAGTTCCTCAGCATTATCGGTGACCTTGACATTCAATCCATGCTTCAGATTCTCAAGCTTCTGCTGATTTCTTCCAAACACAAAGATCTCATTTACCTCTTGAACCTTTGAATACAGCTCAGCATGATATGCACCAAAACCAGTCCCAAGTATTCCAACCTTCATATATAATCCCACCTTTATTGTTATTTACCTTTACAATAACATTCAATTGTTGACAACAGTTTGTCAACAATATATAATTGCATATAAATTAGTATTCAAATCACTTGTTCAATACATTACCGATGCCTGGCAACTACTAGGGCGAGGGCGGGTGCGGGTGCGGGTGCATATTCGCCCAGCTTGTGTTGCTTTCGACGTCGAATAATTAATACATTTCCCGGGAGGGTTATAATTTTGAGGCTACATAGGTTGATATCACTTCTTTTATTAATCGAAAACAAAGGTAAGGTCACTGCAAAAGAACTGGCAGAGCAGCTGGAAACCTCCACAAGGACAGTCTACCGCGATATTGATACATTGTGTGAGTCCGGCATACCCCTGGTGTCTGAACCTGGCGTAAACGGCGGCATTTCATTGATGAAAGGCTATAATGTCGGAATCAAACAGCTACATCAAGAAGATATCTTATATTTATATTTGAACGGCATGGGTATCAAGGCAGACCGCAAAAGTGACGTTGCCACAAGATCCAGCTCCTCCCTGTTGAAGCTAAAAAAACTCCTGCCCAAGGAGGATGTATCTGCCTTCGATTCCTTTGTCAATCGCTTTTATGTTGATGATACTCCATGGTGGGGCGGACATAATACATTGGGCAGCGTCGATATAATCATTCAAGCCCTTTGGAAATCCTCAAAGCTTGCCATTACTTACAAAAAGGTAGATGGAACAGCATCTGAAAGGCTTCTGCGCCCGTACGGCATCGTAGTAAAAAATAATGAATGGTATCTAGTTGCCTATTGTGAGACCAGCAATTCCCTTAGAACCTTCAAATGCGAACGTATTACGGCTTGCAGCGTTATGTCGGATTCCTTTATGATACCGGACTCGTTTTCACTAAAGGATTATTTTATAGAAAGTGTTCAGAACTTTCACCAGCAGCGCAAGAGTCTTGAGCAATATCCTGTGACATTATCGCTACCCACAAAACACTCATATTTGCTTAAAAGTCTTGAGGTATATTCAGTCAAGGAAAATGGTAGTGAGCTGGAGGCAATAATAAATATGTACTCTTACGAATGTGCACTCCGGGATTTCTGGAACATTATTTGCAGTGATGCTGTCATCATATCTCCTGACGAACTAAAAGAAGCTGTTCAGGATAGGTTGAACAAGCTGAATGAACTCTACTCTCATAGCTGAAGCAGCTTGGTGTCTACGCTTTCACGATATTGGTTTTCGCCGGCGCAGAATTCATACTGTTAGTTTACAAATTCATTTGTAAACGTTGGAATCTTCCCATGGCTATATATAATACAGTAAACAATATTGCCATTAGCATATTTGTCTATGTGGTTGTAAATGATCTTAGGCTGATCAATCCTGGATTCATTTCACTTGTTGCGCAGAAGGCTCGCTGGACAACTGAAAAAGCCTTTACAGTAAGTCAAAGCGCTGCGAAAGGCTTCATAGTGTTCGTTATTCTCATGTACGCTATCGACAGTATCTCAGGGTTTGTAAAAAGCCGTAGGCTGAAGCTACCGTCACTTAATATTGACATAAAGTAATAAACCGTAACCAATACTGTTTTATTTTCATAAATTATAACATGGATAACAATAACGATTCAAATATGATGATAAGATAGGAGGTTTATTGATGTATAGCTATTACCGTAACAATGCAAATGTGCTCCCAATGCAAAATACCGGCTTGATGCCAGTACAGGACGCCAATGTTCTGCCTATGCAGAATGCTAACGTACTACCTATACAGAACGCTAATGTTTTACCTATGCAAAATTCTAACGTTCTGCCGGTGCAAAATGCATACAATAATGCTGGCGTAATGCCTGCTCAGAACGCTTATAATCCAATGATGCCGGCCCAGAATGCATACAATCCCATGGTTATGCCTATGCAAAATGCCAATGTTATGCCAATGGATTATAACCAATTTGCCGAGATGCCTACAGAGGATCTCGAAAACCTATACCCCGAGACATATAAAGCCATTGAGCCAGCTGTTGAAAGCGCTTGCGACAAGTGGATGGGAAAACATGGTGAACAGTGTCCCTCCAAAGAGGATTTTGATTCAATGGTGTCTGATGTCTACAACAAGGTGGAGTCCAATGTTGAGGCTGCTGTAAAGAAAAGCCCCATCACTGAAGAACGACAGTTTTATGGCGGCGGCAGGAGAGTTCTGAGAGACTTTATAGGAGCCTTACTCATAGGAAGCCTAATCCGCAGAAGAAGACGCCCGTTTTTCGGTGGCTATGGTCGTCCAGGTTTCGGATATCCAGGCTTTGGCGGCTTTTATGGTGGTTACCCCTTCTACTGAGAACTGGATTAGCCGCTAAAACCGTCTTACGTAGGGCTATGATGTACTAGAAAAAAGAGGGTCTGTTATAGGCTCTCTTTTTTCTATGTATTCAGAAGACACTGACCTGTATAGGTCAGCTATAAACGAAGACGAATTAATTAGCTTCAAAATACGATGCAATTACTTCTCTTTTTTTATAAAACTTACTTATGTACTTTTTGCTGAGTCCTTTTCTGTCATACCCGCCTGCTCCCTGCTGGTATATTGAGAGAGCGATTTCCTTTTGTGCATTGCCTTCCTTGTCTTTTGTGCGCTTATCAAGTAGTATCCAGCTGTAAAAGGCAGTACCCCATTTTATATTGACAGTACCATCCAGGGGCTTATTTTCAGTATTGAGGGTTTTAGATAGGTTTGGTCCATAATCGGCACTTATTTGAAAATATCCCTTGTACTTTCTATTTGTAGCCTTCTCATCAAAATTACTTTCAACGGATATCAGCGCCAGCATATCTATATAGTCTAGATCTCTCTCTATACAGCACTCCCACAATAGCTTCTGGTGCTCCTTCTTCATTGGTATGGCCGAGCAATACCACAGGCTTTCATCATCCTGTACTGGAGCATTTCCAAATACCGCTACATAATCCTCCGATGCACCCGCCGCTAACTCGGCAGACCTAGCCACAACAAGGTCTACATCAGATATTACATTTGCTGTCTCAATAAACGCCAAGGTTTCTGATGTTATATCATATTTCTCGGCCTTAGCAACAATCTCTTCCATCAGTATGGATTCCAACACCTCACTTATTGCTGGTGCAGAAGACGGCTTGGCTAATCCTGTTGATGTAAGTATCAGCGCTGTCATTATACTGATTACTTCTCTTGCAAAACTCACATTCTACCTCCTTAAATCACATACCTGCAAAGTTTCAGCGAACTACTCTCTGTTAGCTTGCAGATATTGTTTACAGTATTACCTGCACTTTATCCTTTATATGCATATAGTCTATCCCAACACTACAATCAAACGCAAGCACCTGTACCCCCCTACTATTTACAAAAGCCAAGGCTTCTGCAAATTCCTTATGGGTTTGGACATTGGGCGTAAAACATACTACGCCCTTCATCTGTATCACAAAAATGACTATTGCCCGGTATCCATCCTCGAGACTGCTATAAAGCTCCTTTAGGTGTCTGACTCCACGCTCTGTAGGCGCATCAGGAAACATCGCTATACCGTCATTTTCAAGAGTAACGCCTTTTACCTCTATCAATATCCTGTCAGTCCCGGTAGTAAGCAAAAAATCTAGTCTTGAGCTTCCATAAACAAATTCCGGCTTTATATCGATGATATCGTGTGTCAGACCGCCTTTTGACAGCCACTCTAGCACTGCCTTGTTGGGAGCCTGTGAGTCTATGTTGACTATCCGAGCTCCCTTCTCAACAGAAATAAGTGACCATTTTGTTTTCCGTTTGCAATTGTCATGGTGCTGCAAATACACTATTGCTCCTGGTACAAGTAATTCTTTGCAGCGTCCTGTGTTTTTCACATGGGCTATCTCTATCCTGCCCTCAATGATTACATTGGCAATAAAGCGGTTTGGACGTGATACGAATTCGCCCTTATATATCTCATCGTATTTCAAGCATCCACCCCCACAACATTATATCACGGGAACTTTCCACTTTTCAATTCCTTGATTTCAATTTCCAATGGGGGCAAGCCCCCCCATGCATCCTGAGTGGGAGATTGTACTCACCACTGACAACTACCTAAGAGGAGGGGGACTGTGACATTGTTCAAGCCTGAGTCAATTCGCTTCCTGAACTCCACCTGACCAAGGAAGTTAATTAACAGAGGTCGGCGTCTTCTGAAGACATAGATAATATGATTTATTTTCTTTTTCTCCTGTTAAGTCGTTTGACAACAGGTCTGGTATTCGACCTTTCGATATTCACCTTTCTCCCCTTCATGGAATAGTCCTTCATGGAATCGAGTACCTTTCGCGCATATTCCCTAGGCACGTCTACAAAGGTGTAGCTGTCATATATATCAATAGCTCCAATAAGCTTTCCAGGTAAACCCGATGTTGACGCTATGCCTTGAACGATATTTCCGGGCTGAATCCTATCTTTTTTCCCCACATTGATAAAAAGCCTTACATAACCCTTTTCTGCTCCAGTATCTTGACTATCCCCAATATCCTCGTTGATACGGCGGGTTTCCTGCCCTATTGCTGCATTGGTGAAGCTTTTTGACTCATCGGTACCCGACGGCTCAGAAATCATTTTCAGCATTGCTGAAGCAAAGTCAAGAGGACTTACAAAGCTGTCTCCCTCAGATATCGAGTTGACTTCTTCTATTATCCTTTCGATATGGCCGGCGTATTTTGATAAATCCTCTTCAAGAACACTCCTTCTAACTGTGTTGAGTATTTTACTCATCCTGGTCTCTTCGACATCTATGATGGATGGAGGTGTCATCCTGTTAATGACAGCCCTTGTGAAACGCTGGATATCCTTGAGCTTGTTGATTTCACGCCCGACAACAAAGGAGTAGGCCTTTCCTGCTCTTCCTGCCCTTCCTGTCCTACCTATCCTATGGACATAGTATTCATCATCATTTGGTAAGTCATAATTGAATACGGCCTCCACATCATCTACGTCTATTCCCCTGGCGGCAACGTCCGTAGCTATCAATATGTCAAAGCTACCATTCCTGAACTTCGCCATTACCCTATCCCTTTGGTCCTGTCGCATATCTCCATGCAGTGCTTCTGCCGCATATCCTCTGGATTGGAGGTCTGAGGCAAGCTCATCGACACGTTTTTTTGTGTTACAAAAAACCAGAGCAAGCTTTATGTTGTTTGTATCAATAATCCTGGACAAAACCTCGCTCTTTGTCGAATTGTTCAACATAAGGTAATACTGCTCAATGCTGGGCACAGTCAGCTCTTTTCGGGAAATTTTCACATGAGTGGGTTCCTTCATGTATTTATTTGCCAGTTCCAATATTTCCTTTGGCATTGTTGCCGAAAAAAGTATTGTCTGTCTTTCTTCTGAAACATCCTTCAGGATTGTATCAATATCTTCACGAAAGCCCATATTCAGCATCTCATCTGCTTCATCCAGAATTATCATTCTAAGGTCACCAAATTTCAGTGTACGTCTACGCATATGGTCCATGACCCTGCCCGGAGTCCCAATAATGATCTGGGGGCGGTTTTTCAGCGCCCTTATTTGTCTATCGATAGGCTGGCCGCCATATACAGGAAGTATCCTAATCCCCTTTTTATACTTTGAAATACTCTTTAATTCTTCCGAGGACTGGATGGCCAATTCCCTGGTCGGACACAGAACTAGAACCTGTATGCTTTCGCTGTCTGTATTCAACATTTCAACTGCCGGTATACCAAAAGCACAGGTCTTTCCAGTACCGGTCTGAGCTTGACCAATAACATCACCGCCGCTAAAAATACCGGGAATCGATTGGGCTTGTATCGGTGTTGCTTCCTCAAAGCCCATGTCATCGATAGCTCTTTGCATTTCTTCTGATAAATTAAGTTCTTTAAATTTCATAATAGTAATATTGCTCCTTCGTTTTAAGTGATATATTTATTTTCAGCAATAAAGCACAATATATGATTAAAACTAAAATTAAATCATGTATTGTGCGGTAATGCATTAAATCGTATTAACTATGTCGCCATTGATGAGGATTCTGCCAACGGCGATTCATCAGATTGCACTGTTGACTCTGCTTCCGGGTGACGGGGCTTTGCTCTTGCTATATTGGGATATCCCCCTGTTCTTGTTGCCATTGGATGCTGTAACCGTTCTGGTTAAGCCACCTGAGGCATATGCCCGTCCACATTCAGCGCAAATAGACATGAATATCCTGACGCTTTGAGATACGACACGCTTTCCTTCCGATCTAGCCTTTGCCTGCTCATTGGCCACATGCTCCTGCTCATGGGCTCTTACAGTAGCGCCCGAACTCGCTGGGTCTATGTGACCTGGAGCTTTGAACGATACACCGGGATCGTTAGAACCGTCCTGATATGTACGGCTTTTGCAGGTCTGACATTCCACTGCTCCCATCTTCTTCAGTGCCTGCATCTCTGCCGATGTCATAGGCCTGCCGGTAGCTGTTCCGTTGCCGATGGCCGTTCCGCTAACGGCTCCAGCACCACTGCCATTCATCCCATTGACAACTGCAGCGTTGGCAGCCTGTGCTTCTGCAGAATTGGTCTGACCAGGGTGAGATAGCTGCAAATTGTTAATTGTCGCCCAATCATAATATGCATTTTGCATAGGCTGGCCTATACCATAAATGCCCATCTCACACCTCCCTGCAGATTAATTGACAGTATAGTAATATTATACACTATATTGTCGCCAACTTAAATAAGCCTGTAATACCATTTTCATTATATAACGACAGAGGACTCACGACAGACAACTCAGGATAAACAGCACTTGGCAGACTTTTCCTGACATATTGTTCCTGGCGAACGGCTCCTAACAGACAACTCCTAGCAAACGCTTCATGACAGATAGCTCCTGGCAAACGGCTCAGGACACATGACTCCTGACATACATTTCATGACAAGCGACTCCTGACATACATTTCAAGACAAGCGACTCCTGAAATCCTCAAATCCAAACCTCCGTATCACCTTAATTCCTTCTTTCTCGCTGTATAGAGCAATAGCCGGAAGATTTATACCATTGAAGGTATTGTTCTTGACCATAGTGTAATGAGCCATATCACAGAAAACCAGCCGATCACCAGGCTTCAGCGGCTTTTTGAAGGAATAGTCCCCAATCACATCGCCAGCTAGGCAGGTATTGCCCCCTAATCTGTATGTAAATTCATACTCTCCAGACTTGCCTGCCCCTACTATATTGGGTCTGTAAGGCATCTCTAGTACATCGGGCATATGGCAAGCGGCCGATACATCAAGTATAGCTATCTCCATATTATTTTTAACAGTATCCAAAACAGTGCCAACAAGGTAGCCTGTATTAAGAGCAATAGCTTCACCGGGTTCAAGATAAACCTCTACACCGTGTTTTTTCTTAAAGAACATTATTGACCGTATCAGCGTCTCGATGTCATAATCATCCCTGGTGATATGGTGTCCACCACCTAGATTAATCCACTTCAAGCCCCTGATATATTCCCCAAACCGTTCATCTACCACTCTTACAGTTCGCTCCAGAGTGTCGGAATTCTGCTCGCACATAGTATGGAAGTGGAACCCGTCAATGCCTTCTAGCTCGTCAGGTCTAAAATGCTCCAAAGTGACTCCAAACCGAGAATTGATAAAGCACGGGTTATAGATATCGGTTTCAATTTCAGAGTATTCTGGATTTATCCTGATGCCACAGTCTATCCTTTTATGAGGCTTAATCATCCAGTCATTGAAGGCCTTTACCCTGCCCTTAAACTTCTTCCACTGATCAATAGAGTTAAATACAATGTGGTCACTGTATTCCATTATATCGTCAAACTCACTATCAAGATATGCGGGAGCATATATGTGAACTTCCTTGCCCATTTCCTCCGAGCCTAGCCTTGCCTCAAACAAAGAGCTTGACGTCACCCCTCCAAGGTATCTGGCTATAGTCGGATAAACCGAAAACATAGAAAATGCTTTCTGAGCAAGCAAAATGGTGCAACCAGTTCTTTGCTGAACCAGCTGCAATATTTCTAGATTTTTAATCAATAGCTTCTCATCCACAACATAGCATGGTGACGGAAGCATGCTGAAATCTATACTCATATCGAAATCCTCTCAGCTTCCTCTCTCGGCCGGTAGAACAGGGGAGCGTCTATAGTGACATAGCAATTATCATTAATCAAGCAGAGCGGGAGACAAATCTTCCTTCCAAGGCAAGCCCCATTTGTTCAGTGCCTCCATAAAGGGATCCGGATCAAATTCTTCTATATTGTATACCCCGTGTTTCTTCCAAATGCCCTTCATAATCATCATAGCACCAATCATTGCAGGCACACCGGTGGTATAGGAAATCGCCTGGGAGCCCACTTCAGCATAACACTCCTGATGGTCAGATACATTATAAACGTAGTATGTTCTCGGCTTTCCATCCTTAATGCCCTGGAATATACAGCCAATATTGGTCTTTCCCTTTGTCCTAGCCCCTAGTGATGCCGGATCCGGCAATAATGCCTTGAGGAACTGGAGGGGTATGATCTGCTTTCCTTCAAACTCGACAGGCTCAATGGATGTCATTCCAACATTCTCAAGCACTTTCAGGTGATTGATGTAGTTATCGGAAAAAGTCATCCAGAAACGTATCTTCTTTATTCCTTTTATGTTCAATGCCAGGGACTCAATCTCTTCATGATGCAGCAGATATATGTTCTTTGGACCTATTTCAGGAAAATCATATACCTTCTTTATCTCCAGCGGTTCAGTCTCAATAAATTCACCATTTTCAAAGTAGCTTCCGTTGGCTGTAATCTCACGGATATTTATCTCCGGGTTGAAGTTGGTTGCAAATGGGTATCCGTGATCCCCTGCATTTGCATCTAGAATATCGATGGTATGTATTTCATCGAAATAATGCTTCTGGGCATATGCGCTAAATACACTGGTAACTCCAGGATCAAAGCCACTTCCCAGAAGTGCTGTGATACGGGCCTTCTCAAATCTTTCTCTATATGCCCACTGCCATTTATATTCAAACTTCGCTTCCTCAGGAGGCTCGTAATTTGCTGTATCCAGATAATGCACACCAGTTTCAAGACAGGCATCCATTATGGTAAGATCCTGGTATGGTAAAGCCACATTTATAACAATCTCAGGGTTGAAGCTTCGAATCAGATCCACTACCTGCTCTGTCTTGTCAGCATCCACTCTAGCTGTATGTATCTTCGTACTACTACCAGTTATCCTCTTTGCTATTGATTCCTTTATTGCTTCACATTTTGAAAGGGTCCTACTGGCTATACAAATCTCCTCAAAAACCTCGAAGTTTTGTGCACACTTATGAGCAACAACACTGGCAACTCCTCCAGCCCCAATTATCAACGCTTTTCCCATTTGTCTCCTCCAGTTTTTATCCCTATTATTTAGTGATAATGATTATATATAAAAGCAACCAAATAATCAATACTTTCAGCAGATGAAGCTACAATGCTTCTATTATTGTTCACTATTTATTTTTTATCCAAAACGCCAAAGATTCTTATGTCTCCTCCACTAATTCAACAAGCTTTTGTGCAGCAGGTGACAGGGTAACACTTTTTAGATAGCAAAACCCAACACCCCTTGGGGGTATTTCCTCAGTAAGCTTTATCTTAAAAAGCTGTGATGACTTAAGATAATCCTGTGAGAACTCTTCAACGACACAGGCTACACCGAAATTGAACCTCGCAAACTCCAGCAACAGATCATGAGAGCCTAGCTCTATTTCCGGTGTTGCTTTGATACCCCTAGACAGCATATACCTCTCAATAAGCAGCCTGGAATTTGAATTTCTCTCCAGTAGTATCAGCGGCAGACGTACAATCTCATCGAGACTGACAGGGTCTGAACATAGCTCCTTGTATTTTTTCCCACATACGAATATGTCGTGAATGTCTATACATTTCCTTATCTCCAGTGCTGCATCCTTTATTGGCAAATTTACTACCGCAATGTCCACCTCTCCCGATTTCAAAAGCCCACATAGCTCAGTTGTAGTACGGTTAACGATTTTCAGGTTTATGTTTGGGAACTGGTTGCGGAATCTCTCCAGATAAGGTAGTAAGTAATACTTAGATACAGTATCACCAACCCCAACCCTCATCTCTCCGGCTTTTAGATTTCTCGACTCCAGCAGCTTGTTTTCTCCAATATGTATAAGATTTATTGCTGAATTGACATGCTCGAATAGGAGATTCCCATTATTTGTTAGAGTAACACCCTTAGAGGTTCTAGTAAACAGGCGTACGCCAAGCTCCTTCTCCAAATTCTTAACTGCCTGACTTACTGCAGGCTGAGTCATGTACAGCTCCTTTGCTGCCTTTGAAAAGCTCTTGCATTTCGATACCTCACAAAATATTTTATATAAATCGAGTTTAGCAACCATATAACCACCGCTTATATTATGTATTAAAGCTATCTATTTTACTTATATCATATATTAGCATATAATGCAATTGTAATATCCAGACTATAAGCGAGGAGTGGTTTATTATGGAAAGAGCCGTAGGAACAGTAGTCAGAGGTATAAGAGCACCTATAATTAATGCTGGAGACGATATAGCTAAAATAGTTACTGATAGTGTATTATATGCAGCACAAATCGAAGGCTTTCCAATAAGAGATAAGGATGTAATCGCAGTAACCGAATCTGTCGTAGCCCGTGCACAGGGCAACTATGCAGATATTGACGCTATCGCTGAGGATATATCTTCTAAATTCGGAGATGACACCATTGGCATCATTTTCCCTATACTGAGCCGTAACCGTTTTGCTGTCTGTCTTCGCGGTATAGCGAAGGGTGCAAAGAAGATAGTGCTGATGTTAAGCTATCCTGCTGATGAAGTTGGCAACCATCTTGTAGATATTGATCTTCTTGATGAAAAGGGAGTGAATCCTTGGACTGATGTACTGACCCTGGAACAGTTTCGTACTCTTTTTGGTCATATCAAGCACACCTTTACAGGAATGGATTATATAGATTACTATAGATCACTGGCAAAAGAATATGGTGTTGAATGTGAAGTCATATTCTCAAATTACCCCCGGACTATTCTTGAATACACAAAAAGTGTATTGGCCTGTGATATCCATACTAGGATAAGAACTAAAAGGATATTGAAGGCTCACGGCGGTCAAAAGATATACAGCCTTGATGAAATATTATCAGCACCGGTAAATGGAAGCGGATATAATGAGGATTACGGGCTTCTAGGCTCCAATAAGGCAACTGAAGATACTGTTAAGCTTTTTCCCCGGGACTGTAAGCAGCTGGTTGAAAAAATCCAGTCAGATATGAAGCAGCGTACAGGAAAGACCGTAGAGGTAATGGTCTACGGTGATGGAGCATTCAAGGATCCAGTAGGCCAAATATGGGAGCTAGCCGACCCTGTGGTATCTCCCGGCTACACCTCGGGACTTGATGGTACGCCAAATGAGGTAAAGCTTAAATACCTTGCCGATAATGATTTTAAGTCTTTGAGAGGAGACGAGCTCAAGAAAGCCATATCAGAATATATAAAAAACAAGGAAAATGATCTGGTTGGTGAAATGGCCTCTCAGGGAACTACTCCGAGAAGACTACCCGATCTCATCGGTTCCCTTAGCGACCTAACAAGCGGCAGTGGTGATAAGGGCACACCCATCATCTATATACAGGGCTATTTCGATAATTACTCTAAATAGATAAGCAGTAATATAGCAGTAGGGATTCTATCATAATCCCTGCTGTTATGATATCGTTTCCCATAAATTTATACTCGCATTTTTATCCCTGCCCATTACTGCTCCGCAGCATTCACATTCAAAAACTCGCAACTCCTTTATCATCTTCTTGGCTTTATTAGCTCTTCTGCCTTATATACGATAGTTCAATAGTGTTTTGTAAACTTTTATAAGCATCGCTTAACTGTTGACAACCCTCCATTTATTTTTTTGAATTAAGAATAACACCCCCACCAACTCCAATTGTCGCCTTTAAAACGACAATTATGCCGACAATTATGCGCCAAGCAAATCTTGTTCAAATGCAAAAAGCACCTCATTTATTTCAAAAATGTTGTAATTACCTTCCTGTATGAAATACTCAATAATGACATCGAATTTGCTGCTATGGGAAAGTGTATACCCAGCACTGCCCAGAAGATCAAGTGTTTCATCAAGACTAAGCATCAGTGCAATAGATAGGGCTATCGCGGTTGACTTACTTGGGCTGTATTCATTTTTGCTGCGGATTTTCGAAAAAAGCCTGCGGTCAATATTTGCTCTTTTATAGGTATCAACGTCACTCATTCCTTTTTCATCGATGAGCCTTAACAGCATTTGTGAAAAAGTCTCATCCAGCTTGCTAACGGCATCCTCAAGACTGCGGTTGTGCTTTTGTTTCAAGGACCCTACTGAATCTGGAGCACATGACCTTTCCATACCATATGATTCATCAATGACATAGAACTCAACCTCCTCATGTGGCTCTTCTACTTTGAAAACATCTTCTGATACACTTGACCTCTGCATAAGCTTCTCGTTACTGAAGGGTTCACGGTTACAACCTGAAGAAGGCATATTCCGCGAACGCTCTTCCTGCAAATGCTCATCAACATAATTGTCATCGATATATCTTTCGATGGCGAAAAAAAGCTTTTCGCTCAGTGTATAAGCATTTTTGTCAAATACCACAAGATAGACATCTATATCATGCTTCAAAAGAAACTCTCCTATTGCCGATATGGCAATCTGAAGTGCCTGATCCTTTGGGTATCCATATATACCCGATGATATAAGGGGGAAGGCTATTGATTCACATTTATGCTTCAATGCCAGTTCAAGAGAACTAGTATAGCTGTTATGTAGCAGTCTAGCCTCGTCGTGGCCGCCGCCTTGCCATATTGGTCCAACTGCATGTATTATATGTTTGGCTGGGAGTCCATACCCCCCTGTGATTACTGCCTCACCGGTTTTACAATGGCCTATGCGGTTACACTCCTGCTGTAGCTGTTTCTCTCCTGCCTCTTTAAATATAGCTCCGCAAACTCCACCACCCATTCTCAGGTCAGAATTGGCGGCATTTACAATCACGTCGGTTTTCATTTTTGCAATATCATTTCGAACAATCCTCAATGGCATCTTTAACACCCCTTAATTTATCTTTCTAGATATTCTTCCACCTTCTCGCAAAATGTCAACGCCTAGCACACTTTTGTTAAATAAGTGTCTAAGTGACGTGCCTGGCACCAATCTACAAGTGCTCGATTAGTATCTTTATGCCCATACCTATCAGGATTACTCCTCCTGCAAGTTCAGCCTTGGACTTGAACCTTGTACCAAAAATATTTCCTATTTTAACTCCTGCCATCGATAAAGCTAATGTAATTATGCCTATAAATAAGACTGCCGGTAGAATTTGAACCTGAAGGAATGCAAAGGTGACACCGACTGCCAGTGCGTCTATGCTTGTGGCAATAGAAAGCATTAACATGCTTTTTAGGGAAAAAGCATCTCCCACATTCTCACAGCGTTGGTTTCTAGATTCCCGTATCATGTTGATACCGATTATGGAAAGTAGAACAAAGGCTATCCAATGATCTACAGTAACAATATAGTCCTTGAACTGAATACCTAGTAAATAGCCAACAAGGGGCATCAAAGCCTGAAAGCCTCCAAAAAACAAGCCAGTTATTATCATATGGCGGATTTTTAGCTCCCTTGTAGATAAGCCCTTGCATATTGATACCGCAAATGCGTCCATCGAAAGCCCTATAGCTATTAGTAATAATTCTAATATACCCATCTGCTACGTTCTCCAGCAATTCTAATTTAACACTACAGCTAATTTATTGCAGTTGAATCATAATAACATATATGATTTTTTTCTTCAATAAAAAATGATTGCAGGCAATAGCCTGCAATCATCACAGTCATCATAACAGCTAGCAATATAGCTTATCTGCCTCCATTGCCAATGTTGTTAATCATATTTCTGAAGTCCTGCATGAAGTTAGTTGTCATTCCATCGCCTGTCCCAAGCTTACCCATACGCGTCAGCATATCAGGAGAATCTGTCACTGTAACGTTCTTGATTGTGTTGTCTATCTGCATAACTCGTCTTTCAATGGTTGTTCTAAGCTGTGACGAATTACCAGCATTGTTGCCATTTGTCATCAGGCCAACAAGGGCTGTGTCTCCTGACACGATTACAGAACAATCACCTATGCCGCTTACACTCTCCAGCTGCCTCTCGATTGCAGATGCTCTTGACCTGTCATTGCCATTCATTGTGACATTGTTACCTACGCCTGTCGTATTGTTGCCTAAACGCATACCATTGTTGCCTGTGCCTGTGGTGTTGTTGCCTAAAC
>CAZEIH010000028.1:25875-39619 GCA_964512095.1 uncultured Oscillospiraceae bacterium
TTGTTGCCTAAACGCATACCATTGTTGCCTGTGCCTGTGGTGTTGTTGCCTAAACCTGTGGTGTTACCTGTGGTGTTACCTGTGGTGTTACCTGTGCGGAATCTGTTATTGCGCTCGATGGTATTTACACCATTATTACCGATGAAATTCGTCGGATCATTTCCGGTATTACCATCACCACCAGCAAAATTCCTTCCATTAATGGTATGCCTTCCAGTATTTCCATCTCTGACACCAACAAGGTCGTTCTTGTTATAGCCTTGGTTCTGTGCACCATTGTTCATGCCATTGTTGTCCATACCATTGTTGTTACCGTTAGGATCCATCATCCCGTCTTCTCCTACCTGGGCGCATCCTGCAAGTAAAGCTGTCGCTAGACAAACTACCAAAAAAGTACATAAAGCTGTTTTGAATGACTTTCTCATTTTCAACACCTCCCGTACTATTCTGTGTACATATTCCGCAATTATTTACGTTAAATTTTTATAATGTTACATAAAAATATTAAATAATTGATTCTGGTATTTCCGTTTTTTCAATATTTTATCAACAGATCGAACCCATGCAGGCACATAAAAAAACCGGGGTGGAGATTCTCACGCCGGTTTAGTATTTGTGATTACCTTTCAAAGTATGTGTATCCGCGTAATCCATTGTCGTACGCTTTCATTATCTCTGGCCGCTCACTTGCGCTTATCCTGCCCTCATGGATTGCTTCCTCGGCTGTCTCACGAAAGCTAACCAGCATATCCTTGGGATCAAATTCCACATATGATAGCACATCTGCCACACTGTCACCATGTATTTCTTTGACAAAGTCATATTCGCCATCAGGTCTGATCCTTACACTGACAATATTTGTATCTCCGAAAAGGTTATGCAAATCTCCAAGCGTTTCCTGGTATGCCCCTACAAGAAACACACCAAGATAGTAGTCATCACCATTATTCATTTCATGGAGAGGCAGAGACATTCTTACATCGTGGAGGTCAATAAATCGGTCGATTTTACCGTCACAGTCACATGTAATGTCCGCTATGACAGCATTCCTTTTCGGCAGATCCAGAAGCCTGTGAACAGGCATTACAGGAAATAGCTGATCGATTGCCCAGCTGTCAGGAATTGACTGGAACAATGAAAAATTACCGTAATATATATCTGCAATGGCACTTTCAATATCTTTCAAATCAGGGGGAGCATGCTTCAGCTTCTCCTTCTCACTAGCAATCTGACTGATTGTATTCCAAAATATTTTTTCAGACAGAGAACGTTCACGAAGGCTTATCTTGCCATGCTTAAACATATCCCTGATTTCGTCTCTATAATAGAGTGCGTCGTTATAACACTCCTGTATATTTTTCATATGCAGGCTCTTATTTACTTCAAATAGGTTCTTCACCTGTTCTGAAACATCGTCATCCAATTCTTCAGGAACGTCATACTCTTCAAATTTCTCAACATTAAGAATGTTGAAAAGCAGCACCGAATAATATGCGACAGTTGTTCTACCCGACTCTGTGATAATAACAGGATGTTCTACCTTACTTGAATCAAGTGTGGTCATGACCGCTTCTACAACGTCAGAGCAATACTCCTCGACTGAATAATTACGGCTATTGGTGTAATTGGTGTTTGAACCGTCATAATCAACAGCCAGGCCTCCGCCAAGGTCTAGATAGCCCATTGGAGCGCCTTCCTTGACCAATTCGGCATATATTCTTGCAGCTTCGATAACTGCCGAACGAATATCCCTTATGTTTGGTATCTGGGAACCAAGATGGTAATGCAGCAGTTTAATTGAACTCAGCATGCCCATTTCTCTGAGATAGTCCACCATCATGATTAGCTGGGAGACATTCAACCCGAACAAGCTCCTGTCTCCCCCCGATTCCGTCCAATGTCCGCCTGCTTTAGCAGAAAGCTTGATTCGGATACCGATATTGGGCTGAACACCAAGGGCCTTGGATCGTTCGATTATTATATTCACTTCTTCCGGTATTTCTATTACAAAGAAGCATTTGAAGCCCATTTTGACTGCATACAGCCCTAGGTCGACAAATTCCTCATCTTTATAGCCATTGCATATAAGGCAGGCCTCCTTATCCTTCATAACAGAAAGCGCAGCTATCAACTCAGCCTTGCTGCCAACCTCCAGTCCATGGTGGTAGCGCTGACCGAATTTGGTCACTTCCTCAACCACCTGCTGCTGTTGATTTACCTTTATAGGATAGACACCACGGTACTCACCCTTATAGTCAAGCTCCTTCATAGCCTTCCTGAATGAGTTGTTCAGGTAGGATATCTGCGAGTCAAGCAAGTTTTCAAATCTCAAAAGAACAGGCATATCAAGACCACGCTCCCGCACGCCCGATATTATGTCCATCAGGCTTATAGCGGCAGCATCGTTGTCCTTATATGGATTAACCGTCACATCCCCCTTGTCTGAAATAGAAAAATAGCCTGCACCCCAGTTTTTTATTCCATATAGCTCCTCTGACTTTTCCCTGTTCCATCTGCCTAACAGCTCTGTTCTTGCGTTCATTATTCTGCCCTTCTCTTTCTATATACACAACATATACAACAAAATCGGGGAGTTTAAAGCTCCTGCCCGATCTTCAGCCAATATGCATTCTATAACGAAATACAGCAAAGAATAACATAACACAACACTAAGAGTATTGTCAATATCATCTCGTTTACTCAAATTAATCGACAGCAAAATCTGGTATGTAATTATGGTCCACTGTTATTATCGCCCGGTAATTATCGTCAATTTCTTCGATCTTTTCTAAAATGATCTCGATTAATTCACTATCACCATATTTAAACTCAAATGGAACAACCACATCAAATATGAGGTTCGAATGAGTAACACCGTCTACCATACGAAAATCATGAATGTTGATATCAGGTGAAATTTCCCTGATAATCATTTGCACAGCCTGCTTGAGCTCATTGATCCTCTCATTGTCAGTAATTATTGGATCTAGGTGTATAACCATATGAATGCCCATATCCTTCAGAAAATCTCGTTCAATATTGTCAATTATATCGTGGCTGACCATTATATCTTGGTCTGCCGACACCTCACAGTGTACTGTAGCAAAATGTCTAGATACTCCATAGTTGTGTACGCTAAGGTCATGTAGACCTGCAATTCCTTCATAACTCATGATTTTTTTATATATGCTGTCAACCATTTCCTTAGAGGGAGCAGTGCCAAGCAGCGGGCTTGTGGTATCACTTATGAGCTTTATGCCAGATATCACAATAAAAATCGCTACTGCAGCGCCCATATACCCATCGAGATCGAAGCCTGTTAGTCCTGAAACAAGGGCCGCTACTAAAACAGCAGCCGTCGATAGCATATCGTTCCTGCTGTCTAATGAAGCTGCAATTATGGCATCAGATCCAATCATCCTTCCAAGCTTTCTGTAAAAGCCATACTGCCAAAATTTGAGTAACATCGATACAATAAGCACTATTACAGCTATCCATGAAAATATGCTTGTCACAGGATTTATGATTTTTTCCACCGATTCTCTTAAAAGCTGAAAGCCAAGGAACATGACTATAACCGATACAATAAGCCCGGATACATACTCCATTCTGGCATGGCCATAAGGATGCTTAGCATCTGCCGGCTTTCCTGATATTTTAAAGCTGATTAGTGTCACCACTGACGATCCTGAATCCGACAGATTGTTAACTGCGTCTGCCGTTATGGAGATACTGTTAAAAAGTGTTCCTACCGCTATTTTCATAATAAACAGCAGTAAATTAGTAACTACACCGGCTACCCCCGACAGCTTTCCATACGCTTCCCTTACATGGATATCGCTGGTATTCTTTCGATTCTTTATAAACAGCTTTAGCAGCAGTTCCGTCAAGACCTCATCTCCCTATTCTCATAGCACATTCCAACTCAACTATCCCCAGTTATCCTAAGCCTGATTATGGATTTCTCTTTGAACTCCTACAATTTCATTATTGCTTACGTCTTTGCTTTAAATTCATTCTTGCATTTGGGACATGTTACCACAATATTGCCTTTACCCTTTGGCAACCTCAGCTTTGCCTTGCAGGAAGAGCATTTAAAAAACTTGTGGGTTTTAGATTCAGCCAGACGTTTTTGCATTTTCTTAAACCTCGAATAAACAGGGCTGAGAGCCATATGGAATTTATAGTTTTCCATTCTCCTCTTGTTTATGTTTTTAGACAGCATCCTGAAAAGACATAAGCCCAAAGGTATATATACTATTATTGCCAACAAGGGCAGCCCTATGATTCTGACTATAACCGACAAAATGATGCAAAGAACGAGCAGCGCCAATGAAAGCTGATCTGCCCCATATCTTCCAGTCATAAATTTTTTTAACCAGTTCATTCTCTTCCTCATTTCTAATAAGATATTATAGCCTTTATATTTCTGTTGATATATTATAACTCTACAACTTCGGTAACTTTGCAACTTCCATGACCCATATAGCCTCACTATTTTTTCATTCTAGACATAGCCAGCTTGACAATTTCCACCAGAGGTATGATCAACAAAGCAAGCCCTAAACCTGTAGCCAGGTTTACAGGTGACAACGGTGTCAGATTAAAAATCGTATTAATGCCCGGTACATATATAACAGCAAGTGTCAAAATGATGGACAGAATCATTGCACCCAATAAAACCTTGTTGTGAGTTTTCAGTCTGAAGATAGATTTTGTCCTGCTCCTCATATTGATAGAATGAAAAACCTCACAAAGAGATAATGTTAAAAACGCCATGGTCATACCCGTTATCTGCGACTGGCTGACACCTATGAAAAAGGATGCAAGGGTCAGCGCAGCAACCATCAGCCCCTGGTAAATAACGCCTGTGGCCAGGCCGCCTGCAAAGATGCCCTCATCAGCCGTGCGTGGAGGTTTTTCCATGATGTCTGGCTCAGCATCCTCCATACCTAGAGCAATTGCAGGAAACGTATCAGTCACAAGGTTAATCCACAAAATGTGTATCGGTGTGAATAGCTTGAAACTAAATATCGTAGCAACAAAAAGCGCCAGTACCTCGCTTAGGTTGGCTGAAAGAAGAAACTGGATAGCCTTTCTAATGTTGTCATAAATTCTGCGACCTTCTTCAACTGCTTTTACAATTGATGCGAAATTGTCATCTGAAAGTACCATATCAGATACATTTTTGGACACATCTGTTCCTGTTATACCCATACCCACTCCAATATCAGCGGTCTTTAGAGCCGGTGCATCATTGACGCCATCGCCTGTCATAGCGGTAATCATATTGTTCTTTTTCCATGCACTCACGATACGCACCTTGTGCTCGGGTTGAACTCGGGCATAAACAGCATATTTACTAACACTCTCTTCAAATTCCTTAACTGGTATCCGTTCCAGTTCTGCGCCTGTTAAGGCCTGGCTCTCGTCTTCAATGACACCTAGCTCCCTTGCAATAGCAATAGCTGTATCCCTATGATCCCCGGTTATCATCACGGGCTTAATTCCTGCAGCTCGGCACTCTTCAATGGCTGCTTTGACTTCCGGACGTACTGGGTCAATCATGCCTGTAAGGCCAATGAAGGTCATATCTTTTTCCAGTACCTCAGCAGATATCTTCTCCGGTAGGACCTCATGCTGTCTCATGGCTGAACCAAGCACCCTCAGCGCCTTCTCCGCCATCTTTCTGTTCTCATCAAGAACCTTTTGGCGTAATTCCTCCGTTAAAGCTACTACATCCTTCCCGAGGAGTATATGGCTGCATACTTTCAACAGCTCGTCAGGGGCACCCTTTGTATATTGGACAAAAGTACCCGACTGTTCCTTATGGACTGTAGACATCATCTTTCTCATTGAATCAAAGGGAGCTTCAGCGACTCTAGACATTTTGTTCTCTAGCTCAGCCTTGTCATAGCCCAAATCATAGGCATAACGGACCAATGCACTTTCGGTTGGTTCTCCTAATACCTCGCTTTTATCTTCCGATAACTCGGCATCATTACAAAGTGCCATGGATACTCCCAGCTTGGCTGTATCGCCAAAAGCGTTAACAACAGTCATTTTATTCTGAGTCAAGGTCCCTGTTTTATCGGAGCAAATGACCTGAGTACAGCCCAATGTCTCCACTGCAGTTAACTTCCTTATTATCGCATTGCGTTTTGACATCTTTGTAACACCGATGGAAAGCACAACTGTCACAACAGCTACAAGCCCTTCTGGAATCGCTGCAACTGCCAGACTTATGGCTAGAAGGAACATTTCAAGGACATGTCCCCCCGAAAATCCACCATTCTTTAGTACACTGAAAATAAATATGAATACACTTATTCCAAGAACAGCAATGCTCAATATTCTGCTAAGACTGGCCAAAGTTTTCTGAAGAGGTGTCTTTTCATCCTCAGTTTTAGATATGATTTCTGCAATCTTTCCCATCTCAGTACTCATACCCGTATCTATTACGACACCCTCACCTCTACCGTATACAACACTAGTACCCATGTAAGCCATATTATGCCTATCGCCCAGAGGAACATCATTTTCCCTTTTTGCTATGACCTCACTGTACTTTTCAGACGGCACCGACTCTCCTGTTAGTGACGCTTCCTCTATCTTAAGGCTAGATGCATCAATGAGTCTCATATCTGCCGGCACTGCATCTCCGGCTTCCAACAGAACAATGTCACCCGGTACGATTTCATCTGACTTTATCTGAACTGTATGGCCGTTTCTTCTGACCCTGGAAAAAGGAGATGACATCCTAGCCAGTGCCTCTATTGCTTTCTCCGCCTTCCCCTCCTGTATCACTCCCAGAACAGAATTTAAAACTACAACCATCAATATTATGACAGCATCAGCTATTTCGGATGCTACCCCCGATATTATCGCAGCTGCAATTAAAACTATAACCATTGGATCCTTCATTTGCTCAAAAAATCTCTGTATAATTGTTTTCTTTTTTCCTTCTTCAAGCTTGTTGCGGCCGAACTCTTCAAGCCTTTGTGTTACTTGATCGGCTCCGAGCCCTTTTGGCGACGTCTCCTGTGATTTTAATACAGCATCTTTTTCTTCTAAGTAATACTTCATCATTAATTCCCTTCCGAATAGGTTTATTAGAACATTATACCAGTAAATTAATTATAGCATGTCTACTAAAATATTTTCATTTGCAGAAAAATTTTATTTCCCAAGCAGTGTTTCATTAAGGTGGTGGATATCTATCACCTATTATTAATATTGTCTCAAACAATACGAAATGCAATCGGAAAATGTCTTATGGATTTTAAAACCGGGTGACTATTAGTCATCCCGGTTTTTAACAAATCTAATTACATAGATAAATGAACCGACCTGCTTATTGAAGTAGTAGCTCTCAGGCAGTCACAACCTTGTTGTCCGCCTGCAATCCAAGTTTTTCAATAGCCCATTCACGCATTCTATATTTAAGTATCTTTCCGGCAGCATTCATTGGAAATTCGTCAACAAATTCCACATATCGAGGCGTTTTGTGCTTTGCAATATGGGAACGGCAGTATTCCTTCAGTTCATCAGAGGTCATTGCCATACCTTCCTTCAGTATGACACATGCCATTATTTCTTCACCATACTGCTTATCAGGCACACCTATAACCTGTACGTCCTTCACCTTGTCATTGGTGTATATAAAATCCTCGATTTCCTTGGGGTATATGTTTTCGCCTCCGCGGATTATCATATCCTTTATGCGTCCAGTAATTTTGTAATATCCGTTATCATCCACCCTGGCCAGATCTCCTGTATGGAGCCAGCCATCCTTGTCAATGGCTGCGGCTGTTGCCTCAGGCATCTTATAGTAGCCCTTCATTATATTATAGCCACGAGCCACAAATTCTCCGTCGACATGGGGCGGCAGATCTTCATTAGTCTCAGGATCTACGATTTTACATTCCACACCTGGAAGAGCACGACCCACAGTATTTACTCTGAGCTCCACTGCATCATCTACACGGCTCTGAGTGCAACCAGGTGATGACTCGGTCTGACCAAAAACAATAGTTATCTCTTTCATATGCATCTTATCTACAACATCCTGCATTACCTTTATCGGGCAGGGACTGCCTGCCATTATCCCGGTCCTCATGTGTGAGAAGTCTGTCTTCGAAAAATCCTCGTGCTCCATCATCGCGATAAACATCGTGGGAACACCGTGGAACGCAGTGATTTTCTCTGCATCTATGCACGCCAGAGACTGCCTCGGGGAGAAATATGGGATCGGCGACATTGTCACTCCATGGGTCATGGCTGCTGTCATAGCAAGCACCATGCCAAAGCAATGGAACATAGGTACATGTATCATCAGCCTGTCAGCTGTTGAAAAATCCATACAGTCCCCTATGCATTTGCCATTGTTCACCACATTGTAGTGGGTAAGCATGACACCCTTAGGGAAGCCTGTTGTACCAGAGGTATACTGCATATTACAAACATCATGCTTATTTATTGCCATAGCACGGCGATAAACATCTTCAACAGGTGTTTTTTCTGCTAAAGCCATCGCTTCGTCCCATGTGAGGCAGCCCTTTTGCTGCGAGTCGACAGTAATTATATTGCGCAGGAATGGCAACCGTTTCATGTGGAGCGGTTTACCAGCTTCAGCGTTTTCAAGCTCAGGACACAATTCCTTAATTATTTCTACATAATTCGAATCCTTATAGCCATCTATCAATACCAGTGTATGTGTGTCGGACTGGCGGAGCAGATACTCTGCTTCATATATCTTGTATGCTGTGTTCACAGTCACAAGAGCAGCCCCGATTTTTGTTGCAGCCCAAAAGGTTATAAACCACTGAGGCACATTTGTTGCCCATATAGCAACGTGATCGCCAGGCTTAACACCGAGTGCTATCAGAGATCTTGCAAAGTTATCCACATCCTGCTTGAACTCAGAATATGTCCTGGTGTAATCTAATGTAGTGTAACGGAATGCATACTGGTCGGGAAATTCATCAGCTATGCGGTCTAGTACCTGTGGAAACGTAAGGTCAATTAGTGTATCCTTCTCCCATACATACTGTCCGGTCTTGGCGTTATTAAGAAACAAGCGCCCCTTTTGGTGTCCCTTTTGCGTATATTTCTCCATGTAGTTAATAAAATGAGGAAATACAATACCTGCATCACCGAGATCGCTGGCCCATCTTTTTACCCATTCCAGTGAAACATAGCCTTCGTAATTTATTGAGCTCAATGCCTGCATGAATTCATCTATAGGCATATCACCCTCACCCATCATTCTATATGAAACCTTATCATCTTCAATGATGGAATCCTTAACATGTACATATTTTATATAAGCTCCAAGATTCTGCACGGTCTTGCCTGGGGTTTCACCGGCAAAACGCAGTGGATGATGAACATCCCATAGAGCTCCTACTGCATCACTTCCAACATGGTTTAACAGCTCACAAAGACGATTTGTGTCGGCATACACACCATTTGT
This sequence comes from uncultured Oscillospiraceae bacterium, assembly GCA_964512095.1. Lineage (GTDB taxonomy): Bacteria > Bacillota > Clostridia > Acetivibrionales > DTU013 > DTU013. The sequence goes on from CAZEIH010000028.1 coordinate 35,351, forward strand.
TTCGACTAGTAGTGTAACACCACTTTTCTCTGCAATAGGCACCAACCGTTTAAGAGCCGCAAGCACTACATTATCATCAACTTCGCCTTCAGCATGGGGTTCCAAATCTGCAAGTATACGAATATAAGGAGTTTTAAGCCTTGTAGCCAATTCGATATACTCAACTATTTCCGCATGGTTTGCATCTGCTTTTTCAGAAAACTTCAGGCAACAGCCAGATGAAAGGCACGGAATCTCGATACGTAATTCAGCAAGCTTTTTAACTGTGTTTGGCAGCTCTGCTTCTGTAAATGGCTTGGCACGGACAGCAAAAATATCCTTACCCAGCCCTCTGATTTCTATGCCGTCAAAGCCTAGATCCTTTGCCATTGAATAGATATCAGACCAATCAAAATCAGGACATCCAAGTGTTGAAAATGCTAGTTTCATTTTAACTCCTCCTATTATTGAAAATACTACATATACAGGCACCGGCACTCATAATATAAAAAAGCCTTCGTCCCACGGCATTTCTGCCGGAGACGAAAGCCTTAACTTCCGCGGTACCACTCCAATTTGGTATAAATATACCCTCTTTGTCAGCATCAATCAAATGCGATGAATGCTCTCCCAACATAACGGAGGGAATCCCGTTCGAACCTACTTACATGCGCCTGTGTTTTAAATGAAATCCGATTCCGGCGGCTGCTTTCAGCTGACTGCTCTAGGGCGAGTCCACAATCGTCCAGCGCACTGTTTCGCAGCAAGCAACAGCTCTCTTTAGCACCGTCAGACGGAGTGTTTTCCCCTTCAACGCATTTACCTATTTTTAAATATGCTAACAGAATCCAATTTAATTGTCAATACTAAACTTGGTTATTTCATTTGTCAGTAGTCTAGCACCTTCATCTGCAGAATTAATACTAAAGACAACCTCCTGGGACTTTTCAACTATAGCGGATGATTTCTGAGCAATGCTAGCAGTTCCCTCCGCACCCTCATTTGCTGCCATCGTCACTTCATTGATTGCTTTAACAATACTTTGTATGGATACAAGGAGCTGCTGGGAGGTTGCACTAAGATCTGATGCTAAATCATTTATATGCTCCGCATCGTCCCCATACTTACTGGTTGCCTGAAGCATTGTGCCATAATCCTTCCTTACATTGTTATTGACAAATTCAAGTAAGGCATTTGAATTGTCAGAAAGGTTAGCTACTGAATCTATTACGCCCTTTGTAACACCTTGTATCTTTGTCACAGCACTTTTAGAATCCTCAGCAAGCTTCCTGATCTCTTCTGCAACAACAGCAAAGCCCTTCCCTGACTCGCCTGCTCTTGCGGCTTCAATAGCGGCATTCAATGCCAGCATATTTGTTTGTGAAGAAATCTGCAAAATAGCCTCGGCCAGTACATCGATTTCCTCCACCATTTTGGATTCCTCCAATGCAATCTCAAGCTTTGCCTGCACATCATTGAAGATAGTCTCACCACTAGAATAAGACTCTTTAAAATCAGTCTCCAGTGCATTTGCTCTTCTACTAATATCATCGGCTGTCAAAGCACAATCTCCTGCTTTTTCAGCTATCATTGATGCAGCGTTTTCAATCTCTAAGGCAGTGGCATTCATTTCCTGACTTGAGGCAGCTGTCTCTTCCATACCTGCCGATAACTCCTCAGTTGTTGCCGATATGTCAGTTATATTTTCGCCAAGACCTGCAATGTTCGCATTGGTTAGATCGATTGTCTGGTCCAGTGTATTCGTCTGCTTCAACACATTTTTCACGAAGCCACGGAATTCTCTTCTGAGGCCGGCGACAGATCCGATAATCTGCCCGAACTCATCCTTATCATTTAAATATTTGTCATAGGCAGGATCATGCTTCAAATCGAAATTGGACGTCTTTTGTATGTAGTTTAGTGCTACCTTTGTCCTTTTGCTGACACCAATAATAAACGTGATGGAGAAAGCTGCTGTAAGAGCACCGCCAATTATCGCTATTAAAACAATTATTTGCCTATTTTCTCCACTGGGGTTTTTGATTGACAAAAAGGCTATACTAGCTAGGGCAATAGTTGAAATAATAAAAGGAATTAGCATTTTGACACTCAACTTAATGTTATTTATCCTGAGCATATTTTGCACCTTAACCTTTCATGATGAATTGGTATGATTATGTCGAAACATGTCATATATCATTATATTACTATTTGTCCATATTATCAATTTAGAAACACAATTATCTGTAATATTTCACCTTACCCTCAATTGAAAAATTAAATTCCACCCCATTGAATCTAACCGCGTCTCCATCTAACTATTACATCACAGATGGTGCAGAAATGTTGTCAAAGCATTGAATTTAACCACATCTCCATCTAGCTCCCTTAGCGAAGCGAATTGATTTTATGAACGTCTTCAGAAGACGGTGACCTATATTTTATTTATTTTGTCTATGTCTTCAGAAGACACCGATCTCTATTTAACTTCCTTGGTCAGATGGAGTTCAGTTTCCACCTGACTCACTGAGCGAAGCGAATTGACTCGTTAATAGAATGTATGTATTTTTTGGTTAGGGACAATATAACAAGTAATAACTACAATATTTCACAGTGGTTAAGCAACGATAGTGCAAAGCAGCTTATGAAAAACAGACGAAGCATTATCAGCATGGAAAGTAGCAAATGGAGGAAATAGCATGGATAGAAACCCTGTTTTACTAATAGCATTCTATAATAAGAAGGCATTAGGCGTAAGATACCTCGAAAGAGCTCTTACAAGGTCAGGCCTTAATGTATATGTATTGTTCTTGAAGGGCTTCAACAGCAGGAAGCCTCAGCCGGTAAGTTTTGAAGAGCTTTTATTATTAAAGAGTTTAGTAAATAACCTAAAACCAGGTTTAATCGGATTGAGTGTCATGTCTTCTCTATACCTTGAATCCGTTGTTTATGTAAACAATTTTTTAAGAGATGAATTTAGGATACCCATTGTATGGGGCGGTGTATATGCCTCAATGTTTCCAAAGAAATGCCTAGAATATGCTGATTTTGTGCTAAGAGGAGAATGTGAGGAGGCAATAGTCGAATTATCATTAGCAGTGCTTAATAGGACAAATTACAAGAAGGTAAAAAACCTAGCATTTATGGAGCCCCTGGGGGACAACAGTGGAAAAGCTGTTATCAATAGTTTGCGACCCTTGTGTGAAGATTTAGACCTATTAGGTTATCCTGTTTTTGGCCTTAATAATAAATACTATATTGAAGGAAGTCGGATTGGTTTTGGCGATCCCATGACTGAGTCTTTCAGCTATGAGCTGTCCTGCTCCAGAGGCTGTCCGTTTATGTGTTCTTACTGCTGCTCTATCAACCTTAAAAGAATGTATGCTGGTCAGGGGAAATATTTACGTTTCAGAAGTGTGGCAAGTGTTATAGGAGAATTGGAGGAAGCACTGTCATATATGAAATCGTTAAAGGTAATCCATTTCTGGGATGAAATATTTCCTGATGATAATGAATGGATAGAAGCCTTTACAACCCAGTATAAAGCACGTATAGGGCTACCCTTTGAGATCTGGGCCCACCCCCTGAAAATAGATGACAATATCATATCTAAATTAGCAGATGCCGGTCTACATAAGGTAGTTATGGGTATTCAAAGCGGATCCCCTAAAATACGCAAGGAAGTATTCCATCGGCCAGAAACCCAGGAGAACTTACTGGAAGCAGCAAAAATACTAAGCAAAAACAAGATTCCTCAAGTAGTATATGATTTCATTCTTCGCCATCCATTTGAAGGTGAGGATGATATAAAGCAGACATACCAGCTTTGTGCTCTTCTTAAAAGGCCATTTGAGCTACAGCTCCATGGACTCAGCTTTTTCCCAGGTACAGACATAGAAGGAATTGCTGAAAGAAAGGGCATAGTCGCCACAAATTTGACTTCGGGTCAAAACAGGAAGATTGGGGACATATACAAAAACTATTGGGGGCAGAAAAACAACAATGTATTATTGGATTATTGGTATTCACTAATATACATCAGTCAGTTCAAATTCGGCCTGCTTCTTTCTGAGCATCTCAGCAAAAGGACTCCCTCGTCTCTGGCTGTAAATATAGTATTAATGTTACGAAAACTGTTTCAACCATTCTATCGCATAAGATATTTATATAAGAAGGTAAAACTGCTTACTGTAGCGTATTCAAACAAAAGCAGTGCTGCCTCAACGACTAAATATGGTGCCAGGCACGACACATAGACACTTATTCTATGAATAAGTGTCTATGTGTCGT
>CAZEIH010000029.1:0-39030 GCA_964512095.1 uncultured Oscillospiraceae bacterium
GAAGATATGCAACAAACAATAAGTTTGCATTATACAAATTTACCATATATTTCACATCACTTAAACTTGCAATCTTCATGTTTTGCTATAATAATGTGATTATCTTGACTGACACAGAAAAAATGGTTATGCTATAAATAATAATGTGATTTGTAGACTCTAAAAGTGTATAATTATGTGTTGCATTGGAGGCGGTAGTAGTATGGAAAGACTGGTTATGCAGAAACTGCTGAACTGGAAAAACTCCAAATATAGGAAACCACTTGTTTTAAAAGGCGTTCGTCAAGTTGGCAAGACTTGGCTTCTTAAAGAATTTGCAAAATTAGAAGATTAGAGTTTGACGATTAACAAAGCACCAAGGATGTAGAACGTATTTTACAGAATTTAATGATGGCCAGCGGTGAAATCAAAGCTTCGTATTCGGTTTTCACTGAATAACCTGCGCCTCGATGATGATCTGTTGAATATTCCATTGTTTATGGCAGATTATGCCGATAAGCTCATTGGTATGGCTTTGGAGCAGGTGAGAATAGATTGAGTGGATAAATCAACGTGCAAGTCGATTAGAAAAATCAAGAATATAAAGATATAAATACCCTGAAATTATGTTGGTAGGGTTATTTATATTAGCTTTGGAGGGGAACTATGCCAGTCTTAGGAGGTATTTTTATGTGAGAAAGTTTTCTTTAATAATATTACTGTTAGCTAGCTTATTAACAGGATGTGGACAAAAAGTAAAAGAAGCAAGTATAGAGTCTAAAGATTTAGTTCTTGGGAAAACGATTTTTTATGAAAACATTGAAAATATGCCACCATCTATAATTACAAAATTTGGTGGACAGGAAAAGACTATATGCAAGTGGGATGAAAACCCATCTGAGCCTATCATCTCACCAGATAAAAAAAGAGTAGCTTACATTACACCCTATGAGTTTGAAGTAATTGGGGAAGTACATATTTATAATACAACAAATAGTGTTAAGGAAAATGCAGTAGAAGTAGCAGATGTCCCAAAAGACTTTAAACCAATGAAATTATTTTGGCTCAATGATAGGTATTTACTTATTATTATAGGTTATGCATATGGAACAACGAGTATAGGTGGAGATTTATATGTTTATGATACATCCAATAAAAAGCTGTCTTTACTTATTACTGAGGATGATGATCAAAGGTATGTAAAAGCTGTCACATCTAAGAATGGTGATATTATTATTGAAATCGCAGTTTATAATGACGTATTTACAGGTTATGTAATAGAAGAAAAGGTATTTAAGTCACAGTCATTAATAGACTTAATTAAAGAAAATCTAGAGTTTCATTCCAAGCCTGTTAAATAGGTTTTCAGCACGTTCTTTCATGTCTTTATCAACACGGATTGTTACCTGTACGTCATTTTTCGCTTTCATATACGAGGTTTCTCCTTTAGATGTTTTTATGTTTTTATTCTTACTTATATTATGTGCTTTAGTTGTAAAATAATCAACGAATTTAGCGCTGTTGTATGCGTTATGTTTATTATAACCCGATTACCTAAAGAGTAAAAAATCAAAAACCCGTTGAATTACGACATATTATCTGTTAATCTATACAGAGGATAAATACCAATAATGAATACGTTTGATAGGCTAGGAAGACTTTTACTTCAAGTTTTTTGAGGTGAGAACGAAGAGGGTTCCTACAAGTACTTAACGCACAATAATCGTAGCTATGCTCGTTATTTGGTGTTAAGGATAATACAGTAAAAACCTTGTAGTTTATTGTATGTAATAAATGATAGGGCGAAGCTGTATTTATGAGGCAATTTTCTTGACAAACAATTGGTTGTATTTTCGTGCAAACAGTCGAAGAACATGATACTTGTGAATTTCTAAACAAGTTATTTGATAAGGGGGAGTCAGTTCTGAGTCCTCTAGTTTGATGTGCTAAGAATAGGATAATTCAGTCAACTCGCTTCGCTCAAGGAGTCGGGTGGAGACTGTCTTCATTAATTGATGTAAAGGAGTTGATAGCTATAAATAATTATTTTTTCAACGCCCATCACTCTCCTATTGGCGCTTTTAGCAGTTTTACATTAGGATATCCGGGGAGTAAAGGCGGACTTGGTTTAGAACTTGCAAAGCCAGCAGACCAAAACGTCTATATTGGACTACAATCCCGGGATGGTAAATATTATGAAGCTCTCCCTTTTTATGATCCTAACGCAGAGGACGGTGCCGCTAGAAAAAGTCTTGAGAAAAACTCCAAAAAAATTAGTATAGTGCAGTTTACAGAAAACAATATTGAACGTGAATTTAAGTTAGGTACAGACACTTGGAGAGCAGGAGATTTAGAATTTAAAATATTTTCACCTGTAATATCTATTCCGGACCCGACAATTTCAGACGAACAAGATTTAATGATGGCTTTGTTACCTGCTGTGCTTGTTGAGATTACAGTTGATAATACAAAATCAAAAAGTAAACGTCGATTGTTTTTTGGATATAAAGGGAATGATCCTTATTCGGCAATGCGCCTACTGAAAAATACAACAAACGAGCAATGCGAAGGCATCGCTCAAGGTAGAATTAGTGCTATTGCTGCCAACTCGGGGAGAATGTTTTCAGGCTTGGGATATAATATTGAGAGTATTTTGTCCCGTGAAATAAAAGAAAACTTTTCATTTGGGCTGGGGATGTGTGGGCTCGTCATGGCAGATATAGAACCTGAATGCAAAGAAAGCTTTCGTCTTGCAGTATGCTTTTATCGGGGTGGTAAAGTTACAACAGGTCTTGAAACATCATACTACTATACGAATTTTTATAAGAATATTGAGGAAGTAGCAATGTTCTCATTAAAACATTATGAAGATCTAGTCGAATCGTGGGCGAAATCTAATAATATGTTTGATGGGTATAGCTTGTCCCGTGAACAAAAATTTATGATCTGTCAGGCTATAAGAAGCTACTATGGCAATACTCAATTAATGGATTATGATGGAAGACCATTTTGGGTAGTCAATGAAGGTGAATATAGAATGATGAATACACTGGATTTGACAGTGGATCAACTATTTTTCGAACTCATTATGAATCCATGGACTGTTAGAAATGAATTGGATATGTTTATGGAACATTACAGTTATAAGGACGAAATAAAATTTCCCAATGATGATAAGGTATATAATGGTGGGTTAAGTTTTACACATGATATGGGTGTTTGTAATGCCTTCTCAAAATCAGGCTTTTCAACTTATGAGATGTTCGGGAAAGACGATTGTTTTTCTCATATGACACAAGAGATGCTTTTGAACTGGTTATGCTGTGCATGTGTATATATTGAGTGGACAAATGACAAAGTATGGTCCGATAAAAACATTAATATATTTAAAGAGTGCTTTCAAAGTATGCTTAATAGGGATAATCCCGATAAAGCAAAACGAAATGGCATAATGGGATTGGATAGTACCCGGACTATGAATGGAGCGGAAATCACTACATATGATGCTGTTGATGTATCGTTAGGTCAGGCTAGAGATAATGTTTATATTGCCAGTAAATGCTGGGCTGTATATGTTATGTTAGCCAAACTTTTTAGTAATTATGAACTTCATAATTTGGAACAAGAGTCACTTCAACAGGCTGAAAAATGCTCAGAGACAATAATAAAGAGTGTTACTAAGGAAGGGTATCTGCCAGCATTTATTGATTCTAGTAATAATTCTAAGATTATTCCAGCAATTGAGGGCATAGTTTTTCCATATTTCGCGGGATGTAAGGAGTATCTTGATAAGAATGGGAGATTTAAAGAGTATATCAAAGTACTCGAAAGACATATTAGGACAATTCTCGTAAAAGGAGACTGCTTATTTGAAAACGGTGCATGGAAGCTTTCATCCAACAGCGAGAATTCGTGGCTGAGTAAAATATACCTTTGTCAGTTTATTACTAGACACATTTTGGGAATCAAGGATGATGAATCAAATGTTGCTGATAAGGCTCATTATGATTGGTTAATTGATCCCAGAAATTCATATTGGTGCTGGAGCGATCAAATAATATCTGGAATTGCATCTGAAAGTAAGTATTATCCAAGGGGAGTAACTAGCATTTTATGGCTTTATGAATCACTACATGAATGACAACGATGAAGGAGATTGAAATACAAAAAAAATTAACATATATGGAGAGAGGACATATGAATGCTATTCTAAAAAATGGACCAAAAGTAGGAGTGATTTTTGATAAACGGGGCGATCCGCCGTATCAAAGTGTAGGAAAACTATGGAGTGAAACTATTAATATTATTTCGGATAAATTCAGAACAGAAATCTTTGAAACAGATGATTTCTATGTAAAAAGTAGTCGTGAATATCAGGAATTTATTAATAAGATTGATATTATGATGTTGCTATCACCATATTATTCAATAGATAGATCTTTAAAAAAGTTTCCTATTGTTTTTTATGGGCTGGGTTCATTGCAAAAGGGTGGTCATTGGCTTTATGACAATCGAATAAGTTTTAAGAGGTATGATTCTATTATACTTAACTCGACAGCCTGCCAAAATATTTATAATACGCTAGTGAAAAAGAATGGTATGAAATCCTATCTAGTACCTTTTGGAGTGGATACTACTACCTTCTATCCAAGAAGTAATAAGCTGGAACTACGAAGGAAGTACAATATACCTGAGGATGCTTTTGTGATGGTGTATTCCGGTAGAATAAACATACAGAAAAATGCGAGTTTGCTCATAAGCTTAATGAGGGATCTAGAAAAAGAGTATAAATGTGTTTATCTTGCGATAATAGGCTTTTTTGATAATTTCTATATTCCTGAGTTTAGTAACCAAATACCACCAGATTGTAAAACGGAGTTCTATAATTTGGTTAAAAAATTTAATCTTTCATCTAAAATCAGATTTTTCGATCATCAAAGTGATCCTAATTCATATGCAGAGTTGCTTTGCACAGCTGATATTGGAATAAACTTAACGACTTTAATAAGTGAGAACTTTGGCTATACTCCCGTCGAAATGCAGGCTTGTGGCTTACCTGTGATAGGGACTGATTGGGGGGGGTTGAAGGATACGATTATTGATGGTGAAACAGGTTTTCATATTGAAACGGTATTATCCAATTATGGTGCCCGAATTAATATGAAATTGGCAAAGAACAGGATTGAAGCTTTAATTAACGACAGAGAGCTTTTAAGAGGTATGTCAGATAAGTCTAGAGAAAATGTTGAAAAAAGATACTCATACGAATTATTTACACAAAACATTCAAAATACTATACAAGAAACATATCAAGAGTTTTCATGGGATTATGAACAGGAAGATGACTTAAAAACTAATCCTGTTTTAGAAAGGCTTTCTAAAGCACTATATCAAAAATACGGAGGAACTCGACATATTAGTTGGGAACATCTTCATCCAAGGTTGGATTTCCAACATTATGGCTTAATAGCTTCAAAATGTGCTACGGTAGAGGCGGAAAATACTATCTGGAATGAAGATTGTTATATTTCAAAAGGTTTTGACTGGATTATCGAAGATGAAGAGTTTGTATCATTTGATCCAAGGTGGAATACTTCATTTGAGCTGGTAGATTGGAGCTTAACACGCGATGAATTAATTTTTCTTAAGCAAATTGAACATTTTGATAGCACCATTAAGGATTTATTAAGATGTGGAACTATGCAATCGGTAGAACTATTTAGAATGCTTCGCGATCTGACAAACAAAGGCTTGATCGTACCATTTTGTGGCAACAAGCTTCTTGAGATTCAGAGTAAACAATAATCCAATAGTTAATCCGTTTCATGTGGCTTGAACAAATCTATGTTAAACAATGGGATAAGCGAGTATCGCCGATCCATAGAGGTCAGCGTTTTTTGAAGACATTGATAAAATGAAAGATAGTAGAGGGAGGTTATTACTTATGGCTTTACTGTTAACTAATTCAATAGCTATTTCTGGTATTCCTGAAACAATAAGTTTATTAAGAAAAAACAAATCGTCATTAGACGCTATAGAAGCAGGAATTAGATTGGTAGAGTCTGACCCACAAGCGGGCTGGGTTGGATACGGTGGACATCCTAATCTTTTGGGGGATGTTGAACTGGATGCAGGGATTATGGATGGCTTGACACTTAGTGCAGGTGCGGTTGGGGCTCTATCAGGGTACTTGCACCCTATTTCGGTAGCGCGTAAGGTGATGGAAAAATTGCCACATGTCTTTCTTGTAGGATATGGTGCTTCTAGATTTGCTCAGGATTGTAACGCAGAAGCTGGTGATAATTTAGCAAATCAAGCTCGTAACGATTGGAAGGATTGGATTAATAAGAATCGTTCTCCATATGAAAGTGAGCATTGGCCGGATTGTAATCTAGTTAGATTGTCCATGTTGACTGCTAACAGTAAAACGGCAAAAGGAACTACTGTTTTTCTATCGTGTGACAATGATGGAAATTTTAGTGCTGGTTCAAGTACTAGCGGTTGGAGTTTCAAATATCCAGGAAGACTAGGAGATTCGCCTGTCATCGGTTCAGGAATATATGCAGATAACCGATATGGTGCTGCTGCATGTACAGGTATGGGTGAACTGACAATGAGAGCCAATACAGCTAGGTCTGTAATTTTATATTTAAAAATGAATATGACTATTGAAGAAGCATGCAATGAAGCAATGAATGACCTAAGAGCGATAAAAACCGATTTCAGAGGTGGTGTAACTATCTATGCAATCGATACAAAAGGAAATAGGTTTGTATTGTCTACAAAGACCACGACAGATGGATTACCTGATTGTGATACCATTTACTGGTATTGGGATGATAAAAAGGATGAACCTCAAAAATCCGATGCAACTATGACAGAATGGTAAGGTATTATCAGAGGAATGGCTAAGCAGTTGCCCGACGATAAAAGCCCAGGTGCCAACATATGACTTACTTTGCAGCTCTGCCCTGCAAATTTTCCCAATTGCAGTCAAACCAGCCCGACCATTCATCCCGTAAAGGATTTGATGTCATCACAAAAACATCGGGAAGGAAGGTGGGATATCCCATCAATTCACTACCAAAGCCAAACCTAAGGCGGAACTGGAATTCAAAGAAATACTGCTTTGCAGCATTAACTGATGTCAGGCATTTCGAGCAGTCGATATATCCAATAATTTTGCCTGATGCCTGGGGGTTAGGCATTGTAATACAAAGGCCGTTTTCCATATAGCTAGTGCCGTCAACAACAATATTCCCGTTTGTATAGTATGGTTCAAGGGAGTTGGAGATCCGCGCTGAAATGCTATTTTCTTCAGGAGTTCCCAGCAATATGATATTGTTGGCTGATATATCCTCAGAGGTAAGCTCTGTATCAGCCATAACAGTAAACATACCTGTCTTCATGCCTATGTCGAACACATTCGTAGGCGACCAGTCTGCAAGGCTTCGGGCTGCTGCTTCCAATACAGCAGCTTTCTCCATATCCTGTGTCCCGTATACTATTATTAGCGGTTTAGTAAACAAATCGGCAATACCGCCTCCATCATGGGGTGGAAGTGTTTTGCTGCCATGGGCAGAATCGATTTGCCAGCTGCTATCCTTATGCTTTTTAAGGTGTAAAGTAGTTGCGCCAGCCGGAACTTTAACTATAGTTCCATCGATGTTGATTTTCTCAACCTTTGTACCATGCATCTCAACAGTGTCTATGTCTATAGAAAGTGCGTTTATCCTTTCTGTAACTACTGCTATTGAACCATCGTCTCGACGCTTTGCTTCAAACCTTCCTGGTGCCGGGTGAGGCTGGTAAAAGGAATCATAGGGGGATTTAGCTGTATACTCCGGCCACATCAATACGCCACTCGTATCAAGCTCATTTACTGTGATCCAATAATGCTTGCCATAGCGGACCTGGGGTATTGTTGCTATAAGGTTGGCAGGGGAGGGGTTCCTCACTGCCGATCTGAATATATCCAGGATCGTATTAGGTGGATATATCCTTGTCCATTCTGTCCATGCTGAGTGGGAGCCTTTTTCTATTTCTACAAAGCTGACATCGTAGCCAAGGGTTTCTAGTTTTTTCACAGAATTTCTATCGAAATTTATTGCTACTGTTTGATCTGCATTGCCATGGACAACATATGTTTTCATGTTTCCAAGGTTATCCAATAGCTCTTGACCTGTCCAGCCGCAATAGGGTGCAATGGCCGCAAAACGGTCTGGGTACAACGCACCTATTCTCCACGTTCCAAGGCCACCCATTGAATTCCCCATAAGGTACACTCTGTTTTTATCAATAGAATAACCCTCGATGATACGGTCTGTCACATCTAGAACATCCTGCTCCCCGGCGGACTGATAGTAAAGGTCACCGCGGCCAAAGACAGAAACGATGATAAAATCTTCCGGCATCAGTGATGCTAGAATGGTTCCATAGTCGTAGTCGTTTTCATTGTAACCGTGAAGCATTACTACAAGTGAATAAGCCTTATCAGGGGAGTAGGATTCCGGAAGATATAGGCTGTATGGCTGGAGACTACCATCGATGTCAGATTGGTAAGCCATCTGTCGATATCCCGTTAGGTGTGAGAGGGCTTGAGGTCTTTTTTTCATAGCGTTCAGAATGTCATTTACAAACGTGACAGCAAGTATCTGTTTATCCTCACTGACCATTACATTATTTTGTTTACCGTCAATTATATCTGCTAGATACAACAGTGTTGGTGCTATATCCTTAATTGAGCTTTGTTCATCACTGTAAATAGCGGACCATCGAGAAGAGGTGGTCAGTTCTGTTGCCGCCTTCCTTGCTCTAGAGGAGTATGCAGATAAAACAGTCTCAGGATTGCCTTTAAAGAGTGACTTTTCAACACTATGCTGTAGGAATTTCCCCTGGGCAATACTGTCACCAACTAGCTCCAGTTCTGCCTTGATACTAATATATTCGACGATATTAGATGGCAGGGATATTGCAATGCTTTCACCTAATGAGCTTTTTCCTGTGGCTATAACATTTCCATTAGAGTCAGAGGCGGAATATGAAATTGGGATATTCGATAGCGGAGCGTGATTCGCAAGCACAGAAAAAGCTAATGTTTCCTTGTCCTCGAAAAAATGCGACTGGCTTGATATTGACAGAGCTATGCCACTAGAGTCTGACAAAAAAGCTTCATGCTCTTCAAGTGTAGTATCTCTAAGGCTGAATGCCCAGTCTTCTTCGCCTTGACATACCTTAACAAGCATCCTGTTTGTTCCGTTTTTCAAAGCTACACGGAAGGAATTTGAGTTGATATCCAGTGCTCTATGGGTATGATCATCGACAACCATGGTGCCATTTATCCAGATTCGGAGCCCGTCATCGGAGCCAATCCTGAAAAAACACTCTTCCCCGTTTCCTTCAAACTCCATGTAGGCGTAGGCTACTGACCAGTTTTTGTTTGGGTAGACTCTGGTGAAATCTATTATGCCTTTTCTTGCTGTAATTTGTATGCTATTCTTTATCCCATCAGGAAGTCCGCTTTCGGAGATGACAGTTTCACCGCCCAATTCGGCCAGTTGGTCTCCATAAAACAGCGGACACGAATTCTGGGAGGTTTCATCATAGGGGCCGATAATGGTCCACTTGGAATTAGTGAATTTATTATTTGAGGAATTTAGATTGAAGCAAGATGACATAAACATTATAGGAAAAAGACAAACTGCTGTAATAAAGCAAGCTTTAGCCAAAATAAGGTTTTTGCTCATTTCTTTCCCCCTGCCTAACTAAATGTTACTGGTTAATAAAATAGTATTTGTCGTTGCGATGAATAGTAATACCGAGTTTGGTGTTGCAGCAATAATATCATTACATCCTTGCGGGTGTCAATATTTGGTGCAAAATAGTGTATTTTTTCATAGTGAATTTATCTTGAAGGGGCTATCACAGTCTGCTCTATGTAACAAGTTCACATAATAATCATATTATGTATATGAAGTCGGTTATGAGGAAAGGAGGTAGTCAGATGACATACAGGGAGGCATTGGAGTCCAACAGAAGGTGCTACCGAAGTATGATGCATAAATACAGTGCATACACAGATAGTCCCCGGACGAACCGGACTAGGAAGCAACCTGGCAGCTACACTGTAAGTGGAGAAAATAGTTCAAAAAATCTTGTAAATATATTTATACCCGGTGGTACTGTCCTCAATTTACTTAATATTATTGAGCTTTCATCACCAAGTGGTATTTCACTTAAGGCCAGTTTGCCCTTGAAAAATGAAGATGTAAAGGATTTTGTTGGAGCGATGATCAATAAGGTAGTCTCTTCTAGCAGTCAGTCGGATGGATTTATTAGCATTACTCGGGTGGATGATATGGCGCAACCCAAAGGATAATCCATAAATAGCGCAACTGATTATGTTAACAATCCTGAAGTGGGATGCATAGTATGGAGTATAATGGAGGTGATATTTATGGCAAACAGAGACTGTGGTAATGGTAAAAAGAGTTCCTGTCCGCAGCTTCCAGGAACAATACTTCGCGTATTTATTCCTGCCGGTGCTGTAATCAATCTTTTAAATCTTGTCGAGCTTGCATCACCAAGCGGTATTTGTGTAATAATTAGACTGCCGTTTTTGGGGAGCCTTGGAAGTGCCGGAAACGACATTTTCAAACAAATCGCGTCGGCTGGAGGGACAGTGGAAACACTGAATTTCTAATGTAGCTATATTTCAATCCCACAGCTGAGTGTTAATAGGGAGCAGTATACAAGAACCGTGTATTCTTTTATAGGGTACACGGTGTGCTTTTATAGTAAAAAAAGTGCCCTATCGGGCAGTATAGAGCTTGGGTTATTGAGATTATTTCTTGCATGGTTCACTGCATGGAGGGCATTTCTTATAATAGCTGTCACTGTATTTGTCTGTCGCATCTTCGTATTTGTGGACATGCCCATCTGCAACCTTGGTAATGGCGCAATACATATGATAATGCTTCCCGCCAATATAAATTGCCGGTCCGGTGGCATTGTGGTAATCATGGGAATGGTCACAATCCAGTGATGTTTTACCGTCCATATAGTGGATGTGGTTTGGAGTGTTGGCGTCGCAGCTTGTCATACCTTCATAGTTGTGCCAGTGGCCATCGTCAATTGTTGTTTTTCCTAAATAATAATGTGAATGCATAATAACACCTCCGATATAATGTAGTTTATGTTAACTAGTCTGTTAATGTGACAGATTTACCTCATAGCGGATTGATATAGGGGACAAAGTTTGGTAAACTATTTCTATAGCAAAAAAGATATTGATATTATGTACGCTGATGTTACAATGGACCAAGTCAGGAGGCAGCATGGAGTTTGAACAGCAGAAGGAAATTTATGTCAGTGTTTACAGCATAGATTATCTCCTAAAATGCAGTATCATAGAATTATTGGATAACAATCTCAAATTATCCCCGATCTCAGGAAAGCTTGATATGTTTCAGAAATTTGATCCCGTAGTTATTGTAGGCGGAGATATAAGAGGAATTGAGGCGATCCCTGCTGATGTGTTTTCTATAGATGGAGGTTCAAGTCAGGTTATACTAAATCTCCGTTTTGAAGAGGTAAATCAGGAGCGGAGAGTTTTTGAACGATACCCTGTATCCCTTACCATAAGTGCTCGAAAGAAGTACTCAAGCAGGAGACTCCATATGCTGGTGAAAAATATCAGCCTATATGGAATGGGGGCAATCTCTTCTGTGAAACTGGATATTGAAGATTTAATAGATATCGATCTAATAACAGACAGGAGTATGTTTTATTTTAATGCAAAGGTTGTATGGAAAAAAGGGCTTGACGATGAATACTTTGAATATGGTTTGCAGCTGACAAATTATGATGTAGTAACCCAGTATCAGTTTCAGGAGTATTTGAAGAAACAGACGAAACACTACATAGACCTGATTCCCAAAGCTAGATAGTGACGTTTATAAATCCTTGTAAAAGTGTAAATTTTCTTCCAGAGCGGAATCAAGTGAACCGTTAGCCTTAATATAGCTTTTATATCGGTTCTCTAGCTCTCTTACCTTCTTACCTCGCTGAGTGTTGAAAATGTTGATCTGATCAGCATAAATTGGCTGTCGCACAAGCCGCTCACGTATTTCACGAGAAAAAGGGCAATGCTTTATAAAAATATTTCTGGCTACCTTATTCAATCTCGGGTTACCCTTTGACTCGTTATTAATCCAAATCTCATATTCTGACGTAAATATATCACGAAGCCTATTGCGGTACTTTGATACCAATGATTTTACCTTTTCCTTTGCCTCGTCTGTAAGGTCCCGGTTCTTGCGGTAAAACTGTATGTAATCTGCATACTCAGAGGTCAGCGAGTTCTGCGAGATATCGTTCCAGGCCGCCCCCATCATTGTTCTGCATAGTTCCCAGCGGAAATTTCCTGCAAGCTTAATAAGCACATCATCTATGTTTTCATCGGAAAAGACGGGGAGAAGGAATCTGCCCGGTGTGTTTCTGACTCTACCAGAGATTTCTTGCCACATCATTGCCCTTGTTCCGTAGATGGGAACAAGCAGTATATCCGGTAATGTCTGAGCCATGATGATTTCTTTCTCTATGGCGGTTTTGGGGTTTCTATAATGTATTTCCCGGTGGAAAAGCGAAAAATCAATTGCCATAATATTTGAAAGCTTTTCACGAATCAAAGCAGGCGATACGAATGACCGTATTGGGTCGCTGGGTGCGCAGTCTCTATGGAGTATAGGGAAGTAGGTCGAAATTTGCCCATGGCAAAGCTTGTGGTTAGTGGTGAGCATATTGTCTATTTCGAATGACAGCCTATCGTCCTTGTTATTTAAGTATGCGTGTTTGTCCTTTTCAGTCAACCGGCCTTGCTTTTTCAGTTCTCGGAAGGTATCGATATAATCACTTCCAAAATTATTTACAGAAGGATCCTTTTCCATCTCATATATAGCGGCCAGCCACTCGTGCATCAGATAAACCTTTGGTTCTCCGCTGGAGTGTTCCATACCGGCAAGCCTGTATAATGCCATAACCTGATTTGTATCCAGCAACCTTTCGTCCATATAACCAAAGGACAGGAACATCCTGATTAACCTGGAGTCATCATTATGTGTATGGGCTCTGTTAAATACAGCTGTGTATATTTCGAAGAATGATTTAGCTATGGCCTTTCTCATCAATCTGGCTGATTCCTCTGTAGAAAGCTTGTCCTTAAGGTTTCTGAACGCAGTCAGGTTCATTAGAAAGCAGGTAACCTTTTCTTCAGAGAGTCTTGAGTACTCAAGTATCTTAACAGCACTGTTTTTTAATTCCTCCGGAAGCGTTTGTACAATGCCCGCCTCACCATCAATGGAGGCCCCTTTAATGGAGGTCATTGGAGCTTCAAGAGCGGCCATGCTATCTGAGTGTATGTGTTCGAGATATTCGAAATCAATGCCGACATCATGCTTATATTCGCGGTCAAAATACAAACAAATTTCCTTTAGACTATTGAGTATGAATGTAGCTGCATCCAATGCCGGAGAATAATCAAGCCCCTTTTCTCTCATTTCAAAGGCGGCCTGTATAAAAGCCGTATATGCGTTGCTCGTATCTGCGTCTGCGCTGTAGAGAAGACGGATAGTGTTCTCGTAGCATTTGAAAACGTTGCGCAATTCCTCAATCAGTGTGTCAAGATAAGCAGCTGCATCACCGACTTGCCTAATGGCTATATAGCTGTCGGCTGAAAAGAATGCTTTTAATATGTCTGGTGAAATACTGGATAAATGGTTGTAATATTTGATTTCATCTGAAGCTTTGCTGTTTACAGGCTCGGTGTGGTCTGATAAAGTGGTTTTGGAAGACTCTATAAACTGTTTGCTGAATTGTATTGGAACAAATAATTCAGACTCCCTCAGCTGAGAAAGAAACACCGTCCCGGATTGGGAAATATGCCCCAAAACACGGTTGAGTTCATATTCTTCTGTTATTGCGATGTAATATGCACATAGATTATTAAAAATCGAATTGGACGTAAAGTAATTGGATTGAACATTTTCAAGGGCATGGTATGAATTGACAATCAGGCTACATATTGAATTGACGATATATGCGCCATAGTCTTTGTTGCTCTCTATTATACCTCTGGCATCCTGCCAGGTAGCAGCGGGGTAGGCATATAATGCGCAATCTGATGTAGCAGTGAAGGTGAGGCTACTCATACCTCCTATATACAAGTCGTTTGCACCGATGAATATGTTCTGACTTAGGTCAAAAAGTCTGTAGCTGTTATGCTTTAGGCCGTCCATAGTTACACCGCAACCAGGGGTCTGTGCTAAAGATGATAAGTATACATCCAGTTTACCCTGAAGCAACAAACTAATATAAGATATGCCTTGGCCTTCCAGGAAGACAGGAGAGCCTTCACCTATGGTATAGCTACCGTTTTTATGTACTTGTTGACCCATTTGACCGCCCTGCGCTTGTTGTAATATTTTTGCGTCACCTCATACCGGCTGAGTAACCCCTAACGATGCGTAATTCCTTCAAGCCTGCCACCATTATGAGTAGTACTTATTGATAGAGTATTATTCAACGAGGCTGGAAACATCTGCCGACACGCTATATCTATTATACAATATTATCTTGAATTATGGTATGGGTTGGTCTATACTTTTGCTTCCTGCCATATCAGACAGCTGGAGTCCTTTGTTTTTTTCCTCGGCCCATCTAATATTCCAGTCATTCTCAAACAGCAATACAAACCTTTCTTCATCATCCACCACCAGCATTGTGGAGCTTGTCAAGTTTAGCTTTTTATCCTCATCCATATCCGAAACTATCCATCTTGCGTGCTTAAAGGTTAGATGTTGTATTCTGAGATCAACATTATATTCGTTTTTAAGTCTATGCTCCAGCACCTCGAACTGCAGAACGCCCACGGCACCAATTACAATGGATTCCATTCCTGTGTCAGGCTGCTTAAAGACCTGAATTGCACCTTCCTCTGAAAGCTGGTTGATACCCTTTATAAACTGCTTCCTCTTCATGGAATCAGCAGGCATGACTCTGGCAAAGTGTTCGGCAGGGAACACAGGAATACTTGCAAATTTGAAATTTGTGCTTCCCTGGTGTAATGTGTCGCCAATTTTAAATATGCCTGGGTCAAATACTCCAATTATATCGCCGGGAAATGCTTCCTCTACAATTGCGCGCTCCTGTGCCATGAACTGCTGGGGCTGGGCAAGCTTTATCTCTTTACCGGCCTGAGCGTGAAAAACAGACATTCCTCGGGTGAATTTCCCTGAACATATGCGAATAAATGCAATCCTGTCTCTATGAGTAGGATTCATATTCGCCTGGATTTTGAAAACAAATCCCGAAAAGTTAGATGCTTCGGGGTCGATATCGCCCGCATCTGAAGGCCTTATTCCAGGCGACGGAGCCATACTTAAGAACTCCTCAAGAAAGGGCTGTACTCCAAAGTTTGTCATTGCGCTACCAAAAAACATGGGGGTTAGTTCTCCGCGTCTAACCTTATCCATGGAGAATTCGTCACCTGCCATGTCAAGCAATTCAATCTCCTCACAAAGCTTGTCATGGTAATGATTCCCCAGCAGGTCTGCAAAAACTTGGTCATCAACGCCGCCCTTAACTGAGCTTACAGCCGTCTGGCCGTGCTTCCCACCTGAGAAGAGTTCTATGTGCCTGCGTTTTCTGTCATAAACCCCCTTGAAATCCCCATCTGTTCCTATAGGCCAGTTCATGGGGTATGAGCGGATTCCCAGTACGTTTTCTATTTCCTCCATGAGCTCAAAGGGATCCTTACTAGCTCTGTCCATTTTATTTACAAATGTAAAGATAGGTATACCTCTCATTTTACAGACATGGAAAAGCTTAATGGTCTGGGCTTCCACGCCTTTTGCCCCGTCGATAAGCATAACGGCACTGTCTGCAGCTACCAGGGTTCGGTATGTATCCTCACTGAAATCCTGATGGCCGGGGGTGTCAAGTATATTTATGAAATGTCCCTCGTATTCGAATTGCATTACACTGGAGGTGACGGAAATGCCTCTTTGCCTCTCTATCTCCATCCAGTCCGATACCGCGTAATTGCCTGCTTTACGTGCCTTTACCGTGCCTGCCAGTCTGATAGCCCCACCGTACAGCAGTAGTTTTTCAGTTATGGTAGTTTTACCAGCATCGGGGTGAGAGATTATAGCAAAGGTTTTTCGTCTATTTGTTTCATAACGGATTTGCTCCAGGGTACTTTGCTGATTTTTTTCTGACATATACTTAACCATTCCTTAAGTTCGTTTTTCAATCATATTAACTTAAATCAGAGGATTCTGTCAATTGTTCCTTGAATATATTATGAGTAAGAAATTTTTCTATAAACGAAAAAATTCTGTCACCAAAGTGATATAATGTATATTAGTATTATCCAAAATAGTGAGGAGAAAGCATATGACAGACACAAAAGAGCAGGTAAAAGTCATTATTGATTCCGGGCAGCCAGTAAAGGTTACAAAAGGAACCACGCTCCTAGAGCTTTCCCGGAATTATAGCCAGCTTCACTCAGAAGCCATTATTGCTGCAAAGGTAGACAATGATATAAAGGAACTAAGCTATGAGCTGCAATGTGACTGCAAAGTCAGATTTATCGATTTGACAAAGGAGGACGGCATGAGGATATACAGGCGCAGCCTGTACTTTATTTTCATGAAGGCAGCCAATGACCTGTTCCCCAACAGACGTGTCATCATAAGCCATGCTGTAAGCAAGGGACTATTTTGCGAACTTAGGGGGGAGCGGGAGCTTGAACCATCTGAAGTAGCAAGGCTTGAGGAACGTATGCATGAGATTGTATCCCAAACGCTGCCCTTTGAGAAGAGGGAGATTCCTCTTTCAGAGGCTGAAGCATTGTTTGAATCCAGCGGAAGGATGGATAGATATCATGCTATAGAGCACAGGAATAAGGAGTTTGTTACTATATATAATTGTGGAGGAATGGATGATTATTTCTATGGGTATATGGCACCTGATACTGGTTATATAAAGGTGTTTGGCTTGAAATACCATGAAGGTGGCCTGATAATACAGTTTCCTGAAAAGTCCTCGCCACGCTCACTGCCCCAATATGTGGAGCAGGACAAGCTCTTCAATATATATCTTGAGTTCAAAAGGTGGGGACGTATACTTGAGGTCGAAAATGTAGGGGCTCTCAACAGTCTTGTCAAAGCCGGCAGATCTACTGAAATCATAAGGATTTCAGAGGCTCTTCACGAAAAAAAGATTGCTAGTATAGCAGATATGATCCTAGAAAGTAATCACAAGAAACGAGTAATTCTTATCTCTGGTCCTTCTTCTTCAGGAAAGACTACAACTGCACAGAGACTATCAATACAGCTCAGAGTCAATGGATTAAAGCCGGTGACAATATCCCTGGATGACTATTTTGTTAACCGCGAGGATACGCCCAGGGACAAAGACGGGGAGTATGACTATGAAGCGTTGGAAGCAATTGATGTGAAGTTTTTCAATAGGCAATTAAATGAACTGCTTGAGGGTAGGGAGGTAGAGCTTCCAATCTTTAGTTTCACAACGGGGAGTAGGGAGCCTATAGGAAAGAAACTACAAATTACCGAAGACCATGTCATTATCATTGAGGGTATTCATGGGCTGAATGAGAAGCTGACTTTGGAAATACCCAGGGAAAACAAGTTTAAAATATACGTCAGCGCTTTGACTTCTATGAATATAGATGATCATAATAGGATACCTACAACGGATAACAGGATACTAAGACGCATCGTCAGAGATCACCAGTTCCGGGGCAGCAATGCCGTGAGTACCATAAAGAGATGGCCTTCAGTAAGACGGGGTGAGGAGAAGAACATATTTCCCTTCCAGGAAAGCGCAGATATTATGTTTAATTCTGCTATGATGTATGAACTAGGTGTACTGAAAACATATGCCGAACCGCTGTTGATGGAAATTGACAACAGTACAGCGGAGTACTCGGAGGCAAGAAGGCTTATCGAATTCCTTAGCTATTTTTTGCCTATAGACACGAAGGAAATTCCGGCTAACTCAATTATTAAGGAATTTATTGGTGGAAGCTGTTTTTATTGATGCTTGTAACCATTTTGCTTATAAGTAAATTCACAAGTGTTATGCATATTCTAGAATTTTAGTTAATGTTTTCGCAGTAGACTGTCGTTCATCACCGGTCTCAAAAGGCCGGTGATGAACGATAGTAAAAATTTGTCTATGTCATCAGAAGACACTGACCCCTATAGGTCGGCAAAGCGAATTAACTCAGCTTTTTGCATCTGAATAGTAGAATGTTGCACAGTCTGTCTGTTCCCAAGATGTAGAGCCTTTTGGCTCAACCTGGATTCTTGATGCAGAGCAGTGATTTCCTTGCATATAATAGTAACAGGTATTTACGGAGCACTCTATGCCCTCATTTGGATGGTCCATTTTTTGTGCTTTCATAGTCCCGCCTCCCTAATATATTCTCAACATTTATTATTCTCACAGGTATGAAATTTTATTTCCTAATTTTATTGCATTATTTTCTAGTATAGATTATACTTAATAATATAATATTACAAAGATACAAGTGAATATCGGGAGGGAAGCACATGGCTTATTTATTAGGTATCGATATCGGAACGTCGGGGACGAAAACAGTTCTGTTTAATGAGACCGGAGAAACCATAACCAGCGCGCTTGAAGAGTATCCGCTATATCAGCCCAATATAGGTTGGGCAGAACAGGATCCTGAGGATTGGTGGAAGGCTTCCTGTGCCGGCATATGCAAGGTTCTTGCCAAAAGCGGCATCAATCCTGGCGACATCAGTGGAATAGGGCTCTCTGGGCAAATGCACGGAATGGTACTGTTGGATGCTGACAACAAGGTCCTCAGAAGATCTATCATCTGGTGCGATCAGAGAACTACAGCTGAATGTGAACAGATCACCTCACTGGTTGGTGATAAAAGGCTTATAGAAATCACAGCCAATCCGGCTCTTGTCGGATTCACAGCTTCAAAAATAATGTGGGTTAAAAACCATGAACCTGCTATTTTCGAAAAAATTAACAAAATACTACTTCCTAAAGACTATGTGAGATTCAGATTGACAGGTGAATTTGCTACAGAGGTCTCCGATGCCAGCGGCATGCAGCTAATGGATATTCCCGGTAGATGCTGGAGTGGAGAAGTCCTTTCAAAGCTTGGAATAGACAGGGACTGGCTGGCTGACCTACACGAATCACAGGTTGTGAGTGGAAAGGTCAACAATGAGGGAGCAGCATCGACAGGGCTAAAAGTAGGAACACCTGTGGTGGGCGGTGGCGGAGACCAGGCTGCTGGAGCAGTTGGCAACGGTATCGTTAAGCCGGGCGTAGTATCTTCTACAATAGGAACATCAGGCGTTGTATTCGCCTATCTAGATAAAATAAGCATTGACCCAAAGGGCAGGGTTCAGACCTTTTGCCATGCAGTGCCGAATACCTGGCATGTAATGGGTGTAACTCAGGCCGCAGGATTTTCACTCAAATGGTTCAGGGACAATCTTTGCAAGGAAGAGATGAGTGTTGCTGAGCTTATGGGTGTGGACCCATATGTATTAATGGATCAGGAAGCAGAAAAGGTAGCGGTAGGCAGCAATGGTCTTATCTATTTGCCGTATCTTATCGGAGAGAGAACACCTCACATTGATTCTGACGCAAAGGGCGTTTTCTTTGGACTTTCAACTATGCACAAAAAGAGTGACATGATCCGCTCTGTCATGGAAGGCGTTGTATACAGTCTCAAGGACTGCCTGGGTATCATTGCAGGTATGGGTGTGGACGTAAGCGAAGTCAGGGCTTCAGGCGGAGGCGGCAAGAGCAAGATCTGGAAGCAGATGCAAGCTGATATATTCGGACTACCTATGACAACTATTAATTCCAGCGAGGGCCCAGCATTGGGAGTTGCACTGCTGGCAGGTGTTGGGGCAGGTGTATATAAAAATGTTGCTGAGGCATGTGATACAGCAATACAAGTTAAGAATGTCCAGCAGCCCATCGACAGCAATATAAGCGTATATTCTAAGTATTATGAGCTATATGGCAAGCTTTACAACTCCCTTAAGAATGATTACAAGGAGCTTTCGCAAATATTAGGGAGTATATGAGGCCGGGGCAATGACAAAAAACAAAACTGGCAACAGCAAGTTTTTGAAAGCATATAACGAGGCAGGCATATTGGACCTTATCCGAATGAAGCAGTCTGTTTCTAGAGCAGAGCTTTCAAAGGAGACTGGTCTGTCGCCAACAGCAATCGGCGTAATTGTATCATCACTGCTGGAAAAGGGTTACATCCACGAAGCAGGTACCGGGGAGTCTAAAGGCGGCCGAAAGCCTGTACTTCTTAAGTTGAAACCCGATTCCTATTATTCCGTAGGACTGGACATTGATGTAGACAGTATACAATTTGTACTTACTGATATAACAGGCAGGCTTGTTTACGAAGGATCTGTCCCACTGGCTGTGAACACTGCTAAAGGCGCAGTTGCAGCTTCGGAAGCATGTGTTGCAGCTATTATGAGCAAGCTTTCCATTAGCAGGGATAGAATGTTGGGAATTGGCATTTCTGTACCTGGTATGGTAGACTCCGTTTCCCACAAGGTCGCCCTTGCGCCAAACCTTGGATGGGAGGATGAGGATCCAGCAGGCATGCTGAAAGAGAGGCTTCAGCTACCTGTTTTCATAGAAAACGAGGCAATGGCCTCTGCGATTTGTGAAAACTGGATAGGAGGATGCCAAAAAGCCAGCAACTTTGTGTGTGTTAATATCAAGTCAGGTATCGGTGCTGGTATTTTTGCAGGAGGAAGGCCATATAGAGGAACCGGAGGCAGCGCCGGTGAGGTAGGGCACGTTGTTGTGGATGAAGATGGACCCAGGTGTGGCTGTGGAAATTACGGATGTCTGGAGACAATGGCATCCACCGGAAGGGTTGTTGAAAGGGCAAGGAAAATGGTAGGGCAAGGTGTGATATCTAGCCTTAACAATTTTGATAATGTGGATACCATGTCCCTGGAAGATATAGCCACAGCTGCAAGAGCTGGCGATGAAGCTGCAATAAACCTGTTGTACGAAACGGCTAGATATCTTGGAATAGCCCTTTCTAATCTGGTGAATACACTCAACCCCTCGAGAATCGTACTAGGGAAGGATTTTGCTATATATGGCGATTTGGTTATGGGAACGCTGAGAAGTGTCGTCGACGCAAAGGCGCTTAAGAGACCGGCCTCAAATGTAGAACTGATTATTTCGGAGATAGGGGACAGGGCATCGACGCTGGGAGCAGCAATAATTCCACTTAAATTACTTTTTGGAAAGTAATTATTAAAATCTTGAAGGTGAAAAATAAAATATAAAATACTAAATGGAGGTTTATTATGGCAGAATTTTTTAAGAACGTCAAAAACATCAAGTACGAAGGTAAAGGCTCAGACAACCCGTTGGCATTTAAGTTTTACAATGCTGATGAGGTAGTTGCAGGCAAAACTATGGAGGAGCACCTGAGATTTGCAGTTGCATACTGGCATACATTCCAGGCAACAGGAACAGACCCATTTAGCAGCTTTGGAACTGCTATCAGACCTTGGGAGAGCATCTCAGATGCAATGGATCTTGCAAAGGCAAAGGTTGAGGCTAACTTCGAATTCTGCGAAAAGCTGGGCTCACCATTCTTCTGCTTCCATGACAGAGACATCGCTCCTGAAGCTGACACTCTGGCTGAAACAAACAAGAGGCTGGATATTATAGTTGCAGCTATCAAGGACAGAATGAAAACCAGCAAGGTTAAACTGCTGTGGGGAACTACCAACGCATTTGGAAATCCCAGATTTACTCATGGCGCATCCACTTCACCATATGCTGATGTATTTGCATATGCCTGCGCACAGGTTAAGAAGGCAATGGAAATCACTCATGAGCTGGGCGGAGAAAACTATGTATTCTGGGGCGGCAGAGAAGGTTACGAGACTCTGCTTAACACCAACATGAAGCTAGAGCTCGATAATATGGCAAGATTCTTGGGCATGGCAGTTGATTATGCTAAGGAAATCGGCTTTACTGGCCAATTCCTTATCGAGCCTAAGCCAAAGGAGCCTACAAAGCACCAGTATGATTTTGATACAGCTACAGTAATAGGCTTCCTGAAGACATATGGACTTGATCCATACTTCAAGATGAACATAGAAGCAAATCATGCTACGCTGGCGCAGCACACCTTCCAGCACGAGCTCCATGTTTCACGCATTAACAACATGCTCGGTAGCATCGACGCCAATCAGGGCGATATGCTTCTTGGCTGGGATACTGACCAATTCCCAACAAATGTCTACGACACTACACTGGCTATGCTGGAAGTCCTCAAGATGGGTGGCCTAACTAAGGGCGGCCTGAACTTCGACTCCAAGGTTAGAAGAGGTTCCTTCGATCCTGAAGATCTGTTCTATTCTCATATCGCTGGTATGGATACTTTTGCAAAGGGCTTGATTACAGCAGCTAAGATAGTTGAAGATGGAAAGCTGGACAAGTTTGTAGAGGACAGATATTCCAGTTACACAACTGGTATAGGTAAGGATATTGTGGAGAAAAAGGTTGGCTTCAAGGAACTCGAGAAGTATTGCCTCGGCCTTGAAAAGGTCACTATTGGCTCTGGTAGACAGGAAATGCTAGAAGCTATGCTCAACAACTATATCGTAGACTAATTTCACAACTTAGGGCAGCAGTGCCCCCCTAAAAAAGGACCTCCGGGTCCTTTTTTTTGTGGCGTGAAGCGTGGGACTGAAGAACTGTCCCGCACATGGTATAGCTATCTATGACTATTGTTCCGTGGTGAAACGGGGGACTGAAGAACTGTCCCCTTGCTTCAGTGCGATGCATATTATGAAAGAGATTGTGTGAGTGGTCAAGGGTGATTATTATTAGCATTGATACGTGTAGAGTAGTTAAGCCATATGACAGGGATAAGGTGCTACAATATGCACATAAGTGGGCATATGCGAGAAGTTCGGCGTTTTATGATTTTGAAAGGCTAGGAGGGGACTGCACTAACTATGCTTCTCAGTGCATTTATGCGGGCTGCGGCGGCATAATGAATTATACTCCGATATACGGTTGGTTTTATTTAAGTTCATATAATAGAACGGCATCCTGGACAGGTGTTAATTATCTTTATGATTTTCTTGTGAATAATAAGGGAGTCGGTCCTTTTGCAAAGGTTGTGGATGCTACTGATGCTGAGCCAGGAGATATAGCCCAGCTATCTTTCTCTAGTAGTAAACGCTTTGATCATTCTCCAGTCATAGTAAAAGTTCCTGAGAACAAAGCAAAGGACGGCATCCTAGTTGCCGCCCACTCCTTTGATACAGATTATTACCGGCTTATGGACTTTGAACCGGCGTATATTAGATTCCTTCATATTGAAGGTGTGAGAATATGAAGTGATGGCTTTACTTAAGTGATGGCTTTATTTTTGTTCAGAAGCTCCCGTCTGTTTAGCGTCCTCCACCTTGGTGTTGTCTTCTATCTTATACACTTTCGTTGCTATCACTGCATCTTGTTCTTTTTTGACTTCTTTTTACTCTTAGCCTTCTTTGATACCTTTTGCGGTGTTGCTGCCGGTGCTGCCACTGATGCTTCTGTTGGAGTTGCTGCCGGAGCAACCGTCGGTGCCGGTGTCGCCGCTACTTTTGCTGCCGGTGTTGCCGCCGGAGCAGACACTGATGCTTCCGTTGATGCTACAGCCAGAGTTGCTGCAGGAGCAACCGTCGGTATATCCGCCAGTGTTGGTGTTGCAACTGTTTCAATCATCGGTGATGGTGTCGCCACTGGTTCTTCCGTTGGTGCGGCTGCCGCTTGTGCGTCCACTGGTGCGTCCGCAGGTATGTCCGCTGGTGTTGCCACCGATACTTCCATCGGTGTTACAGCCGATCCCTCTGTAGGTGTTGCTTTTACCGCCGGTGCCGTCGTAGCAGTTGCATCCGTTGGTGCGGCTGCCGGAGTAGCCTGAGGTATAACCGGCTCTTCATCCGGTTCTGTGATAACCTTATCAATATCCAGCAATAAAATAAGTCGATCATCGATTTTTAGAGTACCGATAAGAAACTTGTCCTGCATACAGGAGAGTTCCTTCGGTGCCGGCTCAATTTGGTTGTCCTCAGCCTTAACTATTTCTCGCACTCCATCTACAATCAGCCCCACTGCCGTATCCTCTGCATTAGCAATGATAATCTTGGTATCTTCGTCAAATTCAGGGCTGGGAAGATGAAGACGTCTTCTGAGATTGAATATGGTATGAACCTTGCCTCTCAGGTTTGTCAACCCTTCTACATATGCAGGTGTATTAGGGACCTTGTAAATCTCTAGCATTCTTTCAATAATAATAATCTTTCCGATGTCAAGGCCAAATTCCTCTTTGTTGATGGTAAATACGACAAACTTTCTGATGCTCAATTAGACCCCTCCCTCGTAAATTGTATATAACTTATATCGGCTATCATGAACGATAACTTGCATTGATTTTCACATAATCATATGAAAAATCGCAAGTCCACATATGGTCTGAATACACTCCCTTGTTCAACCTAACAAGCAGTTTTATCTCGCTTTTATCCAGCTGTGCGTTAGCCAGCGCTTCATCATAGGCTGCTGCATAACCGTTTTTACACACAAGTACATCTCCTATATATATATCTGTATAGTTGGGGTCGAACTCTGCTCCCGAATAGCCAACGGCAGTAATAATCCTGCCCCAGTTGGCATCCTTGCCGAATATGGTCGTTTTAACCAACGGCGATTTTGCTACGGCACATACCGCCTTGTATGCATCCTCAGGGCTCCCTGCCCCTTCAATTGCTACATTAATAAGGGTTGTTGCACCTTCTCCGTCCTTTGCAATAAGCTTTGCCAGGTAACTGCATACATTCTCAAGGCCCTTGACAAATAGCTCGTAATCCTCGCCTTCATTGATGATGCCAGCATTGTCCGCCATACCGTTAGCAAAGATCACAACCATATCGCATGGGCTGGTGTCGCCATCTACTGTGATTCTATTGAACGTTGATTTTACAACGCTCTTCAGCGCTTTGCCCAGCAGCTTTTTGGATATATTGGCATCAGTTGTGATAACGCCTATCATTGTAGCCATGTTTGGATGTATCATTCCCGAGCCCTTTGCCATTCCGCCGATGATTACCTTGGTATCCTGCAGCTCTAGCTCTATTGCGATTTCCTTTGCAATAGTATCTGTCGTCATGATCGCTTTTTCAGCTTCATGGCCTCCTTCAGGTGTCATTCCAGAAACCAGAGCTTCTATACCGGGGCGGATGGCGTTCATGTTAAGAGGTTTTCCTATAACGCCTGTGGAGCCGACAAGAATATCCTGAGGGCTACATTCAAGCAGTTGTGAAGTGAT
Source organism: uncultured Oscillospiraceae bacterium (assembly GCA_964512095.1). Classification (GTDB taxonomy): domain Bacteria; phylum Bacillota; class Clostridia; order Acetivibrionales; family DTU013; genus DTU013. The sequence continues at coordinate 25,445 of CAZEIH010000029.1, forward strand.
GGTTGCAATCTCGAGGGCGTCAGCATAGCCCTGTTCACCGACACAAGCGTTTGCATTACCACTGTTGATTACAAGCGCATTTGCATAGCCGCTTTTAACATGATCCATTGTCAACTGCAAGGAATGACCTTTTATCTTATTTGTCGTAAATACTCCGGCTACTGCAGCATTATCCTCAGAACAAACAATAGCAATATCCTTTCTACCGTCCTTCTTCAGACCGCAGGCTACACCTGTTGCAAAATAACCTTCAGGGGCAGTTACCCCTCCATTTATCGTATTCATCACACCACTCCAACCTGTATATAAGTATTATTTTTACCTTTTACTTTATTCAAATAAATTATACATAATTATGGCATCAGATTCAATGAAATGAAGAAATTAAGAAATGAATCAAATGGCAAATAGTTGTGTTTATTGTATAACTTTAGTATAATGATTATTAACATTCAACAGTTGGCGGAATATACCATATAACTTCTAAAAAGTTGCGAAATGCAAGGGCGGAATTTTTCTAGGTCTTAAGAGGCATCAAATTATTATGGTGACCATTTTCAAATAATACATGGAAAGGAAGTGAACAAATGCTTTTATTACTGTTGCCCGATTTATCAGAAAATCCTGAAATATCAGCTGTTATTTTTGTTATGGCTGTTGCTATTGTAGTTGTACTAGTGCTGTTAGCCATTTGGCTTCTAAAAAAAAGGAGGCTAGCGTATCAGCGAAAAAGGAAATACCTACTGCAGGCAGGCTTGAGTCCAAAGGAGCGGGAGTACCAGATGGCTGAGCTTGCTCGTAGCCATGGCAGTGTAAAGCTTAAAAGAAAGAATTATATTGTAGCTAATTACAATCAGACTGCATATAAAAAAATTAACATAATACGTTCACATATAGCAGAAGCTTCCCCTGAAATAATGACGCTAATACCGTCTGCTAGGTGGCTTTTTGATAATTTTCAGATGCTTTATCGCGAAATCAAAAAGGTAAAGACTACAGGTACAGGATACCTTTCCCTGCCAGAGCTTGAGCATACTGAGTACCACGGTTATCCTCGAATATACGTGGTTGCCAAAAAGATGGTGGAAATAACCGACGGTTATCTCAACGAGGAGAGCATCATTCAATTAATTAAGGCATATCAGGCCGAAAACCCTCTGACAGAAAGAGAAATTAATGCATTACAGGAAATGATAGGACTGTGCCTAATTGAACGAGTTATAGAAGTCTCAGATGAAATCATCCATATCATAAGTGTCAAAACAAAGGCAGAAGAATTGCTGAAAGAGAGACTTGTTGATAAGCAGGGATATCTGGATATTAATCCTTTATTGTTTGAATTAGATGATACTGAGCAAGAAATTCCATACCATGCCCATGTTATCTTCCTACTAAAAAATATGTCAGTGGATGAGGCTGTAATACAGAGATATATTTCACATTATTTTAGTAATGATACGAAATATTTAAATGCATCTGCCATATTCAGAGAAGAGGGGAAAATAGAATCGAGCCTTGAGTCAAGTATCCGTACTCCTATTACAAGCCTTAGAGAACTGAATCAAATTAATGATGATGAATTTGTTAATGAGTTATCTGTAGTGGAGAAAATACTGTCCAAGGATCCCGACGGTATATATCCCGGGATGGACAACTACAGTAGAGGAATGTACAGAGCAGTTGTAGAAAAACTATCGAGACGGTGCAGTGTTTATGAAACCGATGTGGCGCAGGCGTGCCTCCAGCTTGCAGAGGAACAAGGGGAAGATATATATTGTTCCTCCCATGTGGGCGCCTACCTCCTGGGAAAGGGATACAGCCACCTCAAGGCAAAAATACTAAACAGACCACAGGCTAAGCATACAAAGAGTAACGGTAAAGCAAGGGGAGCACTGTATATTTCGTTGATAGCAGTATTTCTCGCCTCAACAATTTTATTACTCATACTTGCTATGAAAGCAGTAGACTGCAATGAGCCCTATAAAATTATTATGTTAGTGGTGATATCGCTGCCGCTTCTTATTGACATTGCCCTTAAGCTAGCAAGGAATATAACGACGAGACTTGTCCCCGTCAATGAAATTCCCATGATGGACTACTCTGAAGAGATACCCGAAGGTGCAAGAACTGTTGTCATAATGCCTATAATAATATCAAAGAAGGAGCAGGGGATTGCCTACGCGGAAAGGCTACACAAGCATTATCTTGCCAATATGCAGCCCAATTTCCATTTTGCGTTACTTGTGGATTTTGCGGATGCTGATAGCAAGGATATGGCGGAGGATAAGATAATTGGTGCTGCTCTGATTTCTAAGATAGAGGAGCTCAATAAGAAGCATCCCTCTGCTTATCAGAAATTTTCTCTCGTTATAAGAGAACGACGATGGAGTAAGTCTGAGAATTGCTATATTTGCTGGGAAAGAAAGAGAGGAAAGATTGAAGAATTCAATGCACTTCTCAACGGTATAAAGCCTGAAGATACAAGCTTTACTATACTGGTGTGTGATCTTGACCTGTTAAGGACCTGCAAATACGTAATAACATTGGACGCAGATTCTGATCTTATCAGAGACAATGCAGCAAAGCTTGTAGGAATGATAGACCATCCCCTTAACCGTGCTTTGGTTGATTACGAGAAAAAGATAGTTACTGAGGGATATGCAATTATTCAACCAATGGTAAGGAATCGCATATACGACAAAACTGCAGGACCCTTTGCCAGGATTTTTGGAGGGAGCAGCGGTCTAGCTAATTACTCAATGATATTATCAGATATCAATCAGGACGTGTTCAACCAGGGAACCTTTGTCGGCAAAGGTATTTATAATGCAGAAGTATTTCATAAGCTTCTATATAAAAGACTTCCCGAGGAAAGAGTGCTAAGTCATGACTTGCTTGAAAGCTGCTATGCTAGAACGGCATTTGCCAGCACTGCCATTATAGTGGAGAGCTTCCCCAGTAGTTACATTTCATATAAGGAGCGTGAACACCGCTGGATAAGGGGAGATTGGCAACTAATGCCCTGGCTTTTTAAGAAGGATATGGGCTTGCTATCCAAATGGAGAATTGCTGACAATATGAGAGCCAGTCTAATGCCAGTAAGCAAGCTACTGCTCATAATCCTAAGTCTAATCATGACTCCGGCCACATATTGGATATGGCTACCTGTGGTGCTTTTCAATCCATTGCTGGATTTGCTAATAGTACTACTGGGAGTAGCCGTACATAAGATAAGCAGGCCCAAGCTTGCACTGGTTTATTCACTGATGATGCGTGAAATTGGCGTTATGATACTGAAGACCATAATGGACATTATTTTAATCCCTGCTTCAGCTTTCAATGCATTGAATGCTATAACCACCACAATTTATCGTATGCTCTTCACTAAAAAGCATATGCTCATGTGGAATGCAGCAGATGATGTAGAGAAAATGGCAAAAAATACACTTAGGGGCTATTTTGCTCGAATAGGACACTGGGGGCTGATTTCGGCAGCTTTAATCATAGCTTCCCTGATTGTATTTAAAAGGTCATACCTGGTGTTTTTATTGCATTGCTTGTTGTGTGCCGCATGGGGAACTTCATTCTTGGCTGCATACATTGTAAGCAGCGGCAGGAATAATGGCCCTAATATCGAAAAAAAAGGCCGTGATTTCCTTTATGATACAGCGCGAAGAATGTGGCGATTCTTCAGAAGGTTTACAACGAAGGAGAATAACTGGCTTTGCCCTGATAATTATCAATTGGTAGACAAGGGGAATAATAAGGTAACCGTAAAGACATCACCTACCAATATCGGTCTCCAGTTCCTGTCAATACTATCAGCCAGGGACTTCGGCTTTGAAACTCTAAGCACGGTGATGGATTATGCAGAAAATCTTTTATATACAGTAAGTGTGCTTCCGAAGTGGGAGGGGCACCTCTATAACTGGTATAATATCAACACTCTCGAGGTACTTGAGCCAAAATATATTTCTACTGTGGACAGCGGTAATTTCTTTGGTGACATGATAGCTCTTAAAAACGGGCTATTAGAGCAAAGGGATTCGCCCATAATCAGCAAGGCCTTGATAGGTGAGATTGTTAGGCTTGCTGCTCTTTGTGGCACAGAATTCAGGCTAGATCACTATAGTAAGAAGATTCATGAGCTTCTACAGGAGCTTTATGTTATAGAAAGACTTGTGACAGAAAATGAGAAGAACAGAGATAGTATCGACATGAAAGAGCTTGTTAAGCTGATAGAGCGTACAGAAGCTGAAGTGGAGAAATTTGGACTTCTTGATTACAATGTTGATGATTGGATTTCACTTTCAAAGCTGGCAGGCTTTGAAAATGAAAATGCCTCCGAAATGCTTGTGACTATTTCCGGCTTGTGTAAAGCTATTGACAATATGCTCAAGGCTGTTAATTTCACATCTCTTTTCAATAAGAAGAGAATGTTGTTCCATATAGGATATAATGCTAGCTCTAAAGCCCTGGATCAGGGATGTTATGACCTTATAGCCTCAGAGTCCATGCTTACAAGCTTTTTAGCCATAGCTAAAGGGGCGGTTCCCCTAAAACACTGGAAAAAGCTTGGACGGCCTCTTACAGTAGTTAGAGGTATTCCCGCACATGTTTCCTGGAGTGGAACAATGTTTGAATATATTATGCCGAATCTTCTTATGAAGGAATATGATGGCTCGGTATTTGCTGATTCCTCCAAGGCTGCTGTTTTACAGCAAATTAAATACGCCAAAGGTATGGAAATACCTTGGGGTATTTCAGAATCCCAGTATTACAGATTCGACATTAATTCCAATTATCAGTATCAGGCCTTTGGTGTGCCAAAGATGCGTCTGCAGCCATCATACAAGAATGCTCTTGTTGTTGCACCATATGCTGTAATGCTTGCCCTTGAATACGCCAAAAAGGAAGCTATTGAAAATCTCGAAGCAATTCGAAAGTTGGGTGCCTACGGTGAATTTGGCTTCTATGAAGCTATCGATTTCAATGCGCCAGACCCGGTTAACATGACAAAGTATTGTATTGTCAGAAGCTTCATGGCTCATCATCAGGGAATGAGCCTAGTTGCAATTAACAATTTCTTAAACAATGGCATTATGCGCAGTCGTTTCCATGCAGAACCAATGGTCAAGGCCACGGAGACACTCCTTGAGGAGAAGCGTCAGACCTGGTTTGTTTCAATTTCAAGAAAGGGCTACACTGTCAATGTTAGAAAGAAGGGGCTACAGTATGATGATATTACCCAAGCCAGGTACATTAAATCTGTAGCACCGCAAATACCGGCAGTCTGCTATCTGTCCAACGGAAACTATTCTATACTGATAACCTCTGACGGTGACGGGTTTAGCCGCTGCGGGGATATGATGGTTCACAAATGGAGGCCGGACATTTATGCACAGACCGGCTACTATATTTATGTTAGAGATATACAGGAGGATAGATACTGGACCACCTCATATAAGCCGTCAAAGGCTATGGCGGATGAGTACCAGGCTGTGTTTTCACATGATAGGGCTGAATTCATCAGGCTTGATGGAGATATTGGGACTCATACAGTAGTAAGTCTTTCCCCGGACCATGACTTGGAGATCAGAAAGGTAACAATAAATAATTATAGCAACCAGGAGAGGCAGTTGGAGCTAACCAGCTACCTAGAAGTGGCTGGTAACAGCCTTATGGCGGAATCAAGCCATCCTGCCTTTAGTAAACTGTTTATGGAAAGCGAATATATAGAAGAAAATGACGTCTTTATCTCAAAAAGGAGAGGTGGAAGTGAAAATCCATATATTATGCATATGGTCAGGACCAATGTAGCTTTATTAAAGGGAGTTGAATATGAGAATGACAGGATGAGATTCATTGGGAGGAACAACTCACTAAAGGATCCTGATGCGATAAGGCAGAGCATGCCCTTATCAAATAAGAGCGGATTTTCATGTGATCCGATTATGAGCCTTCGCACATGTGTGAGCTTGAAGCCAGGAGACAAGGTCAATGTAGTATTTGTCACCGGTGTTTGCAAAAGTCGGGAGGATGTGATTAGGATAAGTGATGAGGTGAGTGTTCCCTATAGAGTGGATGACATAGTTGAAAAATTCAGACTACAAAGCATTATGGAGCTGAAATACCTAAACATTTCAAATCAGCAGCTTAATGCATATCAAAATGTAATTAGTCCTTTGTTTTATCCATCCAGGTATTATAGAGGTCCTGCAGAGAATATAAAACGAAACTGGAAGGATCAAAGCTCCCTATGGAGGTTTGGCATTTCAGGGGACAGACCCATTATGCTACTGACAATTAACTCTGTAAATGAAGTGGAAATTATTAAGGAAGTCCTAACGCTGTATGAGTATTTGAGGATAAATTGCGTTGCAGTGGATTTGGTGTTGCTAAGCAATGCGAAATACGGGTATATGCAGGAGCTTGACGACATGCTTAATCAAATGACAAGCTCGCTAAAGATACATAGTGACAAGGATAAGCCCGGTATATTTGTAATACATTCGTATCAGCTTGTTCCTTCAGAGGTGGATTTGCTGATTACGGTAGCAAGTGTTGTGTTTACAGAAAGAACGGGAATATACTTCAGAAGTATTATCAAGGATTTGAAGATTGAATCTGCCCAATAGAGAGGATAAAGGAGGTGCCTTTGTTTAATATGATGCAGAATTACGAGTTTTTTAATGGATTTGGAGGCTTTAGGGAGGATGGCAGTGAATACTCTATTCTTTTGGATGGTGAGAGCTTGCCGCCGGCACCATGGATTAATGTTATAGCTAATAAAGAATTTGGGTTTATGGTTTCGGAGACAGGTGCCGGTTCTACCTGGGCTTATAATAGCAGGGAAAACAAAATTACACCTTGGTCCAATGATCCCATTTCAGACAGCTCATCAGAAACGATATATATAAGGGATGAAATTTCAGGAAAAATTATGACGCCAGTGTCCTTGGGAAAAAAGGACAGGGGTACTTATCTGGCAACCCACGGCTTTGGATACTCAAGGTTTGAACATGACGAGGAAGAGATACGCCAGGAGCTGACAGTTTTTAGTCCTGTGGATGAGCCTGTTAAGCTTTGGAGGCTAACGCTGACAAACCTTTCAGACAGAGAGCGGTATCTAGCTCTTACATATTATGTTCAATGGGTTATGGGTGTTGATAGTATACGTACAGGCCCCTATATTGTTACTTCATATAATTATGAGCATGATTACATGTATGCCAAAAACATATATAATTTTGATTTCCGAAAGCATAGAGCATTTATATTTACAACTGGAATGGTTACAGGCTATACAGGGGATAGGCAGGAGGTGCTTGGGCTGAAGGGTTCTGTTCGGGAGCCTTTGGGGTTGGATAAGAAGCTGTCCTGCAGCACTGGAGCCTGTTATGATTCATGTGGTGCTTTACAGATATCTATATCAGTGAAGCCGGGAAGCAGTAGGACAGTGGTTTTTGGCCTTGGTTACAGCAATGACGAGGAACATGTGGTCTCGCTTCGCCATAAATACAATGCCATTGAGAATGTGGATAATGAGCTTGAAAGGGTTAAGGCGTACTGGGAAGAATTACTAGGTGTTGTAAAAGTTGAAACCAGAGATAAAGCTATTGATATTCTTGTAAATGGGTGGCTTTTATATCAAACAATATCTTGCAGGCTGTACGCAAGAGCAGCATTTTATCAGTGCGGAGGTGCGTATGGTTTCAGAGATCAGCTCCAGGATACGATGGCTCTTGTTATGACAAGGCCTGAAGCACTAAAGGAGCAGATACTTAAATCCTCTAAAAGACAGTTCGAAGAAGGAGATGTACAGCACTGGTGGCATCCACCCACTGGGGCGGGGGTTCGAACCAGAATTACCGATGATTTGCTATGGATGCCATATGCAGTGGCGCTTTATATCAATTCCACCGGTGATTGGTCCATATTGGCTGAAAAAACCCCATATATCAAGGGGCCCGCTCTAGAGGAGGGGACAAATGAAATGATGTTTGTTCCAGAGGTTTCAGATATGGAGGCTGACTTATATGAGCATTGCAAAAAAGCAATATGCCGTATACGCTATGGAGTTCATGGGTTGCCTCTTATGGGTGGCGGGGATTGGAATGATGGGATGAATAAGGCGGGAGTACTGGGTAAAGGCGAAAGCGTATGGCTAGGCTGGTTTATATATGATATCCTGGGGGATTTTCTTCCCATATGCCGTTATGTAAAGGATACGGATTTTGCAAGTGATCTTGAGCAACAGATGAAGGCCCTGATAATGAGTATAGAAAAATATGCGTGGGATGGGGAATGGTATATTAGAGCGTTTTATGATGATGGTGCAAAAATGGGCTCAAAGGATAACGAGGAATGCAGGATCGACTCCATAAGCCAGTCTTGGAGCATTATTTCAGAAGGTGCAGATGCTGAAAGGGCTCAAAAAGCCTTTCAATCCGCGTGGAAACACTTGGTTATTGAAAGAGAGGGGGTATCCTTGCTGTTAACTCCCCCCTTCAATAATACAGAAAAAGATCCGGGCTATATCAAGAACTATTATCCTGGTATGAGAGAGAATGGCGGCCAATATACCCATGCAGCGGTGTGGCTTGCAATTGCCGCTGTGATGATAGGCGACAGCAATAAGGCATATGAGCTTTTTACAATGCTTAATCCAATACGAAGCACTTATACAAGAAAGGATGCCCTTGGTTATGAGAAGGAGCCATATGTTATGACTGCCGATATATCATATAATGATTATTATTCTGGCAGGGGAGGCTGGAGCTGGTACACTGGCTCGGCGGGATGGATGTATCAGGGCCTTGTTAAGTGGTTCCTTGGGTTGGAGAAAAGGGGTGAATACCTTTATGTTTCTCCATCTGTGCCTGAAAGTTTTGGAGATTATAAAATAACATATAAGCATGGATCTACGGTGTATGTGATAGAGGTTATACAAAAGCCTAAAGGGACGGGAGAGGCTGCGATGGCGACGGTAGTGGAAGCGGCGGAAGTGGAGGAAGCTACGGCGACGGCAGAAGCGGAGGCGGAAACGGCGACAGCAGCGGCAACGGCAGCAGAAGCGGAGGCGGCGAAAGCGGCGGCAACGGCAGCGGCGACAGCAGAAGCGGAGGCGGCGACAGAAGCGGAGGCGGATGCGAAAGTGGCGGCAGCGGTGACAGCAGAAGCAGGTGCAACCGGGGAGTACAAAATAAGGCTTGTTGATGATGGGAAGCGGCACAAAATCAGCATCACCCCCTTGACTTGTTTTTTTTATTAATATATTATTGATACATTGAAAAAGAACAGAAACGTCAAAAGCAAAGAGACAATGATCGGAAGGAGTAAGCGAAATCTGCCCAACAGGGTATTTGTGATAACTATTTGTTTTACACTGTAGCAGTACAGCATATGTAGCTAATATCGCAAAAACCGATACAGAGAGAAAGGCTCACAGGCTGGGAAGTCTTTCGGGAACAAGAACGCTGAAGGTCGTCCGGGAGTTCTGCAAAAAAAAAGCCAGACAGATGCTGCGAACCAGAACAACATTGTCAGGCACAATTGCAGCGGCAAAGGAACCGTTATTTCCAATGAGTTGCCCTTTAAGGGAATTTTGGTGGTACCGCGGAGCATAGCCCTTCGTCCAATTTGTATGGATGATGGGCTTTTTTGATGGTGTTATTTTGGAATTAGCAGATGAAAATGGAAGTGCTAAATGGAAGGGAGGGCATATGATGGAACTAAAAATACTAGCAGGTATCATTATTGTTGTAGGCTTTGCGATAGTAATGATGTCAAATAGAATCGTAAAGAAATTTGAAATCAATAATAAAGTGAAGCTTGAGCACGAGGATGAAATGGAAGCTGAGGAAGCCCGAGATTACAGGATGTTGAAGGCATCGGTGAATGTTAAGCTGTTTGGCATGCTTGTTGCATTGCCAGGGATGGTAATTTTGATTATGGTTTTAAGGTAAGCTAAACACCCTTCTCTTCATGGGGAGATGAAATTAAATTAATAACAACGAAGTATAGAGACGCCCATGTTTCACACATGCTTCGAAATGGAGGATTTGAGATGAAGGAAATAAATGATATGAAGGAACTAGCTAAGACCTATGATCCGACACAGGTGGAGGATAGATTGTATAAGGAATGGATGGAGAAGGGATATTTCCATGCTGTACCTGACAGTAGAAAAAAGCCCTACACTATAGTTATACCGCCGCCTAATATTACGGGACAGCTCCATATGGGGCATGCTCTTGACAATACGATGCAGGATATACTCATAAGATGGAAGAGGATGCAGGGCTACAGCGCATTGTGGTTGCCTGGCACAGACCATGCTAGCATAGCGACAGAAGCAAGAATCGTTGAGCGCATGGCTAGTGAGGGTATAAAGAAGGAAGAGCTAGGAAGGGAAAAGTTCCTTGAGAGAGCGTGGGAATGGAAAAAGGTCTACGGTGGCAAGATTGTTGAGCAGCTGAAGAAGCTGGGCAGTTCCTGTGACTGGGAGCGTGAAAGGTTCACCATGGACGAAGGCCTTTCAAAAGCTGTTTTGGAGGTTTTTGTTAAGCTCTATGAAAAGGACTTGATATATAGGGGAGACCGTATAATTAATTGGTGCCCCAAGTGCGGCACATCAATATCCGATGCAGAGGTGGAATATGAAGAGCAGGAAGGGAACTTCTGGCACTTGAAATATCCTGTAAAGGACAGCGACGAATTTATAGTAGTTGCAACCACCAGACCTGAGACAATGTTAGGAGATACGGCAGTTGCAGTAAATCCCGAGGACGAAAGATATGCCGGTTTGATAGGAAAGGCAGTGGTTTTGCCCCTTATGAGCAGGGAAATACCTATTATTGCTGATTCCTATGTTGATAAAGAATTTGGAACAGGCGCAGTTAAAATAACGCCTGCCCACGATCCCAACGACTTTGAAGTAGGTCTACGCCATGACCTGCCCCAGATAAGGGTTATGGATGACAGCGCAAGGATGAATGAAGCGGCAGGACAGTATGTCGGTATGGATAGATATGAAGCAAGGAAAAAAATAGTTGAGGATATGAAGGAACTTGACCTGCTTATAAAGACTGAAGGCCACAGCCATAACGTTGGTACATGTTACAGGTGTAGCACTGTTATAGAGCCAATAATGTCAAGACAGTGGTTTGTTAAAATGAAGCCGCTGGCAGAGCCGGCAATAGACGCAGTGCGTGATGGAACCATCAAGTTTGTGCCTGATAGATTCTCGAAGATATATTACAACTGGATGGAGAATATACAGGATTGGTGCATATCCAGACAGCTCTGGTGGGGCCACCGCATACCGGCTTACTATTGCTGCGAATGTGGTGAGATGATAGTTTCAAGGGAAGAACCAGATAAGTGCACTAAGTGTGGAACTACAAAGCTGGAGCAGGATTCGGACACCCTGGACACCTGGTTTAGTTCAGCACTGTGGCCCTTCTCTACCTTGGGATGGCCCGAGAAGACCGAGGATCTGGAATACTTCTATCCCACAGATGTCCTTGTTACCGCTTATGATATCATATTCTTCTGGGTTGCCAGGATGATTTTCTCCGGTATTGAGCATATGGGGAAGGAGCCATTCAAGCATGTATTCATACATGGTATTGTAAGAGATCCCCAGGGCAGAAAAATGAGTAAATCCCTTGGTAATGGCATTGATCCTCTTGAGGTGATTTCTCAGTATGGAACTGATGCGCTGAGATTTGCACTGACTATAGGTAATTCACCCGGAAACGACCTGAGATACTCACCTGAAAAGGTGGAATCCAGCAGAAATTTTGCCAACAAGATATGGAACGCAACTAGATTTGTTTTAATGAATTTTGATGAGAAATTGGATTTCAGCAAGGTTGATAAGGCGAAATTTACTACGCCAGACAAGTGGATCCTAAGCAGGGTAAATACCTTAGTAGCTGAAGTCACTGAGAACCTGGAGAGCTTTGAATTAGGTGTAGCACTCCAAAAGGTATATGAATTTATATGGGATGAGTTCTGCGATTGGTATATCGAGCTTGTGAAGCCAAGACTCTTTGACAGAGAAGACGAGACCAGGCTTGAGGCCCAATGGGTGCTGAATTATACTCTTGGCACTGCGATGAAGCTCCTTCATCCTTATATGCCCTTTGTAACTGAGGAGATATACAGGCATCTCATTAATGAGGATGAAAGTATAATGATTTCCTCCTGGCCTGAATATGATGAGAAGCTGCACTTCCCTGGGGATGAGAAGGATATGCAGTTGATAATGGATGCCATCAAGGCAGTAAGAAATATTAAGGCAGAGATGAGTGTTCCACCGTCCAAGAAGAACAAGCTGATATTTGTTGCAGGAGCGTCTGAAAGGAATATTCTGGGCTGCGGAACAAAGTTTTTTGAACGCCTAGCAGGAGCTTCTGAAATATCGGTGCAGGCCGACAAAGCAGGAGTACCAGCAGATGCGGTGTCGGCTCTGATAGCTGGGGCTGAGATATTTATACCGCTGGAGGATTTGGTAGACATTAAAAAGGAACTTGAAAGGCTTGAAAAGGAAAAGGCACATCTAGAAAAGGAATTGGAAAGGGTAGACAGCAAGCTCAACAATGCAGGCTTTGTTGCCAAGGCACCTCCAAAGCTCATTGAGGAGGAGAAGGCCAAAAAGGTCAAGTATACCGAAATGTATGAGAAGCTGCTGGAACGCATCACCAGTTTGAAGAAATAGTGTGCCGATTTATCTATGTCATCAGAAGACGCCGACCTCTATAGGTCAGCGGTGAATGAAGATGAATTAATTAGCTTCATTGGTCAGGTGTAGTTCGTCTCCACCTGATTCCCTGATCGAAGCGAATTAACCGCGCTCCACCGGACACGGTATTGGTTGGACCAACACCGTGTCCGAAAGAGGCGTCCAGCCGTGCACCATGAGAGTCTAGCCGTGCACCGCGAGAGTCTAGCCGTGCACCGTGAGAGTCTAGCCGTGCACCGCGAGAGTCTAGCCGTGCACCGCGAGAGTCTAGCCGTGCACCGCGAGAGTCCAGCCGCGCACCGCGAGAGTCTAGCCGCGCACCGCGAGAGTCCAGCCGCGCACCGTGAGAATCCAGCCGTGCACCGTGAGAGTCTAGCCGTGCACCGCGAGAGTCCAGCCGCGCACCGCGAGAGTCCAGCCGCGCACCGTGAGAATCCAGCGATATGCAATGAGGATGCCTGGATGTAGCGTCCAGTGGATGAATTTGCAAGTAATGGGCACAGTAATGCCAGAAAACGCCAAATACATTAACATAATAGCACCTGACAGCCAATTATGAGTGGATAAATGAAGATTTATGAAGCGAATTATTCGTGAAATACTGCCCATTAGTTGAAAAGATAGCCATCCACGGAAAGATTCTAGCAATACACCGCGATTGTCCAACAATACACCGATAGTATCCAGCCATGCACCGCGAGTGTCCAGCAATATACCGAAAGAGTCCAGCCATATATCGTGAGAATCCAGCGATATACCGCGAGAGTCTAGCGATATACTGCGAGTGCACAGCAATACACCGAAAGAGTCCAGCCGTGCACCGCGAGAGTCCAGC
>CAZEIH010000030.1:0-32699 GCA_964512095.1 uncultured Oscillospiraceae bacterium
TTTGCACTATCTGATATACATAAGGACTTACTTAAAATCGATTACGCTAAAAAAAATCTGGAATATGTAAAGTTTTATAAAGGTGACACTAAATACGCACAACAGAAATATGATGCAGCCTTAAGAAATGCATTCAATAGGGAAATGAAAGCTGCTGGTCATAAGGGGACGGGTAATCTTGTTACACTACAAAATTTAGATGATTTTGGTTTTTATATGGGCTCAACTCCATCAGAAAGACAAGCGAATTTAGCAGAATTAAATCGTGTATTGCAAGAGTATAATATTAATACACCTCTTCGTATTGCATTTTTCCTAGGTCAAGTTGCACACGAATCTTCGTTTGGTAGTAGAACGCTAGAGAAATTTAATGGTAGCTCACCAGAAACTTATTTTAATAATAAGTACTCTAATAATTCCGATTTGGGAAATAAAGGTGGGAATGACGGAGAATTATTTAGAGGCTCTGGTTATATTCAAATAACTGGCAGAGATAACTATCAGAGATTTGCTAACTACATAAAGGATCAGAGCATTATGAAAGATGGATATCGACTAATAGGTGGAGTTTATAATAAACCTGTTAGTCAAATTAAGCCTGGAGAACTTGGCGTTATAGATGTTGGTAAATATGCCTGGGAAGCAGCTGGGTGGTTTTGGGAGCATGGCAGCGCTACGGGCAAAGACCTGAATAATTTAGCAGATAATAAGGATTATCGTGGAGTACTAAATGGCATTAATTCGAATGATACAGGAAGTTTGCAAAAAAGAAATTCAAATACAAACACAATATATAAAATACTGACAGGAAGCAAATTAGGTCTTCCTAAGTAAGAAGAGGTGAGTAATATGAAGTTTAAAGCTTATAGTTTGATTATTATAGCATTGGTTTTTTTATCTTTTCTGTTGTATAACAACGAGTTTCGCAGTGTCAATAATCAACAACAGAATAAAGAGCTTGGTAGTGCCAACAATCAGCAACAGGAATCAGACTTCCCATTTGTAAAAATTACCCCAATCAACAGTTTCTATAATAATGATTATTATGGGAAAATACTAAATTATCGAATTAACTCAAATGTAGTGGAAGGGAACAAAAAGTATATAGTTGATTATAACGTAGAATATCCTCAGTTGTATAATATTAAAAACTTAAGTGTTCTACAAGAAGTTAATAATCAATTAAAGATGATGCTGTTCAAAGATAATTATAATGAAACTTTAAATGACTTTAGTTCAATAATAAATAAAAAAAATGAAGGAGTACGATCTGCAAAAGGCACTTGCAAAATTTATTTATTTGATGATGATTATATTTCGCTCGGATACAATTGCCTTTTCTATACTGGTTGGAAGCCAATAACTGTAAACCGCCTATTAACAATAAATTTAACAACTGGAAAGTCAGTTAATTTAAAAGACTTTGTAAACTTAGATAGTATTATTATAAATATTAAAGATTTAAAATTTGATATTGTAGAAGGTTCTTATACAGATGGTTTTGGAACTGGAAAAGAGGCTGAAAGAATTTCTAGCTTCATTGAAGAATTTCAGGAATCTATCAAAGGTAACACCACAGAATTTTCTATGGACAAAAGTAATTTATATCTTAATTTTCCATACCAAGATTCTTTGAATGGCTATATGGTGTTGCGATTTAACCTAATCGATTTGAAACAATAGATAAGCTTCAGTTCGAAAATTCAAAATGATAACGAAACTGCCTTTCCTTACCCGATTACCACAAAATATGGTTGCCGGGTTTTCTTTTTATCCTAATGAGAAAAATACATACATATAATCAACAAATGTATTTATAATTAGCAAACAATATGGTATACTTGAATTATCAAATCACAAAGGAGGCTTTATAAATGCCAGATTTAATCAACATCAGACTCACAAAAGACAGCCCGGCAGTTGAGGCAATGGACGAAGCCAAAAGCAAGCTGGGTATGTCAAGAAACGAAATGATTCTCAAAGCTATTGGCATGATGATTAGCTTTGACAAGGTGTTCTACAAAAAGCTGGAGGCATACAGCGAGAAAATGAAGGTACCTATGTGGACAGCCTTGCAGAACATGACTATCAAACGATGGGCGCAAGATGCAGCGAAATCAGCAGTGTGGGGAAGTAATCCCGAAGTACTTATTGAGTTTTCAACTACAGAGGCTGGTACAATACCGCCCAAGGAATTGTATGAAATGGCTTTTCAGATGGCATTTGATACAGAAGCAAAGGAGCGTGTGGCAATGTTACAGAATGAGATTTCTGCAGGTATTGCGCTTAAGAATGAAGAAGACAAGGCATTCTATGAAAAGTATAGACACAAGTACAGCAGTGTACAAAAAGAGCAGGATGACGATTCCTTTGCATACTGGGAAAGTGAAATGGCAGATGCAGATGCTTTGGAGAAATTCAAAGGAGGCAAAGGTGATGACAAAAAGTAGGAAAATGTATATTGCTCGCTGTCCTCACTGCAATCCAGGGACAGGATACGTTATATTATATATATAACGGGCATGGAGATGTAGTGGCAATCGCCGATGGTGAAGGCGCCATCACGAACCAATATGACTATGATATATTTGGCAACGTTATCTTAAGCACAGAGGGACACAGGAATACAAGAAAATATGCCGGATACTACTACGACGAAGAAACAGGACACTATTACCTGAATGCCAGGTACTACGACCCGAAGACAGCACGGTTTATCACACAGGATACATACAAAGGCAGATACAGCGACCCACTTAGCCTGAACTTGTATACGTATTGTTATAACAATCCAATCATATATTGGGATCCTACAGGGCACATAGCTCAGCATGAAGCAATACAATTGCAAAAGGCATTAAAGGACTACAGGTCAGATGAATCTTATTCGAATAAAGATATCGTAGAAATATTAACAGATATCAGGAACATACATATGAAATATTGCGCAGAAGACGTTTTTGCACTATCTGATATACATAAGGACTTACTTAAAATCGATTACGCTAAAAAAAATCTGGAATATGTAAAGTTTTATAAAGGTGACACTAAATACGCACAACAGAAATATGATGCAGCCTTAAGAAATGCATTCAATAGGGAAATGAAAGCTGCTGGTCATAAGGGGACGGGTAAAGCTGAACTTTCAGCACAAGAATTTATTCAAAAAACTGTTTGGGACTTTTTTATAGACAAAGGGTTTTCAGAAGAGCAAGTAGCTGGGATAATGGGTAATGCAATGCAAGAATCTAGTTGGAATCCATTGCGCAGGGGCACTAATAGCGGTTACTGGGGACTATTTCAGATAAATAGTACAATGGCTACTGAGTTAGAAGAAAAATATAGAGCTTCTGGTCTTGACATGAGTAAATATGGTTATAATGAATCAATAAATCAAGGCATTGGAGCAGAAGCAAATATTTCTAGAGAAGATTTGGCGATGATATTAGAGATACAATTAGATTATGTATATGGTGTGCGACCAACGGGTAGTGATTGGATATCTGCTGTAAGTAATGCTACTTCCGTTGAGGTAGCTGCGGAAGCATTTTTGGTGCGTTTTGAAGGAGCGACTACTTCAAATAAAATTGAAGATAATAAAATATTGTATTATGAACTAAAGAAAGGGCATTACTATCAAGAAACAGATAAAAGAAGAGAGTATGCTAAAGAATATTATCAATTGTATACAACTAAGTAAACAAATCTACTACTAACTACTACAAAATTCTTGTATGGAGGAAAACTTTGAATAGGTTTAAAGTAATATTAACAATTCTGGTAATAATAATAAATATGTTTATGCTTTTATCTTGTTCACAAAGTGGTGAAGATTTTAGTAATCCTGAAAGTACAAATAATACATCATTTTCAGAGAAATTTAAGAAGGCAGATGATGAGTTGTGTGTACAACTTGATGAAAAAAATGAAACTAGCACTTCAGATATGGATATCGACACAGATACAGTTGAGACTACTGAAATTATTCGAAAAATTGATGAAAGAGTTTCGTGGATAATAAAAAATGAAGAAAGTCAAATTGCTACTGAATATGAGAGCTTCGAAGACTTCCGCATTCAAAGTGAATTGGTAAGACGCTATTTTGTACTTGAATATGTGCAAGACGAACCTACCATATATTATTTATATTATGATAATTGTGGCTCTTTAATATTTGCTGAAATTGCTCATTATCGCAGCTATTTATATTCCATTTATTTTGACAAGGATGAATTTCTATATGTATATTGGGATGAAAATTCAAATCTAAATGGTGATTTAGCACATGTTGAATCTCTTATAGAAGAAGACAGCAATTATTCTGTTATTCTAGATGATGTTAAAGAGATTTTAGAGTACGCATATAAAGCATCTACACAACCCTAAATATCAATGTTTTTTCTTGCTACAAAGCTTTGGAGAAACTGACTCCAAAACGCAAAGTTGGGGTATCAAGCTGTCAGACTGTTGAAAAACTAACGCTTATAGTAAAATAGATATGACTAAAGTGGCTGCATAATAATAATTCTGTAGTCACTTTGAATTAACACCCATCGATTCCAAACGGAAAGTAGGTAAAAACGGCTGGGAAACAAAAATCTGAATTAACTACGGGACGAGTAACAAAAACACTATAAAACGTAAATCACGAGTGGCTACCTGTTTTGGCAGGAAAGGAGCAAAAATATGGACCATATAGAAAACTATGGCCTTGATTATGAAACAGCTTGGTGCGGTCAATGCAGTCAACTTTGACGGTGGAGGAAGTTCTACCTTCTGGTATAACGGGTCAACAAGAAATGTTCCCAGTGGTGGTTCAGAAAGGCGGATTGGAAATGTAATGATGGTGATTAAAAAAGAATAAGGCAGATGTTGCAAGAAAGGACGTGAGCGGATTGAAAGCGATTCTTGTTGCTGTATTAGTTGCTTTGCTATTAACAGGCTGTAATAGTACATTTGAGAGAGACCATTCGAAGAATAATGATATAACTATGTCAGAGGACAGGTTTAAATCTATAGACTTTGGAGATGACCACATTACTGCCCTGAAGGTGGATGGTGAAGTGTATTCATGGGGAGATAACTCCAAAGGGCAGTGTGATGTTCCGGATAATATCAATAATGCAATAGCGATTGCTTCCGGGGACGATCATTCGCTAGCTCTATTAGATAATGGTAAAGTAGTAGCATGGGGGGATAACTCCAAAGGGCAATGCAATGTTCCGGCAGACTTAAATGATGTAGTAGCAATTGCAGCAGGTGGTTATCACAATATTGCTTTAAAAAAGGATGGCACGATCGTTGCATGGGGAGATAATTCAGATAATCAAACTGCTGTGCCGGATGATCTTGATAAAGTTGCATCCATATCTGCCGGCATTAATACTAGTGCTGTTGTAACTACCGATGGTTCATTTGTTTCGTGGGGGAGCGTCCCGGATTACGATCTTGAGCCACCAGATGATATCAAAGAAAACCGGACCAAATTAGCATATATTTCTTGCTGTGGATATCATATAATCGCATTAACAAAAGATAATACAGTGATAGGATGGGGTAGGGCAACATTTAAAGAAACATCGATTCCTGAAGATTTGGGAAATGTGGAAAGTATTATAACGGGAATAGGTCTGTCAATAGCTTTAAAAGATGATGGCAAAGTGTTAACTTGGGGAAATGATCATCATGGCATATCAGACTATGTAAAAAAACTAGACCATATTACTTTTGTTACGGCGGATTATTTCATTGCAGGGGCAATCAATGAGAAAGGTAATATCATTATTTTTGGCGAGAATGCAGAAAGGTTCGCTAATAATAATATTAAGGGATTAGAAATAGTAGATCTTGCTGAAAAATAGAATATGCAGAAGGTAATTCATATGCTATTTGAAGAGACGAGTTTGGTATTTACAAAAAGCGGTACTTTGCAGCTATGGTAGTAAAGAATTCAAGTGTAATAATATTAGGTAGCTGATGTGATAAATACATTAACAAAGAATGGGAGTAATATAAAACGGTTGGGTTAAGATGGCTATATAAAAATTAGAAGTCCAAGTGGTGATTTCTAAGGAACATGATAATATACCAGTACGATAGGATGGACAAACCATCGATAGCACATATGACCACAATGGACTGCGTACCTCCAAAACTGTCGACGGTGTCAGGACTGACTTCTATTATGAAGGGATAGAACTCATCACTGAGATGACAGATCAGGGAGCATCCAGCTATATAAATGGTATAAATTTGATTGCAATCCAGGGACAGGATACGT
Source organism: uncultured Oscillospiraceae bacterium (assembly GCA_964512095.1). Lineage (GTDB taxonomy): Bacteria > Bacillota > Clostridia > Acetivibrionales > DTU013 > DTU013. Next base: position 6,281 of record CAZEIH010000030.1, read on the forward strand.
TATATTATATATATAACGGGCATGGAGATGTAGTGGCAATCGCCGATGGTGAAGGCGCCATCACGAACCAATATGACTATGATATATTTGGCAACGTTATCTTAAGCACAGAGGGACACAGGAATACAAGAAAATATGCCGGATACTACTACGACGAAGAAACAGGACACTATTACCTGAATGCCAGGTACTACGACCCGAAGACAGCACGGTTTATCACACAGGATACATACAAAGGCAGATACAGCGACCCACTTAGCCTGAACTTGTATACGTATTGTTATAACAATCCAATCATATATTGGGATCCTACAGGGCACATAGCTCAGCATGAAGCAATACAATTGCAAAAGGCATTAAAGGACTACAGGTCAGATGAATCTTATTCGAATAAAGATATCGTAGAAATATTAACAGATATCAGGAACATACATATGAAATATTGCGCAGAAGACGTTTTTGCACTATCTGATATACATAAGGACTTACTTAAAATCGATTACGCTAAAAAAATCTGGAATATGTAAAGCTTTATAAAGGTGACACTAAATACGCACAACAGAAATATGATGCAGCCTTCGCCAAATATTTTCATCTGTTTCGACTCGTTAATATACTCTTGCAGTTACTTGAGAATATAACTAAAAACCTCGCTCTCTATGCCTAGTTTTGCATTGAAGTAATCAAGTTCCAGCACCTGCCCCACTTATTTTAATCTAAAAAATTGTGCCATTTCTCTTATCCCTGTTTCAATCTTTGTGGTTTCAAAATCCGGAAAATGCAACATGAATTTTTCACAATTCATAATATAAGGTTCATCTAGTTGATATAGCATCTCTTTCATTTCTTTTATAGATGTAATAAATACACCTAATATGTTCAACATGCCTCGAGGTATGACTGTAATCTTATAATGTGTACCCAAAACTTGATTGAAAATTTCATTGACCTCATTTATTGTAATTGGTCTACTAACAGGGAGATGCCACACCTGACCATAGGTTGATTCATCAAGAGCTAATGCTACCAACGCACGTCCAACATCTGTTGTATGAGCGTAAGTGTGTACAATATCAAGTCCTCCCAATGATTGAGGTGCTTTTCCTTTTATCATATTCTCTAAAAACGATATATATAAAGCGCAATTAGTACTCGTTCCATAAAAGTCTGCAGATCTTCCTATGACGGCCTTAATTCTCCCTGAATGTTCTGCCTCTATTAGCATGTCTGCCACTTTTTTTCGAACCTTTCCCTTTTCGGAAGTAGGGTATTGGGGGTGACTTTCATTAAAGGGTTTTCCTAATGGTGAAGGGCCATACATATATACATTGTCTAAAAAAATCAGAGTTGCATTAGTCAATTCACAGGCTTTTATTACGTTTTCCATGACGAATGGCCATTCTAATTGCCATTGTTTTGTCGTATAAGGTACTGCAATACAAAGGTATACATGAGTTGCTCCTTTTATTGCCTCCCTTGTTTGCACTAAATCCAATAAATCCGCATTCACCGTATCTATTCCTTCGATTATTTTATTTCGTTGAACAGCGCGAATGTTTAAGTTTCTCAATTTTAATTCCTTTATAACATTTTGTCCAATAGTTCCTGATGCTCCTAAAACAACATGTAATTCATGTGTCAATTATATCACCTCTTTCAAATTAAGCGTTTATGTACTTCTCAGCTTTTTTTTGTATTCCCTTCCTACCAACTGCATAATCATAATCAACAATTTGAAGCTTTTCACCATATCCTTTGTATTTCCCACATTCAGAACAAAGCTGTCTTTTGTAATAGGATTAAACCATGCGTGAACACCTGTAACGCCAAGATGTCCTTGAAGTCGAGGTAACGATTTTAATAAGAAGAAAAACTCTCCAAAGTGAATCTCCATCAAACCAACCCCGTAGTACAGTCCTTGGCGATAGCGATGATCAAAGGTGGCCATCAAATCGAGGGATTTTTGACTTATCAATTGCTGATTTTGTAGATTGTCCAGAAATTTTAGCAAGTCGCTTGTTGTTGTAGACAATCCCCCTCCTGAATAATCACAACTTAAACTTGTAAAAAGATGAACATCGACATCATTTATATATAATGGTGCCAATGCACTCTGAACAAACCCTTCACTATAAAAACACATTGTTGTGTCCATCATCCTAGAAGGCTTGAAAATATAAGTGTCCAAGGCTTCATGAAAAGGTACTCCCAGTAACTCTTCACATAATAGTCCCAAAAGAATATACCCTGTATCGGAGTAAAAGAATTTTTGTCCTGGTTTTGCTATCGCCTTTTGTCCATTTCTCGTATAATCCAGTAATGCATCTGGATTCCAGAAAGTATTTGGCTGACGAATGACTTCATCAGTGAAAATGGATCCATCAAAGGCTTTACTCTCAAAATAATCATTTACTCCCGAGGTGTGTCCTAGAAGATGTCTAACTGTGATTTCTTCTTGATAATCTCGTCCCTCAACAACAAAAAGTCCATCTAGCGTTCCCTGTCTAAAAATGCTTTTTACTTGCATATCTAAACTAAGTTTCTCTTGTTCAATAACTATAAAAACCAAAGTCGAAGTCATTAATTTACCGACACTGGCACTGTGAAAGTGCTGATTAGGTATCGTATCAGAGTATGAATAGTTAATCCCAAGTTTTGGTAAATCCATTGCAAACTGTAACGTTTTTGTCTTTTTTGTTGCTTTTATCAATAGTTTCTCAATTTGCTCTGTCAACATCTTTTACGCCTCTCAATCTTTTAGTTTTCTTTTCTCATTATTTCGGCTAAATTCTTGTGTTTCGCTTCCTCTGTTGAATAACCAAGTCATGAGATTTGTGCATCATATCTTTTGCTTTATCTTGAACCTGCTTTTTGACTGGACCAAGTCTTATAAATGGAATAATAAGATGCGTCAATCTCGTACTGATTTTTGACTGCGGAAAATCAATCATCCCATGCTTTTTATAGTACCTGTAATCGGCTTGGAAGATGAAGCGTAGGTTACCCCACATCTCGTCTCTAAAAATCTTGCCCGCACCAACGCCTAAAAAGGTTTTAGGCTGCTTTGCCTTAAACGTTGCCGACTTAATTAATCTCTTAGAGAAATTGCTAATAGCTTGATCTAGCTCCAATGGGCTTCCAAATTCATCTGTTATAATTTCCACAAGATTTGCTTGATCGATTTCGGCCGAAGCCAATATAATTTGTCTCAAATTCTGTTCATATGACAGAAGTCCGGAAATCAAATAACCAATTTGCTTTCTGGGTAGTCCCGGTTGATGGGTATTATTGAATCGTCGATCAAGAAAGCTCTTCCATCTTGAGGAGAAATATCGATCCTTCATGGTAAGGGCAAAAACAATAATATCTGCCTTTTTCAATTTTTCTTCATATGTTGATCTCACATCATCTTTTCCATCATATGTACATTCATTATCCATACAGATGCCATTGTAACGCTATTATCATCTTTTGGACTTCCATTTAAAACAAGAATGTTCATTTCAATTCCTCCAATCGAATCATGGTGTCCTCTGCCCATCGAATGCACATTTCATAGTAGTATTGACCAAAGGATACCGTTGTTCCCCAATAAAATGCTTTTTTATTCTGCTCGGCTTCTGTTTCGCAATATATCAAGGTTTCTTTGATTTTCTCCAGTGCATATTCGCAGCATTGCTTAAACTGCTTCATTGTTTCAATATTTGCCGCTGTGTCGATTTCCCCTAAAAAAAACAGTTTTACTAGAAAAGGATCTCTGACGCGAATATCTTCCTCAATACTATTATGTGCTAGCCAACGGTCCAGTTCTTCTTTTCCGTTCTCCGTCAATGTGAAGATCTTTTTATTGGGTTTGTCCGTCTGTATAACGGTTTCTGATGTGATCCATCCTTGCTTTTCCATAGCATTCAGTTCACGATAAATCTGGCTGGTCTGTGCCTGCCAGAAAAAGTTCAAAGAGCCTTTAAAGGTTTTATCTAAATCATAACCAGTGGTTGGACCATAATTCAGCAGTCCTAAAATTCCATGTTTTAACGACATATGTTCACCTCTTTATTATTACATATGTTTAATATACCACATGTATAATATAATTGCAATCCAAACTTCAAAATTTAAAAAAATCGATAAAAATATAAACTATAAATATTTAAATGTATCTACTATAATATACTTAAATATCTTAATCAAAGGAGTGAGGAATTATATGGACCAGATTGATATTAATATTTTAGAAGTCATGAAGGTTAATGGGCGAGCTACTGCATCAGAGATCAGTAAGCTTTACATCGTAATCTTCGAATCCGCAGCTTTTTATCGCCGATACTATCAGTGAATTTTCTTGTCCGGCTTCCAATACATTTTAGCGTACCATTGCAGCATGGGCAGGAGCTCTGTTCCTTGCTCCTAACAAAAACACCTGATAATGGGTTTTCAACAAGCTCATAATCTGATATCATTATCATGGATTAATGACTTTAAGGCGCTCTTGGTGATACTGCTCGTTACAGTATCACAAAAAAACAAGGGCGTCTTATCCTTTCCTAGAATATTGTCATTTTCTTGACAGGCAAGACTATCAACTTCCGGGCTTTTTATATTAGCAGAAACACTGTGGAACATTGCCAATTATGAACGGAAGAACTGGACCAATGACGGTGAGACCAGATACCCCGAATGGTTTGACCAAAAGAAAAGGCTGAAAGAACACTACTGGTACAAGTGCCTGCCATCCCAGACGGCACAAGAGCTGTTGAAGCAGCGCGCGAGACATCATGACAGTACAGTTCAGAAGGTGTTCGATATGGTAAAATGCAGTGCGGGTATAAAAAGAAGCGTGTTAGTGCATAGCCTTCGACATTCATTTGCAACGCATTTGCTTGAAGGTGGGGTAAATCTAAGATATATACAGGAACTCCTTGGCCATCAAAGTCCAAAGACTACTGAGATTTATACTCATGTTACGAGAAACAGCATAAGCAATATAGTAAGTCCACTGGACTATATAATGAATGAATTAAAAAAATAAATATGCTTACAACCATAGGGGGATTTACGAAATAGTTCGCAAATCTCGAATAGCCAGGTACGATTTGCGAAGCTCGCAAGTGATATAGTTATATGAAATTTTGCTCGTCAGACGTCGCCCGGGCTCCAGCCGTCGGGCGAAAGCATGGCTTTGCGGGATTATGAAAATATAAGTGAAAAGGGGTTGTTAAATGAATATTACTGAAATAAAAGACGAGAATCTAAAGTCTCAGTATTCAAATGAAGTCCTTCAAGAATTACCTGAATGGTTTGGGAATGAAAACTCACTCTGCCAATATGCATCTGATGTTAGAAAATTTCCGTATTGGGCAGCGTTTGATGAAAATGGTAAATGTATCGGTTTTATCTCAATAAAGACTCATTATGATCTTACTGGAGATATATATGTTATAGGAATACTGCCTGAATATCATCGCGAAGGTATCGGAAGGAAATTATATGCTTCAGCAGAAGAGTATCTAATTCTTAATAAGTACAGATATGTAATAGTAAAAACATTAAGTGAAAAAGCACAATACGAACCATATGAAAAAACAAGGAAATTCTATTTGTCAATTGGTTTCGAACCATTAATCACATTAACTGAGATGTGGGATGAAGAAAATCCTTGTTTGATTATGATAAAAGTATTGTAATTTTGATAAATAATAAAAGAGAGAATATGAGAGTCCGGCCTTGACTCCGGTCGTGTGGCCGGAGGACGAGCAAAACTTCACATAACAAAGCAGTCGGCGCAAGGGTGCCAAGAAGGAAAGTCATCTGACCTTATACCATTGACAGCAGAAGTGCGAGCAGGCACCACACCGATTCGCTGGGCTGGTCGCCGACAATGGTCGGCTGCTCGCCTATGCATCCCAGGTGGCGAGCACCGCCAGGGAGAAGGGCTACGAGGGTCCAGCTCATCGGCGTCGCGACTGCGAGACGTTCTCTGAAATATGGCACACGGACGCCACCCCGCACTCCGTGGCTGGGGCGGAATGAGAGAAGGAACTGCATATTTGTTTGATATTACGAACTATTTATATTAAGCGTCACAAAAGGAGAGATTATGTATGGAGAAAATTCTTCATTCAATACTTGCGGTGTTTCCTACACCGAATATTGAAGAAACCGCTAAGTATTATAACGAGATTATGGGATTTAGAATTGTTAAATATTTAGATGTAAAAGAACCGCACATTTGCCTTTACCGTGATAGTGTGGAAATAGTATTGACTAAAGCAAATAGTGAAAAAGTCTACACGAATAGGGAACTCTACGGTTATGGGGAAGATGCTTATTTTATTACGACCAATCAAGAAGCACTACAAAATGAATTTATTAGTAAAGGAGCTAAAATTGTTCGTCCGCTCCATATGACAGATTATAATAATTTGGAATTTGTGTTAGAAGATATAGACGGACGTTGGATTGCTTTTGGAATTAAACAAAAATAACACTTCCGTAAATAAGCAAAATCCGAATTTAATTGGTTCGCTAATTTTGTAAAATATGTAACTGGAAAAAAAGATGACCCAGCCTTGACTCCGCCGTATGGCTGGGGGTGTGCCATACATCAGAGAAAAAAGCAGTCGGCGCAAGGGTGCACATGGTCTGAGTCCCTGATTTGGCTCCCAGCGTAAACGTCCCTGCAGTGCCACACCGATTCGCTGGGTGCGAGCACCGCCATGGAGAAGGGCTCCGAGGGTCCAGTTCATCGGCGTCGCGACTGCTGAGACGTTCTCTGAAATATAGCACACGGACGCCGCCCGGGCTTCCAGCCGTCGGGCGGATAGAGTTAGAAATACGTAATGGTATGATATTGCGAAGTAAAAATTATTCATATTATACGAGGAGGACTGTATGTACAGAGATTCCAAATGGGCAAAGGAAATTATTTTACAACAGGACAGCAATGGCTTGTGGGGGTACTTTCATACCCTAAGTGAACCAAGTAAAAAATATCCTCTATCAACAGAGTCAGCCTTGCGCAGGCTATATATTCTTGGATACACGATTGAAGATGAACCTATTCAAAAAACGGTTTCCTATATGAGTATGTGTTTGGCTGGTAGTAAGCAAATGCCTGATAGACGGGATAAAATACATGATTGGGGTATTTTCACCGACTTAATGCTTTCTACATGGATAAGAAAATTTACAAAGAACAATACATATGCTAATGTAATTGCCGACAAATGGGCAAATGTTATATCTTCTGCCTTTTCAGAAGGCGAATACAACCATTCAAAATATGTTAATGAATATAAGAATACTTTCGAAATAAAACCCAAAGGCGATAGATTTATAGATTTTGTTTCATTTTATCAAGTTTCGCTTGTTGCTGATAAGTTCACTGAAAAAACTGAAAGTATGGTATTTGACTATATCTTGAGTCATGAAAATGGCATTTATTATGTATATGACAGACCTATTCGAAATGCTATTTTGTCGGTATTGCCTGAATGCTTTACTTCAAAGAAAGCAAGTCGTTATCTTGCGGCAATTGAAATCCTATCAGCATACCGCAGAAATAAAAGCAAACTCAATTTTGTGATTGATTGGATTGAAAACAATAGAAATGAAAATGGGAAATGGGATATGGGTTGCAAAGTAAACGATAAAGTTTATTTTCCTCTTTCAGATGATTGGAAAAATATTAGCAATAGAGAAGCCGACTGCACATACAGAATACAAAATTTGATTAAAATGCTCTCCTGAGCAAGTTGAGCATTAACTTTATTATGTATTCATAATAAAATATATATTTGTAACGAACTTATAAGTTAGCCAGGGAGAAGGGCTTCGGGGGTCCAGCTCATCGGCGTCGCGACTGCGAGACGTTAGGTGACATCATGCGAAGGGGTTTTACATCGTTCTATTCGACAGAAAAGTAAAGGCGACTATATCATTCCTATCCGAAGAGTACGGTTTTATCTCCAGCCATCCGTGGCTTGGGCAGGGTAAAGAAGTGGCATTGAGGTCTTATATATACTGCCGGCTGCCGTCCGTGGCAGCCTTTGACAGTAAGATGGCTTCGGCTCTGATAGAAGTCAAATCATCAAATGGTTCGAACGGTCCTTTAGTTCGAAGAATATCGCCGGATTTTTAGTGATTTATGATATAATAGCATAAAGTGGTAAGAGCTTAGTAATTTGTTCGAACTATTCAAATCGGTAGACTTCTATCAGAACCGGAGAGACTTTGAAGCTGAGGAGTTTCCGTGAAATGGCGTAGTATCATAGCTATTGCAACTGAAAATGTAAGATCAGGTAGTTCATTCGTTTATCTCCGCCCATCCGTGGACTGGGAGCGAGCACCGAAGTATTTAAGTACTATGATCAGGTGTAATAGGAAAAGGGTAGTGTAGTGGTAGGTTAAAGTTTTTAGCGGGGCGGCTGTCGTCCTTGACAGCCTAGAGTAGAGGGCCGCTTGACGATCATCTAACAATGCATCTGCGCAACGGTGCTGAGGAAAGTCATCCGGCCTTATACCATTGACAGGCAGGAGCTCGAGCAGTGCACCACACCGATTCACAGAGCGGTGGCGGAGCACCGCCCACCTCTATCTTCGCCGGGCAGGCATGCCCTTGACAGACTTAGTGCGGCTCATCTAGAGGCTTTACTGCTCATCGGCGTTGCGACTGCGGGACGTTATACGCAATACATCGCATCGCAAAAGGACGCGACATCGTGTCGCTGAAATATGGCATGCTTCACAGAATTCTATATTGAATAAACTTGGTGATTGTGACATAATAAAGACATAATTATGTGTGAAAGGATTGAATTATTATGCCGCATATTAGACCGATAACAGACTTGAGAAATACGAATGAGATATCAGAAGCATGTCACAAACAAGATGAACCAATCTTTATTACAAAGAACGGATATGGTGACTTGGTTGTTATGAGTATTGAAGCATACGAACGAAAGTTTGCATTGCTGGAAGTATATAAAAAGCTTGCAGAAGCTGAATCGCAAGTTGAGAAAGGACTGCCGCTCGTAAAAGCAGAAGTGGTTTTTAATAAGCTAAGGGGGAAATATGTCAAGTAACATGTTTGAAGTGATGTTCACTCCCAGCGCAAGTGAAGATATAGAGCAGATATTTAGATATATATCCGATCAGCTTTTTGCAGAGAAAGCTGCAACAGAATTACTTGGTAAAATTGAAGCCAGCATTATGAGGCTAACAGAGTTTCCATTCTCAGGTAGCCTTGTAATTGATGAAATCTTGAAGAGGAAGGGCTATCGCAAACTTATAATAGATAATTATATAGTTTTCTACTTACTGGAACAATCAAACGACAGAAATCAGAAGTGCTAGATTTGCAGTGGTTTGATATTGATAAAATTCCAGAAAACATTAGTCCACCAATAAAACCAGCACTTAAGAAGTTTATTGATATACAATGTGAATAGCTTATTTGTTATAAAATTCGGCCTTGACTCCGTCGGGCGAGAAATAGTGCTCTGCATAAAAGGGATTGGAGAGGAAGAACAATGAGTATGAAAAAGGGGGACAAATTATACGTAAGAATTGATTATAGGGTCGGGGGAAAAAACCTGACCGATCAAGACTTTCGGGATCATTTGGCCTACGTGGAGAGTGTTGCCAGAGAACGGTACTTCGTAGGTGGTGGATTTTCGAATACAGATGGAGGAATGATTCTTCTTGAAGCCGAAAATTTTGAGGAAGCACAAAGAATTGCTCAGAACGACCCACTAATGGAAAGAGGTCTTTATCGATACGAACTATATGTATGGGATTTAGTAGTTTTATCAGAAGATATTGTTGATTAGAGGCAAATTAGCATTTTTTAAGGCCAAGATATATTGAATAAAGCGAGATTAAAACAAACAAAAAAGAAGTCCAGCCTTGGCCTTGCTGTGCGGCAGGAGGATGGATGGCACTTCGCAGAACAAAGCAGTCGGCGCAAGTGTGCCAGGGGAAAGTCATCCGGTCTTATACCATTGACAGCAGGAGAACGAGAAGTCACCACACCGATTTGCTCCGTTGTATGTTGTAGAGGTAATTCGTGCAAACGCACCCAACATACTGGCTGGTCGCCGGCAATGGCGGCTGCTCGCCTATGCATCCCAGGTGGCGAGTACCGCCAGGGAGAAGGGCTTCAGGGAGCGCGGGTCACAGCTCAGCGGCGTCGCGACGGCGGGACATTAGGCGAAATGGGGGGCAGGAGACGCCGCATCCTTGCGGCGATTTTGCGGGAAGGGCTTTAAAATTGATTGGTAATGTTTGTTTGAAAGTTTGAATTAGAAATTATTCATATTACAGGAGTGTGATACTTAATGAAAAAAGAATATTCAGCTATTCCCGAGTCAATGAGAGATATGGAAACTTATGGTTTTTCGTGGATGGATTTTATAACTGCAATACCATCACCTCTATTTGTTGCAACTTCATATAAATCTAATGGCAAACCTAATGCTTGTCTACAATCGTGGGCATGCTTTAACGGTAGCCCTAGTGGTTTCTATGCAATTCTCTCAAATGTAAATAAATCTGGACACATGTATAAATCTATAAAGGAAAAAGGGGTAGCAGTACTGAATTTTCCCTCTGCTGATATATACGACAAATGCATAGCAACAATTGCAAACAATGGATTTGATAATGATGAAATAACATTATCGGGACTAACTGCGGAACAAGCAACTAGTGTAAATGCACCACGTATCAAGGATTGTTTTCTTAATCTTGAATGTCGTTATCTGTGGGAACGTGATATAAAAGATGGAGATGCCAATGTCTTAATGTGCTTAGAAGTTATTAATATTTGTGCAGACGAAGTGCATTTAGATGAAATGATTCAAGGAAGATATGGTGAAAATGGATACCTTTACAATGTACATTATCCTATAAACCCAGAGAATTTTGAGGGTAAATCACACGATTGGATAGCAACATTGAAAAAGCATAAAGATATGGGAGAATATTAAAATACTCAGAAGTGGTTTAACTTCACAATGTTAATACTATGTGAAACAAAGGGCTGTTTGAGTTTTATTTGAGGTCGCGCCGTACATGGCGTGCATATTGGAGCGAGTGACATGAAAGATATAAAAGGTGATTTGGATTCTATAAACAATAGGTTGACAAAAATAGAAATAAAAATGGAAAGTGAAGTAAAGGATAAGCTTGATTTATTGTGTGAAACCCAAGTAGATACAAATAGACGACTAGATTTATTAGAGAAGAAAATGGATGAGTTAACGGAAAAAGTCAATCAGCACGATTTGAAAATAAAAGTTATTGAAGGTGGAAAGAAGAATGCAGAAAATGAATTGGGTAAAGCATTCTGGAGTTTGACAGGCTGGACTAAACGAGATGATATATGGGTCTATTCACGTAATATCTAACAGCATAGCCGGCTTTATTATCTATAATGACGTCATTTATCCATGCCGTGACATGGAGTTTTTTCCTAGGATGCTATACATCATAACTCAATAGAAAATATAAAGAGGGCACATAATAAATGACAGCCTGGAAGAGAAAGGACTGTTTTTGGTCAATTTGCTGTCAACAAAATCCGGCGGCCGTCATAAAGGAACCGAAATAGAAACAAATACTTTCATAAATGATGGTGGACCCGAGGCCGGTGTACCACATCATTATTTCGATGAAAAGGGTGTAAGTTTGTCAGAGCAAGCTCCGCTCCACCTCGCGCCATAACTGAATATGTATAATTCTAACGAAGCTACGCAAACAGAAAAAAGAGTGTATTGTACAGGAGCGCACCAGTATATTGTCCCGTCTAATAAATGTAGTTGATATTAATTTTTCTAAATATATTGACTATAGATCCCCTATTTTGTTACAATAACACTTGTTATATAACAGGTGTTACTTTTTTATCCGAGTATATCGATTTTATGGTGACAAAATGATTATGGAGGTACATATGCCACCCAAAACAGTATTTACGAGAGAACAGATCATTGATACAGCCTTTGAGATCTTCAGGGAGGAAGGGATTGAAAGCCTGTCTGTACGTAAGCTTGCAGCGCGGTTGAATAGCTCGACAGCCCCCATTTACACCAGCTTTAGCAACATTGAGGAAATAAAGCAGCAGTTATTGGAGCACTCTCTGGATCTTTTGACAGGTTATACGGAAAAGGAGTATACAGAAGATATTTTCCTCAATATTGGAATAGGTCTGTTGGAATTTGCAATAGAATATAAGACAGTATACAGAAAGCTATTCATGGAGGACAATAGTTACTTGTATATATTGAAAAGATTCAATGAGAGAAACCTAGAACGGATGAAAAAAACTGAGTATCTGAAGAAATTCAGTGTAGAAGATCTTACTGACATGCTGGATATGATGAGCACATATACTCATGGACTGGCTTCAATGATATGTGCTGGTATGCTTGAGAATACAGGAATCGATCATCTGAGAAAGAAGATGGGCGAGACGGGAGAGTGTGTTATAGGTGCATTTGCCTACAAAAGAGGATTTTTGGATGATGTAATGAAGAATGAGATTAGAAGGGGATGTGATGTATGAAGAAGGTTACCATTTTGAACGGCATAACGGGCGATAAGTATACTGAATTTGAAAAGGAGCTTGAAGTTTACAGAGAGAGTAATAAGGAGAATATAGAGCTGGATTTGTTTACTTTAAGAAAAATGGATATCAAATATTGTACTGGATGCTGGAGTTGCTGGATTAAAACGCCGGGACTGTGTCCTCACAATGATCAGATGCCGGAGATATTGCGAAGCGTGATCCAATCTGATCTGACCATATTCATGTCTCCTGTTATAATGGGCTTTGTCAGCAAATACATAAAAAAAGTCAGTGACAGGATTATACCGCTTGTTCACCCCTTTATAGGGATTTTTAATAACGAGTGTCACCACTACAAAAGGTATGAGCATTATCCCAAGCTTGGTCTGCTGCTGTTGACAGATGCGGAGAAAGCTGCTGCCGATACTGAGCAATCTGATCATGAAATCATAACAACTATCTATAGACGTATGGCAATCAATCTGAGAACAGAACTGGCATTCAGTGCTGTCAGTAAAGGAGATGCGGAGGTATTGAAAAATGAAATTGATAATATTTAATGGTTCGCCAAGAGGAAAGAAGAGCAATGCTTCAGTCGTGGCAAAATGGATCACTGAAGGTGCGGCAAGGGCTGCAGATATAGAGCATGAGCAGGTATATCTGGCGAACACAAAGGAGCATCACATTTATGTAAACAAGCTTTTGGAGTCGGACATGGCCTTGATCACATTTCCGTTATATACAGATTCCATGCCGGGTATCGTGGCTGCCTTCATTGAAGAGCTTCAGCCCTTCGCAGGCAAGCTGAAGGGGAAAAAACTTGGCTTCGAGGTGCATTCGGGATTCCCCGAAGCGTATCACAGCAGGCATGTTGAAAGATATCTGGTACGGTTGACACAAATACTGGGCACCGATTACCTTGGCACAATAATAAAGGGAGAAAGTGAAGCAATGAGGCTTATGCCGGAATCGATGCAGAAAAAAAGCATGGGATTGTATAATAGGCTCGGTGAATCAATGGTAACCGATGGTACTTTTGATAGCGGTGCACTGGCAAAGCTGGCAAAGGCCGAAAAATTGTCAGGCCTTACTCTGGTGATATACAAGCTGGCTGACAGGATCGGTTTGCTTAGTATGTACTTCAAAAATGCACTAAAGAAAAACAATATGCTTGAAAACAGTTATGCAAGACCTTATGAAAGCAAGGAGGCATGATCATCGGGATATGCCATTTCCGCTCTGCTATATATGTGTTATACTGGAACATAGTAACAAAATGTTAGATGCGATGTATCACATATAGACATCTGCAATAATTAGAAGGAAGCGCTAGGCATAAAAGTAATGGGAAATTCAAAAAATGCTGAAAAAATGAAAATTATCTTAGGCGATATCTCGACAAAGCTCAAGGATGAGGGCTTTAGAAAACGAGGTAATACATACAACAGAACTATCATCAGCTATAAAAATCACCTACTTGAGCATCATGTTACGAAACATTTTATATGGACCTATTATCAGTCAGATTAATCAAATTAATTTGTCCTTTTATTACAATTATAGCTACAAAAAGGATTCCAGGGGATTGGGGGTGGAAGACCCCCCAAGGTCCTTTAATTTGCGCAAATTAGGCTCAAACAATGTGACGTTCAACAGCATCACTACGAACCTACCACCATTAACCTACCACCATTAACCTACCACCATTAACCTACCACCATTAACCTACCACCATTAACAGGAAGCTTAACAGTATAGTAGATATTGCTGAAAAATAGAATATGCAGAAGGTAATTCAAATATTATTTGAAGAGGCGAGTTTGGTATTTACAAAAAGCGGTACTTTGCAGGGGTTGCTTTTGTGGAAATGAATACACATGCCCATAAATGTAGTATAATATTATCTAACAAATTCCACGACCAGTAATGAGATTAAGAAAAATCAATTACAGAGGATGACTATGATTAAAAAAGTACCGTTAACAGAGATTGATACAAGGCTGGAGCGTTTCAGAGCAGCTATGGAGCAGAGAGCTCCGAACTGGGAAATAGCTCTTATTATAAGCAAAATAAATCAATATTACTTCACAGGAACTATGCAGGAAGGACTCCTATTTATACCACGAAATGGTGAAGCGGTTTATTTTGTAAGGCGCAGTTATGAACGTGGGATGGATGAGTCTTTGTTTCCTGATATTAGGCAGATAGAATCTTACAGAGATGCAGCAGCGGCGCTGGGAAAGCTGCCTGAGACTGTTTATATTGAGACCGAGTTCGTGCCCCTTGCCATGGGCGAGCGATTGAAGAAATATTTTGAATTTGATTACTTTAAGCCAGTGGATGCGGTTATATCCAGTGTAAGATCCGTGAAAAGCCGTTATGAGCTGGAATTGATGATAAAGGCAGGGGATATACACCAAAGGGTGCTTGAGGAACGGGTACCTCTACTATTCAGAGAGGGCATGACTGAGGGCGAATTGACTGCTGACATCTTCAAGGTCCTTGTTGAAGAGGGACACCAGGGTGTTGCACGGTTCAATATGTTTGATACTGAGATATTGCTAGGTCACATAGCTTTCGGGGAAAGCTCACTATACCCGACTTATTTTAATGGCCCTGGAGGCAATTATGGTCTGGGGCCGGCAATGCAGCTGATGGGCAGTAGTGAGCGCAGACTTGCAGCCGGTGATCTGATATTTATTGATACAGGCTGTGGATATGAGGGATATCAATCCGACAAAACTATGACATATGTGTTTGAAGGTACACTTCCAGCGTATGCTGTGGATGCACATAAGAAATGTGTTGATATACAAAATAGGATAGCTGGTATGCTAAAGCCGGGAAGTGTACCGTCGAATATTTATGATGCAATAATGAAGGATGTGGATGAAGCATATCTGCCGAATTTTATGGGCTATAAAGGCAGACGGGTGAAGTTTTTGGGCCATGGTATAGGACTCCAGGTGGACGAGCTTCCGGTACTGGCAAAAGGCTTCGATAGGCCGTTGCAGGAGGGGATGGTCATTGCCGTGGAGCCCAAAGCTGGTGTAGAGGGTGTAGGTATGGTTGGGATAGAAAATACCTTTTTGGTGACAGCGGAAGGTGGCGTGTGTATTACCGGAACTCATCAGGGCTTGCTTAGCGTTGAGGGCAAAAAATAATATACACCGCATCGTATAATATCTGTAATTCATTCTAGACTATATAATATGAAAAAGTATTGTGTAGAAGGAGAATGAAGATGAAAAAAAACAATAAGGACTATAATCTTGGCGTACCGGTGGAGAAGCACGATACTGCGGCCTGGGCCAATATTGAAAAGAAAAAATCCCATTCCAGGGTACCGATGCCATCCGAGTTCCAGGTGGACAATGCCAAGGATCATGTAGATGATAATGAAAAATGAACAGGGGGCAATTTCCCCTGTTTTTTAATTATCAGATGCAGGGGCACAAATAAGCTTTGCTTGTATAATACCAGTACATTCATTTTGTATGATATCTTATTTGTTCACCAACTGCACATGCTCTCGCAGTGTTATTAGGTGCAAGTAGGTTTGTATTTAATGCTCATAGAAATATTTATCGTGTGTTACTAGTTATGTATTGCGATAATTATTTTTTCAGTAACTAGATAGAAGTGCGTCAGAATAAGCTTCAGTAAGTGGTTGTAAAGGGTATCAATTATTTGCAAACTATTATTTCTATTGTACTAAAACTAGAAGTTTCTTTCAAGCATAAATCTGCGAATTTTGACGAATTTTATCAGGAATGAAACAAACAAGAAATAAGCCATAGGCGAAGTCAAGTATGGGACTTGTGAAAAAGTTGTCTATACCCGGAATGGACGAGGGTACGGTAGAGATCCTTGATAATGACAGTTTCTCTGATTATTAGTCAGAGAAACCGTCATATAGTCAGAATATGAAAATACCTGCCCTCCGGTTCCGAATGGTATCAGCCTTCCTAGCTGTCATATTGGCGAAGGTGGAGAATTGTTCCCCTGCTTCCTGTTTCATGGTTAGCTAGTGCTCGGAGAGGCGACGGTAGGCTTCGTAGCGGTCGTGAGCGTGGTTCTCCGAATCCTGGAAGAGCTTCTCAGCAAGGTCGGGGAAGACATTCATCAGCTGGGTATAGCGTACTTCGCCAGTGAGGAAATCCCTATAGGGGCGCTCCGGCTTCTTGGACTCCAGCTGGAACGGGTTCTTGCCTGCGTCACGCAGCTGTGGGTTGTAGCGGTAAAGGTGCCAATAGCCTGTATCCACTGCCTTGCGCTCTTCGGAGATACTTGTGCCCATGCCTGACTTTATGCCATGAGAGATACAGGGTGCATATGCGATAATAAGCGACGGCCCCTTGTAGCTCTCAGCCTCTGTCAGCGCCTTGACTGTCTGGTTCATGTTAGCGCCCATTGCAATCTGTGCCACATATACATATCCATAGCTCATTGCCATCATGCCCAGGTCTTTTTTTCTTATTTTCTTTCCTGCCGAAGCGAATTTTGCCACAGCCCCTGCAGGCGTTGCTTTGGAGGACTGACCCCCCGTATTGGAATATATCTCAGTATCCATTACGAATAGGTTGACATCGGCTCCAGTTGCCAGTACATGATCAAGACCGCCAAAGCCTATATCATATGCCCAGCCGTCCCCACCAATTATCCAGAAGGATTTCTTAATCAGGTAATCCTTTTTGCTAATTATCTCCTCAAGCAACTGGTTGCCGCTAATATCTATCTCGGACAATATCTTTATCACATTCGCCGAAGTGGCTTTGGAAGCCTCACCATCATCCATAGTTTCAAGCCACTGGGTAAAGGCGTCCTTAATTGCTTCCGGCAGTTCATTGTTCATACTTTGCCGCATTAGGTCTGCAATATGCTCCCTTATCTGGTTCACCCCTAGATACATACCAAATCCGAACTCGGCATTGTCCTCAAACAGAGAATTGGCCCATGCCGGTCCTTTACCCTTAGAATTAGTTGTATATGAGATGGAGGGGGAGCTGGAGCTCCAAATGGATGAGCACCCTGTTGCATTAGCTATCATCATCCGATCTCCAAATAGCTGCGTAATCAGCCTGACATATGGAGTTTCACCACAACCAGGGCAGGCGCCGTTATATTCAAGGAGAGGTTGAACAAATTGGCTTCCCTTTAGAGTTTTCTTATCCATTAGGTCCTCCTTTGTAGACAAGGACAAGGAGAATTCCCAATGTCCATCTTGGACCTCCATTTCTGGTTCTGACGGCACCATCACCAGTGCTTTATTGGCAGTAGGGCACACATCGGCGCAGTTTCCGCACCCGGTGCAGTCCAATGGGCTTACCTGGACACGGAAATGAAAATCTTCAAGGCCTTTCCCCTTTGCCTTCAAGGTAGTATAGCCCTCAGGTGCTTTCCCGGACTCTTGCTCATCCAAAAGGAAAAGCCTTATTGTTGCATGAGGGCATACGTATGAACATCTACCGCATTGTATGCAGTTGTCCTTCTGCCATTGAGGCAGCATGACAGCGATTCCGCGTTTTTCATAGGCTGTTGTACCCAAGGGATGTGTGCCGTCTTCGATCCCGTTAAAGGCACTTACAGGCAGCTCATCCCCTTCATGGCGCGCCATAGGTCTTTGTATTCTTTGAATAAAGTCCGGCAGATTTTCAGGTTCCTTGCCTTCGTCAACAGCATCTCCCCAAGACTGTGGTACATCAATCCTGTGCAGAGCTTGGATGGAGTTGTCCACCGCCTGGTTATTCATCTCAACAATTTTTCGTCCCTTTTTTCCATAGGACTTCTCAATAGAAACCTTTAAATATTTTATTGCATCTTCCACAGGAATAATGTTGGCAAGTTTAAAAAAGCATGTCTGCATTATCATATTGATTCTGTTACCCAGTCCAATATTTCCTGCGATTTTTACCGCATCAATGGTATAAAAGCTTATATCGTTATCGGAGATATACTTCTTTAGCCTTGCAGAAAGGTTGCTTTCCAGCTCCTCCATATCCCAATGGCAGTTTAGCACAAAGGTGCCTTTTTTCTTTAATCCCTTTAGAATATCATAGTTGTACAGGAAGGACTTATTATGACAAGCTACATAATCCGAATTATAGACTAGGTATGGGCTTGTTATGGGATTAGGTCCGAATCTAAGGTGGGAAACCGTAGTGCCACCTGATTTTTTGCTATCATATGAGAAATATGCCTGTGCAAAAAGTTCTGTGTTATCGCCGATTATTTTGATGGCTGATTTATTTGCGCCAACAGTGCCATCAGAGCCAAGGCCCCAAAACTTGCAGCTAATGGTACCAGCGGGTGTTGTTTCTATAATTTCACCCTCCGGTAGGGAGGTGTTTGTAATATCGTCGACTATGCCAATGGTGAAACGGTCTTTTGGGCTTTCGGACATAAGATTATCAAATACTGCCACAATCTGTGAGGGACGAGTATCCTTGGAGCCAAGGCCGTACCTACCACCAATTATAAGGGGCTTCGGACCGTTCGTGTTGTAAAATGCCTTGCAGACATCAAGATATAGTGGTTCACCGGGGGCACCCGGTTCTTTTGTGCGATCAAGAACTGTAATTTTCTTAGCTGTTTTAGGTATGGCTTCAAGAAGGTGTTTTTCTGAGAGAGGCCTGTAAAGCCTGACCCTTATTGCTCCGGTTTTATTACCTTTGGAGTTGAGATAGTCAACGGTTTCATTGATTGTGTCGCAAACTGAGCCCATGGCAATTATTACATATTCTGCATCTGTAGGGCCGTAATAATCAAAAAGCCTGTAGCTTCTGCCCGTTATCCTCTCAAGGTCCTTCATACAGCTCTCGACAATTGATGGCACCTGATCATAGAATTTGTTGGAGGCCTCTCTGCCCTGAAAATATATATCGGGGTTTTGAGCTGTTCCTCTGACCACAGGGCGTTCGGGGTTAAGGGACCTATTCCTGAAATCCTTTATGGCCTGCATATCTACAAGTCCTGCCAAATCGGAATAATCTATTGTGTTTATTTTTTGAACCTCATGAGAGGTTCTGAACCCATCAAAAAAGTGAATGAAGGGTATTCTAGATTTAATTGAAGCTAGGTGAGCTATACACCCTAGGTCCATGACCTCCTGAACATTGGTAGAGGCTAAAAGGGCAGTGCCTGTTTGCCTGCAGGCCATGACGTCCTGGTGGTCGCCGAATATGGAAAGGGCATGGGCTGCAAGGGCTCGGGCTGACACATGCAGTACCCCCGGCAGTAATTCACCTGCCATTTTATACAGATTTGGTATCATGAGCAAAAGCCCCTGTGATGCCGTATAGGTGGTTGTTAATGCCCCCGCCTGGAGCGAACCGTGCATTGCGCCTGCAGCGCCTGCTTCAGACTGCATTTCTACAACATTTACAATTTGACCGAAAATATTTTTTTTACCGTGAGATGCCCACTCGTCAGCGAATTCGGCCATAGGTGATGATGGCGTTATGGGGAAAATGGCAGCGACCTCTGTAAATGCGTAAGAAGCATGTGCCGCAGCCTGATTACCGTCCATTGTTGACATTTTCATCAAGAAGCACTCCTTTATATTTAACTATCCAATATTGTTGTATTATTTCATAAATATAATTCAATAATGTATCAGATTGTCAGTGACATTCAATTTCCAATGGGGGTAGACTCATACCCCCTACGCTACACTCCGTGCGCCACACCTAAACGTGGTGTTTGAACAACGCCGGCTGGTCGATGACTTTGTCATCTGCTCGCCCATGCATCCTGACTGGGAGATTGTACTCGCCACTGATAGCTTTTTCAATCGGTAACCCCCACCTAAGAGGAGGGGGACTGTGGCATTGTTCAATCATAAGGGAGCCGTGCACCATTATTGTTCCCCATATGCATAAAAGGATTTGACCACATAAAGGGAAGTAGCATTTTTTGTTCGAGATATTTGCAGTCTCACGGCATTACCACTTTTTTTGTAATACAGTTATCATGATAAATTGTGCAATGGTAATCTGAAAAATTGACAAAAAAATAAACCTATACATAGTATTTAGGGTTTTTCAATTCTCAACTGTCAAAGACACGAAGCTATTGACCGAAAGAATACGCAGTTCCCAGGTGTTTTTTACAGGATGTGGCTTAACGCATCTATGCTGAAACTGATAATTTACTATTGAAATTTGCGAATTATTGATGTAGTATATAGTCACAAATGAATATAGCGTGTGTATTTGCGCGAAAGCGCCGGGGCGGTAACGCACCGAGGGAATTCGGATGAGATTTCCGGGCTATCCCAATAACCGTGAAGCTGACGAAAGAGCAATAAGCCACTGCAAATATGCGGGAAGGTGCTCTGTAGGATGAAGCTAAGTCGGGAGACCTGCTTACACATTTACCACTTGGGGGCGGGGCGAGCTATTGTTAATATAGAATTTTATTGCTCCCTGTATTTGGGGAGCTTTTTAATTTGCTCCTTCCATGAATTCATTTGAATTATTAGAAAGGGGCTTTCTGAATATGAAATGCAAAAAAACAATCGCAGTACTGATCTGCATCCTTATGCTGTCATCTATTTTTGCTGGGTGCGCAAGGGAGAATGAATCATTATCAGAAGGTGCGTCCGATAAGACGCAGACTGTAGGACCAGCTCAGGAATCTACACCGGGATCTACACCAGGGTCTACACCGGGATCTACATCAGGATCCACACCGGGATCTACACCAGCGTCCACACCGGGATCTACACCAGCGTCCACACCGGAATCAACTCAGAAACCTAAGGATACCTCTATCACAGTCACTGATATGATGGGCCGTGAAATCAGATTAGAAAAACCGGCTACGCGGATTGTTGCGCTGACATCTTCCGACTGTGAAATTCTCTATGCTATTGGCGCAGGAGAATCCCTCGTCGGTCGCGATGAATACTGTGATTTCCCACAGGATGTTTTGAAGGTGCCTGTAGTACAATCGGGCGCCAATACTAATCTGGAACAGATCATCAGCCTGAAACCTCAGGTGTTACTGATGAGCACCATGTCACAAACTAAAGAACAGGTTGCAGCGCTTGAAGCAGCCGGAATCAAGGTGGTTGTTTCCGATGCTAAGGACATTGAGGGCGTGTATACTTCCATTGCCATGATTGGCAAGCTGATGAACAAGGACGCCGAGGCGGAAGCTGTCATCAATTCGATGACAGAAACATTTAACAGTGTTTCTGTAAAAGCTGCAGGTGGCGAAGAAAAAACTGTCTATTTTGAGGTTTCACCTATTGAATACGGGCTGTGGACGGCAGGAAGCAGTACCTTTATGAATGAGATCGCCGAAATGATTGGCCTAAAAAATTGCTTTGCTGACGTAAACGGCTGGGGTGAGATTTCTGAAGAACAGGTACTTCAACGTAACCCGGACTATATCGTGTCTATTGCGATGTATTTTGGCGAGGGTCCGAAGCCTGATGAAGAGATTATGGGACGGAAGGGTTGGGAAAACATCACTGCCGTTAAAAATGGAGCGATACTCAACCTTCAGAATAATGAGCTTTCCCGCCCTGCTCCACGCTTAGCCGACGGTGCAAAATTGTTACATGATTTTATTAATGAATTAGTTGTGCAGGATGATGCCGCATAAGTCAATAAGGCGCGGCACGCGGTGACTATAGGGGGATGAATACCATCCCCTGCTATAGTTGAATTGGGGGATTTAGTGATAAAAAAACAAGAAGGTTTCCACATCTATGAATATGTTATATTTGCAGGAGTCACGCTTATTACTTTTGCGCTTTGTGTCTCTTTAGGCAGCGTTAGTGTTCCGATAGGCGACACAGTGACTGCTGTATGGAACTGTGTTTGGGGTATCCCTATTGCGGAGACTATAGCATCGCCATCCATCATACTATCAGTTCGGTTACCGCGTATCATTTGCGTTGCGCTTACAGGTGCATCGCTTTCACTTTGCGGTGGAGCAATGCAAGGGCTACTGCGCAATCCGTTGGCGGACGGCTCCACACTTGGGGTGTCATCCGGCGCATCATTGGGCGCGGTTATTGCCATAGCGTTTGGGATTACGATGCCTTCACTTCCTTTTGCAGGAACTATGGTAATGGCGATAGCATTTGCGTTTATATCCCTTGTCGTGATTCTTACCCTTGCTTATAAACTGGATTTTACACTATCAACTAATACGATAATTCTCATCGGAGTAATATATTCCATGTTTGTTTCAAGCATATTGTCTCTCATCATTACATTTGCATCAGACAGAGTTAAGCACATTACATTCTGGACAATGGGAAGCTTATCTGGAAGCAGTTTTGACAATGCGCTGATACTTTTGATAGCCTTGGTGATATTCGGTGGAGTGATTGTTCTGCATATGCGCGAATTAAACGCATTCGCTATTGGCGAAGAAAATGCCCGCCACATAGGTGTGAATGTCAAAAGAGTCAAGCTCATTATTATGATATCTGTTTCCGGACTTATAGGTGTGTGTGTATCTATAGGTGGAGCAATCGGCTTTGTTGGATTGGTGACACCACATATGGTGCGTATGATTACAGGGCCAAATCACAAAAGACTTCTTCCTGCATCACTATTCGCGGGAGCAATTTTCCTGATGCTTGCAGACGTGGTTGCACGCACATTATTAAACCCGTTGGAGTTGCCTATCGGTGTAGTCACGTCCTTTATCGGTGCAATATTGTTCGTCTATATATTTTATACTTCAAGGAGGAAAAGCCATGCTTGAAGTAAAGAATCTGACAGTACAGTACGGAAGCCTAAAAATTATCGACAAGGTGAGCTTCTTTGTCAATGAAGGGCAATGGCTGATGATTGTAGGACCCAATGGGGCAGGCAAAAGCACCATTATCAATGCTATTTCGCAAGGTGCGCCCTACACAGGGGAAGTGTTATTTGACAATAAGAACATTGAAAAATACAAACCTCATGAGCGAGGGAAAATTATTGGCATTCTGGCTCAAAACAATTTTACCAACTATTCCTTTACGGTACAGGAAATTATCCGGCTGGGACGTTATTCTTACGCTCCTGGCATATTTTCTCGCCAGAGTGAAGAGGATGAACGGTACATTTTAGATGCAATCGAAATGACGGGACTTGGTCCACTACTTAATCAGTCGGTTTTAACGCTCTCAGGCGGCGAATTGCAGCGCGTGTTTCTGGCACAGCTTTTTGCACAAAACCCTAGGCTACTCATGCTGGACGAACCGACGAACCACTTGGATCTCCTCTATCAGAAACAGACATTTGCCTTGATACAGCAGTGGCTTAAAACTCCAGGGCGGGCAGTTATATCGGTGGTGCATGACTTGAGCCTTGCCAAGGCATATGGTAAACAAGCACTGCTGCTTGACAGGGGAAAGCTTAAGGCATCAGGAGAGATTGGCCAGGTGCTGACTGCGGGAAATCTTGAAGCGGTTTATTCTATGGATGTTTATGCATGGATGCGAAGTAATCTGGAACAATGGGGGTAACGCGGTGTGACCTATGGATGTCGGTCTACGCATGGATGCGCAGCAAGCTGGAATAATGGGAATAATGTGGTAGGTTCTAAGGGTGTAGGTCTACGCATGGATGTGAAGTAAGCTGGAATAATGGGAATAACGAGGAGGTCCGTATGAAAAAGCACATCCCGAAGGGGAAAGTCTTATGTTAACATATAGCCTTGCCGCCTTTGCTATAGGTTTTGGGCTGGACTTATTATTTGGTGACCCCCATGGATTTCCACATATCGTGGTTAGCATGGGAAAACTGATTTCAGGCCTGGAAAGGGTGCTACGAAGGTGTTTACCAAAAACAGATTGCGGTGAGCGAAGGGGCGGTTTGCTATTGGTAATATTCATGTTGGCTATTTGTACAGGATTGCCGCTTTTTATTCTGATACTTGCCTATAAATATTCGTCATGGCTGGGAATGGCCTTAGAAGCACTGCTCATCTATCAGCTCCTTGCAGCAAAAAGTCTCCGAAAGGAAAGCTCAAAAGTCTATGAACACTTGATTGCCAGTGACATTGGTAATGCACGGCAGGCATTAAGCATGATCGTTGGGCGAGATACGGAAAAGCTTGACGAAGAAGGCATAACGAAAGCCGTTGTAGAAACAGTGGCGGAAAACACTTCCGATGGGGTGATTGCGCCTTTATTATACATAACCATGGGCGGGGCGGTGTTGGGATGTCTATATAAGGCGGTCAACACAATGGATTCTATGGTGGGCTATAAGAGCAGTAAGTACATCAACTTTGGCAGGGCAGCCGCAAGATTGGACGATGCGCTTAATTTTGTGCCTGCTCGTCTTGCAGCACAACTGATGATAGCTGCAACTTATATCTGTGGTATGGATGTGGAGAATGCAAAACGTGTCTATCTGCGAGATAGAAGAAACCACGCCAGCCCTAATTCAGCTCAGACTGAAGCGGTTGTGGCTGGAGCACTGGGCGTGCAGCTTGCAGGAGACGCCCATTATTTTGGGAAATTGCACACAAAACCATTTATCGGTGATGGGTTGCGAGCTATTGAGCCTGAAGATATCCCGCGCACAAATCGGCTGATGTATACTGCGACTTTCCTTATGCTTATATTTAGCATTCTAGTTCGTATTATTTTTGTAGGAGGTGGCGTCCTTGCAGGCTTATACCCATGGTGGTAATGTGTTTTCTAATGATGTAAGGCTGGATTTTTCTGTTAATATCAACCCCTTCGGAATGCCTGAGCTCGTAAAGCAGGCGATTGTCTCACATACATCAGACTATGAGAGTTATCCGGACCCGTACTGCCGAAAGTTACGCACTGCTATTGCACAAAAAGAGTCTGTTGCTGTGGAAAACATATTGTGTGGCAATGGCGCAGCAGACCTCATTTATCGCCTATGTATGTCGCAACGGTCAAGCCGGGTACTGGTGTGTGCACCTGCTTTTACAGACTATGCCCGTGCGGCTTTATTGTCTGGAGCGAACATTATTGAACATACGCTACATTCGGAGGATGGCTTTGCCCTTACGGAGGCGATTTGCGAAGATATTTCCCCTAACGTTGGAATGTTGTTCCTTTGTAATCCCAACAACCCCACAGGACGCCTGGTTGAGTATGATTTGATTGAGCGTATACTAAGGCGCTGTGAAGAAACAGGTACTATAGCTGTTGTGGATGAGTGCTTTTTACCTTTTACAATTGGGAAATCTGTTGTTCCGCAAATTAGTACTTATGCAAGCCTGATTGTAATTAGGGCATTTACAAAGATTTATGCCATGGCAGGCCTTAGATTGGGTTATATGCTTTCCGACAATGCGGAGCTTTTAGAAAGAATAGGTAACTTTGGCCAGTGCTGGAATGTATCATCCGTTGCACAGATTGCCGGATTGGCCGCACTTAGATGCAGTGATGAGGAACAACAGGTACGCTTGTTTATACAGTCAGAACGAGATAATTTGTTGAAGGCCTTAGAAGACATCGGTTTCCAGGCTTATGCGACAGATGCAAATTTTTCATCGCAGCAATTGGGAGATAGCGGTTTTCAGACGTATCCGACAGATGCAAATTTCTTATTATTGCGAAGTAGTATTCCGTTGTACGAACCTTTGCTTAAACAGGGTATCATGATACGATGGTGCCCAGATTTTTCGGGTTTGGATGAAAACTATTATCGAATCGCAGTTAAACTACATGATCAAAACGAAATACTTGTTTCTGCTTTGAGTGAGATACTCAATGGCTAGAGCCATTATGGTTGAGGGGGACGGAAGGGACGAAAGGGACGGGGACGTTTCAAGGGACGGGGACGTTTCAAGGGACGGGGACGTTTCTGCCTTTTTCATATTTGCCTCATATATTATGCCAAGTAGCGACTT
>CAZEIH010000031.1:0-2220 GCA_964512095.1 uncultured Oscillospiraceae bacterium
TATATTTCGCTCCCAGTAAAGCATTTCAATCCACTCTCCCCGCGTGGGGAGAGACGTAATACAAGTACATTATTCATTAATGCTACTTACATTTCAATCCACTCTCCCCGCGTGGGGAGAGACGCATAAGAGGATCTGTAAACAAATATAACGAGATTTCAATCCACTCTCCCCGCGTGGGGAGAGACGCACCGGTGGCCAACCTTCCTTGACATCGACCTGATTTCAATCCACTCTCCCCGCGTGGGGAGAGACAAATAAAATGTTCAAATCAGCAAATGTAAATATGAATTTCAATCCACTCTCCCCGCGTGGGGAGAGACATTAAGCAGTGTAATAATTGCGTTATTAGCAATTATTTCAATCCACTCTCCCCGCGTGGGGAGAGACGTGTTATATGGATAATTTTAAAATGACAAGAGAAATTTCAATCCACTCTCCCCGCGTGGGGAGAGACGACTTATCTGGTTTTGATTATTAATAAACCCACTTATTTCAATCCACTCTCCCCGCGTGGGGAGAGACTCAAAGAGTCAAAAAAAGTTTTACTGGTATAGTGATTTCAATCCACTCTCCCCGCGTGGGGAGAGACATTTTTGCTCACTGTGTTACTGCTTATCCACATCATTTCAATCCACTCTCCCCGCGTGGGGAGAGACTAAACCTGCTCAAAGTATTGATATTAGCGGGTTTGATTTCAATCCACTCTCCCCGCGTGGGGAGAGACTAAGCTAGTCCTTTGCTTTTTACCTTTGCAAGTAATTTCAATCCACTCTCCCCGCGTGGGGAGAGACAAAGCAACACAAAACAATACCGCATATTATCCCATTTCAATCCACTCTCCCCGCGTGGGGAGAGACAAATAAATAATACAGTAGTATAGCAAGGCACAGAAATTTCAATCCACTCTCCCCGCGTGGGGAGAGACGACTTGAAAGAATTCACGAACTGGCAAGTTTTAGATTTCAATCCACTCTCCCCGCGTGGGGAGAGACATGCTGGTTCGA
The DNA here is from genome assembly GCA_964512095.1 of uncultured Oscillospiraceae bacterium. GTDB lineage: Bacteria > Bacillota > Clostridia > Acetivibrionales > DTU013 > DTU013. The sequence continues at coordinate 1,008 of CAZEIH010000031.1, forward strand.
TAGATAGCTTTACTTTTAACGATATTTCAATCCACTCTCCCCGCGTGGGGAGAGACGTAAGCATTTTACTCCCACGCAGGAGATAATCAATTTCAATCCACTCTCCCCGCGTGGGGAGAGACCACTTCCTTATTGCAATATGCACACTCTTCTTCAATTTCAATCCACTCTCCCCGCGTGGGGAGAGACGCCTCCATAACTGAATTTGCGGCATCAAGACTTAATTTCAATCCACTCTCCCCGCGTGGGGAGAGACATCCTAAAATCAAAAAAGAAAAGGTTTTTTCATCTATTTCAATCCACTCTCCCCGCGTGGGGAGAGACCAAAAGCACCATATCGTGTACGGCACTGCGAACAGATTTCAATCCACTCTCCCCGCGTGGGGAGAGACGCGTGGACAGCTTGCTACGATTTAGCCCTGGGCGATATTTCAATCCACTCTCCCCGCGTGGGGAGAGACACTTGATATATACACATATGGCACTAAAGAGTATTGATTTCAATCCACTCTCCCCGCGTGGGGAGAGACAATTACATATCAAACCAAAGGCAGTTGGTATTCTATTTCAATCCACTCTCCCCGCGTGGGGAGAGACAAATTTCCTCCGACAATCGCAGATGTTAAAGAAAATTTCAATCCACTCTCCCCGCGTGGGGAGAGACCCGACAGGTATATTGACTGTCCTCAGACGTATTGTATTTCAATCCACTCTCCCCGCGTGGGGAGAGACGGGGCGGATAATGCGGATGGAAGAATTACTGAAAAATTTCAATCCACTCTCCCCGCGTGGGGAGAGACTTTATGTAAAGGGGTTATGTAAATGAAATTGTTTATTTCAATCCACTCTCCCCGCGTGGGGAGAGACCTTCCAATACCAACATGATTTGCTGTTATTCCAATTTCAATCCACTCTCCCCGCGTGGGGAGAGACCGGAATCAACAAGGCAGATGATAGCAGGATTAGCAATTTCAATCCACTCTCCCCGCGTGGGGAGAGACGGATTAAATGATTTGGTAAGCTGGGGATTTATCAATTTCAATCCACTCTCCCCGCGTGGGGAGAGACTCAACGTTGTGTGACTTGCAGAGCGCAACAGCTGTAATTTCAATCCACTCTCCCCGCGTGGGGAGAGACGTAGGCAAAAAGGCGGGTGTAGCATATGGGCAAAAATTTCAATCCACTCTCCCCGCGTGGGGAGAGACCAAGGTGA
>CAZEIH010000031.1:2230-32645 GCA_964512095.1 uncultured Oscillospiraceae bacterium
GCTATGTTTACGGTGTCTATCCAATTTCAATCCACTCTCCCCGCGTGGGGAGAGACGTTATTTAGTTTAAGTGTGGTAATGGGATTTGTTGATTTCAATCCACTCTCCCCGCGTGGGGAGAGACTTTCAAAAAGGCTCAATGATAGCCGTGGTTGGCAATTTCAATCCACTCTCCCCGCGTGGGGAGAGACCTAAAACATCTTGATGATTGTCCCATAACCTTTCAATTTCAATCCACTCTCCCCGCGTGGGGAGAGACATAAATATGATCTACATTTGATAAAAATGCAAGTAATTTCAATCCACTCTCCCCGCGTGGGGAGAGACACAGTAAAACTTTTGGAACCGTGTCAAAGCAATGATTTCAATCCACTCTCCCCGCGTGGGGAGAGACTTATGTACCAAATTCATATTGGACCCATCTGGCCAATTTCAATCCACTCTCCCCGCGTGGGGAGAGACGCTGCAGCCAGAACAAAAAGGGCATAGCGGCTAAATTTCAATCCACTCTCCCCGCGTGGGGAGAGACACGATAAAATTACGATAAATATTAGGTTGATTTATGATTTCAATCCACTCTCCCCGCGTGGGGAGAGACAAGCCATTGCAGCGATAGACAAGATGGGAGGTAAGATTTCAATCCACTCTCCCCGCGTGGGGAGAGACGTGGAACTTCCGTGCACGGTGGGGGATGTGGTATGATTTCAATCCACTCTCCCCGCGTGGGGAGAGACAACATATTTCCATGATTACATATATCACAAAGCAATTTCAATCCACTCTCCCCGCGTGGGGAGAGACTAGTTCCTTAACTTCCTTGCTTGCGTAAGTGAGGATTTCAATCCACTCTCCCCGCGTGGGGAGAGACGAAAGGTTGACTGATTACAAGGTGGAACACAAAATTTCAATCCACTCTCCCCGCGTGGGGAGAGACATATCTATTCCGGTAGCATATTTACCGCTGATTCATTTCAATCCACTCTCCCCGCGTGGGGAGAGACTCTCAAAAGATAAAGGAGGATTGATACATTGTCAATTTCAATCCACTCTCCCCGCGTGGGGAGAGACTAGGGGTTGACAATCATGTTTGAATGAGGGAAAATATTTCAATCCACTCTCCCCGCGTGGGGAGAGACGGACAGCCTGTTATGACTTAGCACTGGGCGATGTGATTTCAATCCACTCTCCCCGCGTGGGGAGAGACCCAAGCCACCATGATTACACATTATATGAGTAAGAACATTTCAATCCACTCTCCCCGCGTGGGGAGAGACCTAAATTTCTTTATTGATAACCTTGAAACAAATGATTTCAATCCACTCTCCCCGCGTGGGGAGAGACATTAAATATCCAAAAGATTACAACCCTATCTTGATTTCAATCCACTCTCCCCGCGTGGGGAGAGACAGAGAGCGTCCGGTTGCCAGGTTGTATAATACTATATTTCAATCCACTCTCCCCGCGTGGGGAGAGACAAAAACCGTATCGCTTGTTACCTGTGCGTTATCAATTTCAATCCACTCTCCCCGCGTGGGGAGAGACTGTCCCGAAAAGTGTACAATATCCATAGAGTTAAATTTCAATCCACTCTCCCCGCGTGGGGAGAGACTTGCTTGATGTTCTGGACGATGCCCAACATAGAAATTTCAATCCACTCTCCCCGCGTGGGGAGAGACGTATTGTGGTCAACCAATTATGGTGATATACAAAAATTTCAATCCACTCTCCCCGCGTGGGGAGAGACTGATTCATGGAGTAAAGACGAGCTACCTAGTAAAATTTCAATCCACTCTCCCCGCGTGGGGAGAGACAGCAAAAATAGCTTAAAATTAAGTTCCATTACTTAATAATTGCAGCATATTGTACAAATGCTAGAATGCTTTACATCGTACATATACATACCTACGCTTTTTTCGACAATATTCCCTACTATTCTCGGTGCGGGTCCTTAGGGTTTTCCATGTCAGCTTCATATCCGCACTCTTTATAATGTAAGCACCCCCTCTAAATCAAAGCTTGATTTTACCCCGATGTGTTCAACCTTGTTCTTATAGTTATTACCCAAGTTGTAGAATCGCAGGCTGTCCTTATTCTTGTCAACCAGCTTCTCCAGAATGGCTTTCACTTCTCTAGCTTTAGCAGCATCCATGATACATTCAAACACTGAATTTTGCACTCTCTGTCCGTAGTTTGTACATGTTTTGGCAACCTTTCTAAGTCGCCGCTTACCACCTTCGGTTTCAGTATTGACATCATATGTTATCAGCATTAACATCTACTCACCTACTTCCACATAAACGGCGGATATGTATCTAAATCACCCCTTATAGTTCTTGCAAGAAGTAATGCTTGAGTATATGGAACCAATCCCCACTCCACCTTTTCATCCAAAAATGGGTGACTTATTTTTTCTTGCCGCCTATTTTGCCATTGTGTCAATATTATTTTTTTTGTTTCGTCAGCCATCTCTACAGAGCCATTTTCCCTTATCACAAATCCTTCTTCGTTTACAATGCGCTTATTGATAAGTGAAAGAACAAATCGGTCTGCCAAAACAGATCTCAGCTCTTCCATCAAATCGAGAGCCAGTGAAATTCTTCCTGGGCGATCCGTATGCAAGAAACCGACATAAGGATCCAGTCCTACCGTTTCCAGTGCCGACGCGGTGTAATTTGCAAGTATAGTATACACAAAGGAAAGCATAGCGTTTATGCGATCTAATGGCGGTCTCCTATTCCTTCCACTGAAATGAAAACTATCTTTTTGCTGTAAAATCATATCATCGAACACTGAAAAATACAGTGAGGCAGCTTCCCCTTCATAACCTCTCATCTGTTCATTTGATGTACAATCCTTAATTAGATTGGTAAAGCTTTGTAGCTTGGTAGAAACCTTTTTCAGTCTTTCGCGGTCAACACTCAAAGCATGTTCTCTGGTTACCCTTTCGATCACCCATCTAGCATTGAAAACTTTCCCAATAATGAAATTTCGAGCAATTTTACATGATAGGTCTAGGTTATCTGAGATACGGTATTGTTCCTTACGCAGAGTTACATTTCCATATACCTTACCTGTTACTCTGGCTAAAAACCTGCCATTGGGAGTAAGGAAACACAATGAGATATTTCGTCTTGCACATTCCCCCATCAATGCCGGACTTGCTCCGGTATAACCGAAGGCTACTATTCCTTCCAAATTGTGTAGGGGTATTTTCCCAAGAACCTTATCTTGATTAAGTACCACTACTGTTTCACCATCCAAAGAAAGATATGAGTCGGCAGATGTGACATAAAGTGTATTAAGTAGCTTTTTCACAAATATCCTCCTTTAGCATTTGGTTAATATAGGTACCCGCATTTTTATTTTTGCACAATACAGGCAAACAAATATCTTTCAGCGAACATGCTTTGCATTGTTTTGTTGGCTTAACCTTTGGAGTATATCTGCGGTCATAATAACGATGCATCTCTTCAAACACACTCGCTACCTTGTTTCGTAGCTCGACTGTCATAGGAACTTCTACTCTACGCCGTGTTTCACCGTAATACAGATATGCCGCCTTAGTGGAGCAGCATAGCATTTCTTCAAGGCATATTACCTGAGTTGCCAGTTGCAGACAATCCATATCACTATTCTTGGGACTCCCCTTCTTGTATTCGATTGGGCAAGGCATATACTTGCTTTCTCTTCCAAACAGACTTACCCCATCACTGGAACGATGAAACTCAACAACATCGCATACTCCGTAAACGCCAAGCTCCTTTGAGAATACTGGCATTGCTCGTGTGATAATAACATCTCCACGGGTCTCCGTCTTGAGTGAATCATGGGCATTTTTATGCATTAAGTTTCCCTCAACTGTTCTCAGATTTTCTTCCCATTGCTGCTCGATATGAATCAATGCCCACTGTCTCCTACAAAACATAAAATGCTGTATACCAGAAAGACTAAGATAGTCTTCTTCCCTGTACGACATTACAGTAGCCTCTCAAGTGTGACACCTTGAGGAATCTCGCTCTCGTTAACCTTGATTATATAATCGTGGTAACTTCTTGGTGCGATTACTCCCTCCTTCTTAACAGCATCTACCGCTTCGAAAAGCTTATATGCAGGACAATTTCCATACACACTTTCGTGTTTGAATATAAACAATGCTCTTGAAGCCATTTTCCCTCTGGCGGCTGCATGGTCAAAATCAAACATATTAATCAATGCCTGCCATAATAGTTTCAAGTCATCATTCGAAAACCCCGTTCCTCCGGTATCCTTAGAAGCAAGGCTTGGAGAGATAAATCCATCAACGCGGTACAATGCATATGGCACAATATTTTTTCTGCCCATTTTTGAACTTTTTTCTCCTTCGTTTGCGTAGGTACAGCTCGTAATGCCTATTTCTTGAGGAGAGATTATATCAACACTCTTTGCAAAACCTAACTGAACTGGTCCTCTGACCTGACCGCAGTTATAAACTAATGTCATAACCGCTCCAAAGGCACGTATGTCAAAGAAATTCTGGCACATAAATCTTGTAAGCTTCTTGTACTCCTCTTTCGCTGGTTCCTCTGTCGTGATTTTCCCATTTTTCTCTGTAGGCGTAACCTCACATTCCTTATAAGCCCATTTTCTGTTAGTATCCAAAGGAACTCCATTTCTAACATAAATCCTGTATCCCTGAGAATCCTGTTTTACAATATCAACATAGTTTCTAATTTTTCTTTTAAGACAAACATCTGTTATTATACCAAAACCCGTTTCAGCATCTCGTCTTGGCATGTTACCTGCATCAGGATCTCCATTCGGGTTCCCATTCTCGACTTCAAAGAAAAGGCTAAACTCATACCTGTTATTTATTACTTCACTCATTTTTTTACCTCCAATATTTCAATAATCTAATCTCCATTACCATTATTCTTCCGAATTTTTCCCCTTAAAGAACTTATTTCGCTGATGATAAAAGCCTAAGTAGAAGACTCCTTGCTCATCCAATGTTAAATTCTTCGGAAACGGCTCATTTTCGATATCCAGCTTGTCCATTATTGCACCTATAATCTTATCGAAATATGTACTGTAATCTGACTTTGAAATATGGTGCTGAGCCAGAGCAAGCAAAATCGGAAATGTGCTAGCAGGCGTCGTACTAGCAGATGAAAAATACTTGTCACGTATGGTTGATTTCACATTTGGGTTGGCATCCCTCTGAACCTTTTCTAAAGTAGCAAAAAGCCTGCCCAAAAGGTATGCCCTGTTATTACTGTTTTCATTTAAAGCCAATGTCAGTACCTCCTTATACGAATTGATTCCAGATTTTCTGGTTTTTCTTAGCAAATAGGCCTTTATGATGGATGCTTTGTAGTAGTTAATCTCCTGTTCAGCATGGGTTCTCAGTAAAATTGTCTGATATAATGAATTAGGATAATCCTCTCCCAGCAGAACTGCACGCATAAGCGATGATGACAAATAGGTCGAAACTTTCCTGTCCTCTGATGCCTTTGAAAGCGTTTCTCCAAGTATCCTCCAGACTGGTATTGATGTCATATCCGTCTCAAACTGCTTTTGCATAGACAGCTCCTCATAATGCTGTACAATTTTCTCCATAAAGTTTCCGAATGTCCCCTTGAGAAAAAAGCGTACTGATATCCTTGCAGCGTTGGAAGATAGGCCTAGAACATAAAACTGTATATTCCTGTCTATTGTTCTTTTGAAAGTTTCATTAACATCGGCAATTTTGCCCTGTGATATTTTTTCGAGTACTGTTTCGACCATTTTTTCAGCTCCTGCGGAACGTACAAATCTCTTCTCCTCGTTTTTTTGATATAACTGAGAGCAGTCCAAAAAAAGCGATAACATGTCTTGATATATAGGAGTTGCAGTTTCTGCCCAGAAGACAACAGTCGTGTCTCCTAGAATAATCTTGTGCCTTACATCTGCAAGAAGAGTGTTAAGCGCAGCACCGTATGCAAATGCCGCATATTCACTGACTGGACTGTTCAATCCCTGCCTTTTCCCTTTGGTAGTGCTATAGGATTCATAAGCATCCGCATTAAATGAAACAAGGCTATTTCCCATTGACTGACCTTTATAAATTCCTTTGATTGTCGGGTGCAAAACGGCAATTGTGTCGATTTCTCCAGTGACCAGGCATTGCTGAACTGTTCCGCTAGATTGGCGGCTTTTATATTCCATCCACGCTTTCTTTACTGCAGTTACATTATGTACATCTTCTTTACCATAATAACGGAATACAAAAACTGCACCCTTGTATATTTCGTCAAGATTATCCCTTATCGCAGGAACGTCCAGTGCCTTTTCAGGATCCCACTTTCCTAGGAACTTTATTACTGCCAACGCCTCATTACATTGAGCTTTGTTCAGGATTGGTATATTGAAATCCTTAAAGGATTCGAAGCATGCCTTCATCCTGTCAGGCTTTCCCTTATTATCAAAACCCAAAACATAGCTGGAATTCCCAAACAAAAAGTCAGGAACTACCTTCGTTCCCGTTCTCCCTTTTACCGGCTCCGGTACTGTCATCGGTCTTGTAACCATTTTCCTTCCATTGGCTATTTTGCACGAAGTCAAATTGATAAGATCGCCATTATTGTCAATATTTATTGAGAACGATATGTTAGCAGTACCGTATCCTCTCTTTGGGATAGTGCTGTCTTCCTCAGCAGCCAGAATCTCATAATAACGAACTAAAGCCCGTAGCATTAAATCACCTCACTTTCTCCACATTGGTAATATCTACGATGCCATCAATCATTTTCGCTCGGAAGAATATTGGTACTATATTGTCCTTGTCTACGAAGTCCATATCAAAAAGCATCATTCCGTAATCCTGCTCGCCGGCCAACTCGCTCCTTGGACATTCACCCTCAATTAAGGTTACTTTCGCAGGGAACTCCCTAGTGCCCAGATAGCTTTTATGAAAATATTGACCGTTCCTTAGCCTTCTTAATATCATGTTGTAGTGCTTTTCAGGTGTATCGTTATCTTTGCTGTTGATCTCGGTCATGATAAAATCCGCTTCGATTATATATCTAACATTTTTTAGTATTGTAGATGACCTTTGCTGAATTGCTTTTGTGGTGTCAAGATATCCTTTTGCAGACCTACTATTCTCCATCAGCTTTCTTGTATCAGAGTCAGATATTTTACTATCTACTTCATTTCTAAATATTGTTGTGAACTCTGGTTTTTTTAATACATGAATTCTCTTAATCCTCCATTTTATCTGGGGTTTCCAGTATACAGATTCAAGAATTCCTCTGGCTGCTGATGGCGTAATGAAATCATATGAATATCTTTCAACCTTAAGCTCTGGACGTGAAAAAAGTGCATAATCACCTTCGACGAGTACCTTTATACCATAGCTCATTGTGTCACCTCCTTTCTTTGTCGTTCTATAAATGTGTCAACCATAATCTCGATATGTACTAATATAAAATTTACTGACCGAATCAATAATGTTGTGCTAGAATCAAAATGTCGCCTAGAGCGTGGATTGAAATTATAAATGTGTAATTATTTGCACAGATCCCACTTGCAAAACAAGTGGGATTCCTTACATAAATTCTGCGATACCTAATTGAGGAATCACTAAACCTGTTTTATTTTTATAACTCTGCTCGGATATCAATATACCTAAATTTTCACTCAGTTCCTCCACTGCTCTTATTTCTCTTAGCTTGTTATACTCATATATACTTAGGCTAACGGTATATTTCTGAAGAGGACGGAGTTTTTTTCTGCTATAATATCCATATTCTAGTTCTGCTATCTTCTTTTTAGCATCATCATTGTACTTGACTACAACAGAACAAGTGTTATCATCTATCATTTTGAAATTCTTGGCAATGTCTCCAAAGTCAAAATAAAAATCAAATGGTAGTGCTTTGTCATAACCTTCATTCAGTCCCTTCACGATACCTTTTTTATCCAGTTCCGAAAGTGAAGCATTGTTGAAAAGCATATCAAAGTAATCCTTCATCGCTTCTGGGCTTGTAACATCCTTATATCTACCGGCCATAATCTCAGTTATACTTTGTCTTTGCCCTAAATAGTTGCCAAATGGTGAGGATCTGTTTACCTTATATTCTTCATCTGCAAAATCAAAAACATATAAATATGCAATATCCTTTATCCTTTCGCGGTTGCATCTACCTGCACCCTGGACAATTGAATCCAGTCCACACATAGCCCTATATACAACAGGGAAATCAACATCAACACCTGCTTCTATTAATGAAGTAGAGACTACAATACACTTCATTCCATCCTTCAACCTTTTCTTTATATCATGTATCTTTTGTGATCTGTGGTCAGGACACATGTAAGTAGAAAGATGGAACATGCCCTCTTCCCCATATGCTTTTTCCAACTCTTCATATAGCATTCTTGCTTGTTTTTTGGTATTTACAATTAAAAGGCACTGATCTATCCCCTTTAAACGTCCTGTAAGCTCATTAATCGTTTTGTTTCCGATAAACTTTACTCTAGTCTTGTTAAAAGCCTCATACAACTCTTTATTGTCGCTGCAAATTTCTTCAACCTTAGTTTTTTCAGACATGAACCGTTCAATTCCAGGTTGTGTAGCGCTACACAAAACAACAGAACAGTTATAGTTGTTTGTCAACTCTTCAAGAGCTTTTACACATGGAATCAAATATTCTGTTGGAAGCATCTGAACTTCGTCAAGAATTATTATACTGTTAGAAACATTATGAAGTTTCCTGAGCTTTGATGATTTATTACCATAGATAGATTCAAAGAATTGTACATTTGTGGTAACAACAATAGGAATATCCCAATTCTCTGCTGAAAGCTTTGCTATATTATAATCCGTTTCATCCTTCTCATAAAAATCATAATTAGAGTGATGCTCTAATATATATTTCTCCCCTAGTATATCTGAGAAAACCTTTGCATTTTGTTCGATAATACTTGTAAACGGAATAACATATATTATTCTTCTTATTCCTGGATTAAACCTAATATGTCTTAATGAAAATGCCATAGATGCTATTGTTTTGCCACCTCCGGTTGGTACAGACAACTTGTACACACCACGGGAGCTTTCGGCCTTACTAAGACATTGTTCAAATATCTCTCTTCGCTTTTTATTAATGTCTGAATCAATCTTAAACTTATTTGAATGACTAATTATTCTTTCATCTAATTCGGGAAAGCTACACTTTACACCTCTCACTATTTTACAATCATTCATAAATTCTTCTGTATCTAGATAATCTGCATCAACAAGACTCGAGTAAATCATCCGTACAAGAAAAGAAAAGCAAAAACCCCAATCTTGCTCACTAAGAGGCTTAGAATCTAGTATTTGCATTAATAAATCACTTACAGGTGGGTACATACACATATCTATCTCACTGGCATAACTGATATACTCCGGAATTTCTTTTTTAAGTCTACCATACATGCTTCCATCATCACTGGTAGCTCCCCAGCCACCCCCATTCAGAAGTCCTGTATGATGTCCTGTGATTACATATCCTAACAGATTACCCAACACCGGGTTCATTGATTTGAGTACTTTCGCACCAGCAGTAGAATGATCGCATAATTTGCCCTCGTTTTTTATCCTATCCTGAAACTCATCCGAGTATTTTCCAATGTCATGCAATAATCCACAGATGTATGCAACATCTTTCTTTGCGAAGCTACTAGCAAAGTAAGATGCCTTTTCGGCAGTGCCAATCAAATGCTCAATCAAAGGCTGCTCACTTCCATCCTCTTTCCTATGGGCTATATACAATGCCATCACCTTCTACTCTTAATCTTCCTCTATTTACTCCTCTAGCTCTTCACTAGGTAGAGGTCACCATAAACATTTTCTCAATTTCCAATGGGAGCAGGCCCCCATCCCCCCTCGCTACGAGCGAAATGAATTCGCCCTACGCTACACTCCGTGCGCCACGCCTAAACGTGGCGTTTGAACAACGTCGGCTGGTCGATGACTTCGTCATCTGCTCGCCCATGCATCCTGACTGGGAGATTGTACTCGCCACTGACAGCTTTTTCAATCGGTACCCCCCACCTAAGAGGAGGGGGACTGTGACATTGTTCAAGAATAGATACCCGTGTGCTAAGTATGTTATTTCCCACTACAATTGTATCATAATTTCTAGATATTTCGACACACATCTAGTAAATTTGTAATTTATTGTTGTTATTAGTACGAAAATAAGAAAAAATAAAACAGGCATTGATTCTGACTCAGTATGTTGATAATACTGTGGCAACCAATACCTGCCCAGATGGTAACTTCAAAATGCTTTGTTTATTGCTAATACCCCATCTCCAGCATCCTTCTTGCAATCTCAGCGAATACTGGTGCGGCAGACTTTCCGCCCAAGCGGCCATCTTCCACAAATACGGCAATGGAGTATCTTGGCTCCCGCGCGGGGAAATAGCCAGCGAACCAAGCGTGTATGATTTGCTCAGAGCCTGTCTCGGCACTGCCGGTCTTACCGCCGGCGCCGCCATAGTAGCCCATTACGGCCTCAGTACCAGTTCCACTCAGCGTAACAGTCTCCATTAGTTCTCTTATCTTATCAGAGGTTTTCTTTGAAATAATCCGTTGGCCTTGGCTTACCTTTATTTTCTCAACTATTCTGCCTTCGTCATCCACAATTGCATCGACTATATTCACACTGTTTTTAATTCCGCCATTGGCAACTGATGCCACTATATCCGCCACCTGAACCGGTGTGGCTAGTATTACACCCTGCCCAATTGCAAGATTTGCTATATCTGCCCTGCTATATTGGGCATTGATATCAGGGATATTTCCTGCAGCTTCACTCACTCCCTGCTTAGTAATGCCAGTCACCCTACCAAGGCCAAATTTTTCTGTCATACCTATCAAATTCTTATATCCAATCTTCTGACACAGCTCGATAAAATAAGAATTGCAGGAAAGAGCAAATGCACTTTCCATATCCAAGTCACCGTGTCCGCCTTGATAATATGAATAGCACTTGAAGGTTAGTCCATTTATGTCCACCGCTCCAGTACAGTAATAGTGGTCAAGGTCTTTAAAGCCATGATAATGATTGTAGGCCCCATAGTCATCAAGCTCCGTGGCAAAAGGCGTTTGTCCGTATGAAAAACCGTCAAAAAACCTATATTCATCCTCTTTCTTATCATCGAGAACACCGCCACTGATATCACCACTGTTATCACTTTTTTCTCCGGCTACCTCATCATCATCACCAATAACAATAGTATCCTCATTTTCATAAAAAGCCGCTAAATCAATTATCTTGAATATGGAGCCGAGATTATATGCGGCTGTCGCCTTATTGAACAGCTCCTTATTATCGCTGTCCAGATATTTTTCCACCTCATTCTGGTTAAAATCAGGCTTACTGGCCAAGGCAAGTATATCCCCCGTAACCACATCCTCTACCACTACTGCACCGGATACACCACCCTTCTCCATTGCCTCCTCCACGATTCTTTGCACATGAAAATCCAACGTAAGCCTAACATTGAGCTTTTCATTGCCTGTGCTCCAGTTCTTCAGCTTATATCCGAAACCCTTGATGGGATTTTTCGCAGCATCATTTACTGTCCCAATTTCAAAAACCGCTTTATTCTTTAACTCCTCTTCATATACCTTCTCAATACCCGTCTGACCGATCTCATCGCGTCTATTCAAATACCCTATGACATGCTTTGCCAAAGCCTCTTCATCATACCGCTCAACTGAATTAATCATGGAAACCCAATCTACATCCAGCTCTAGCAATGCGTCCTGGCCATTTTTATTTGTTTCGATCAAAAATGGTTTGCTTTTAGATGTCAATTCGCTTAGCAATTCAATGTCCACCCCTAAAGCATCACACACCATTTTTCTCTCAGTAGCAGACTGTGGCATATAGGCAGTCTTAATAAGAGCCTTGTATGTTCTTTTTCTATTTGTGAAGGGTATACCGTTCCGATCTAGTATATTTCCCCTGATCCTCTCGATAGCTGTGCTTGATACTCTCTGCTTGAATGCAGCCTCCTCCAGTGACCTATCAGGTACAAACTGTATAATTGCCACTTTGATAATCAGCACGGCCATAGTAAGTAGAAATGCTCCGCCAATAAAATATAATCTTTTTGTAGACAATTAAAAGCCCCCTTCAACGGTAATATTATGATTCTTACCGTCAGAAAGGGGACGTATTCATTACCACAGCAGTTTTTACATAATATATGTCAGCAGTAGTATCATTCTCTCTTGCGTCTGAGCATGGTGTATGGTTCAACAGGCTCCATAGGCATATACACCGTCATCTGCGGATGAGGCGCAGCTTCAATGTCTTCACCATCCACGTTTTTCATAGATATGACCTTATGGATAATGAAGGGACTTTTAGGGCTGACTACCTCCAGCTCGTCACCGATGACAAACCTGTTGCGTTGCTCGATAGTGGCTATTCCAGTGGAATTGTCATATGACCTTACCAATCCGACAAAATCATAATCCCGTATATAAGAGCTGGATTCATACATTTGCTCCGTACCCCCTGGCTTTTCTTTGAAAAACCCGGTGGTATACTCCCTATGACTTGCCTTTGACATTTCTTCAAGCCATACATTGTTGAAGGTGTACCCCTCAGGGTCGGCAGCATAAGCGTCCAAAGCTTCCCTATAGGCTTTTATCACTGTTGCCACATAGTAGGAGCTCTTCATCCTGCCCTCAATCTTCAGGCTTGTAATGCCGCTTCCGATAATCTCTGGTATATGCCCTATTAGACATAGATCCTTAGAATTGAATATATAGGTCCCTCTTTTGTCTTCATATACAGGCATATATTCACCGGGTCTTTTTTCTTCCACCAGATGATATTTCCACCTACAGGGGTGGGCACATTGCCCTCTGTTTGCATCACGCCCAATCATGTAATTGCTCAGCAGGCATCTTCCTGAGTAAGAAATACACATTGCACCATGGACAAACATCTCAAGCTCCAGACTCTCTGGAACCTTCTTTCTAATCTCTATAATTTCATCCAGGGATAGCTCCCTGGCCAGTATAACTCTCTTAACACCCTGACGATGCCAGAATGCAGCACTCCTCCAGTTGGTATTATTGGCCTGCGTACTTAGGTGCAATTCAATATCAGGGGCTTCCTGCAGCAGTATATCGAATATGCCAGGGTCAGAGAAAATGACAGCGTCTATCCCCAAGTCCCTGACCTTGCGGACATATTCAGCCATATCTACAAAATCCTCATTATGAGGTATTATGTTCATTGTCATATAAACCTTTTTACCACGATTGTGGGCAAAGCTGATTCCCTCCTTAAGCTCATCCATACCAAAATTGCCCGCGGATGCCCTCAGTCCGAATTCTTCACCACCGAGGTATACGGCATCTGCGCCATAAATTATTGCCATCTTTAGCTTTTCCAGATTTCCAGCCGGTGCCAGTAACTCAAACCTACTCTTCATTTATCCATCTCCGTTTCCATACGCTTATAGGACAGTGCTACCCCATCTCCCACAGGCAGTATACTTGTGTCTAGCGTGGGATCACTGCAAAGACTGTCCAGGTATGACCTGATTCTGTTTACAATAGTTCTTTTCCTTCTGACCACCAACTCATCACTGGCTATCATTCCCTTGTACAGTACATTATCAGATACTAGAAGGCCACCGCCTCTTAGCATCCTCAGGCATTCCGGTAAAAATTCCGGATATTGTCCCTTTGCAGCATCCATGAAAATCATGTCATAGTTTTTATCTAGGCAACTCAGCACTTCTGTGGCATCTCCAGCTATCACTGATATAGTATTTGACAGTCCTGCCCTTTTAATGTTCTCACGGGCTTTGACAACCATCTTCTCGCTGCGTTCGATAGTATCGATTCTGCCACCCGATGTCAGTATCCCCGAAAGCAGGATTGATGAATACCCTATTGCTGTGCCTATCTCGAGTATTCTGAAGGGCTTGACCAATCTTCCTAGTACAATAAGCAGACTGGCCACCTCCGCCTTAATTATAGGGACATGATGCTCCGCTGCGTATTGCTCCAGCTCTAGCAGTAATCCTTCTCCATGGCGTATAGTTTTTCTGATATATTCGTTAGTGCCATCCTGACTAAGCATAGCTGTTCCTTTCAAAACAAAGAGGCTGCCCTTGCAGCCCCTTTATGTTACTTTTGCGCGTATTTATCTTTGTTTGCCTGATGCTCCTTGAAGGTTTTTGCAAATGCATGGCTTCCCGAACCATCCCCCTTGGCCACATAAAACAGGTAGGATGTGTCGTCAGGATTCACCGCAGCCTTTATCGAGGCTTCACCCGGGCTGCATATAGGCCCTGGGGGCAGGCCTTCATATAGGTAGGTATTATATGGATCGTCTATATCCAAATCTGCAAAGAGGACTCTATCCTTGTAGGAACCTGTGTTTTTCAGCAAAACATACTGTATTGTGGCATCTACCTGAAGCTTATTCAGAGTTTTATCCTTGTTTTTGAGCCTATTGTAAAGGACTCCAGCAATTATGTGCCGGTCATCGGGATCCTTGGCTTCTCTCTCAATAATTGAAGCTAATATGAGTACCTTGTCCATCGTCATGTCCACCGGCAATTCATCTATCATCTCCCTGTACTGTTGCTTGAATTTCTTATCAAAATTGTCCAGCATTTTTATTAGAATATCCTTGTCGCTTACGTTGTAGTCATATTCATAGGTATCCGGAAATAGATAGCCTTCAAGCTTATGTTGTCTGTTGGGTAACCCCTTTAGGAATTCATAATCAAACTCTTCCTGGTTAGCGGCTTCAATAAACTTAGCCTTGTCCTTTATAATCTTGTTATTGTACAGAATATCAACAATTTGGGTGAATGTTTTGCCCTCAGGAATCATTACCTTTCTTGTTACCGCATTTGATGAAAGTACTCTCATCATCTCGTCGTAGGTCAAATCCTTCTTTACTATGTGGGTACCTGATTGGTACCTACCATCGTATCCATTTATTTTTGAAAGTAGCTTGAATATTGTCTCATTTTCGATCAGGCCGCTTTCCATAAGCTTTTCAGCTATATAAGTTGTATTTGCGCCTTTTTCTATGACAAATTCAACACCCTCGCTCTCATCAATGATTATCTCCGGCTGTGTACTTGCATCAAGGTGGTTCTTCATCACGTAATCGTATGATATCTTTCCGGTAATTACAGCAACAGAAGCCAGCATGATTAAGACAAGGAAGAATATAACAACTCGCTTCAGCCTTTTATGCTTCCTTACCTTGGGAGTTTTGACAGGCTTGCCCTTTGGCTCAGGCTTGCCCTTTGGCTCAGGCTTCCCCTTTGGCTCAGACTTTCCTTTTAACTCAGGCTTCGCTTTTGCCTTAGCTACCTTTTCTTTCGCCTGTGAGCTCTTGCTATTTTCACCGTCCCGTATATTATGCCAGTCCATTATTTCACCTCCTGCTTTTATCGCGCACTTTTCAGCTGTCGCCTAGAGCTTGCTTTTGGCTTTTGCTCTCTGCTCGGTATTAAGTATTCTCTTTCTTAGCCTCATATTCTTAGGTGTAATTTCAACAAGCTCATCATCTGAAATGAATTCAAGTGCCTGTTCCAGACTCATCGTCTTAGGTGGTGTGAGTCTTAGCGCGTCATCAGAGCCAGACGCCCTCATATTTGTAACATGCTTCTTTTTACATACATTTACCACTATGTCTTCATTTCTGGCATTTTCGCCAACTATCATTCCTTCATATACCTTAGTACCTGGGGTTACAAACAGAAGTCCTCTTTCCTGGGCATTATAAAGGCCATATGTCACTGCCTCACCATCCTCCCAGGCAACGATGGAACCCCTTTGCCTGCTTGATATCTCGCCCTTGAAGGGTTCATGTCCATGAAATATATGATTCATTATACCATTGCCCTTTGTATCGGTCAAAAACTCTGAACGATAGCCTATCAGGCCTCTTGCAGGTATTTTGAATTCCAGCCTCATGTAGCCCTCTGTGGCAGAGTGCATATTAACCATTTCAGCCTTACGAACACCAAGCTTCTCCATTACCACACCCATAAATTCTTCCGGCACATCTATCATAAGGAGTTCCACCGGCTCATAATTCACTCCATCTACTTCCTTCATGATGACCTTAGGTTTGGAAACCTGGAACTCATAGCCCTGCCTTCTCATTGTCTCTATCAGTATAGACAGATGCAACTCGCCTCTTCCCGAAACGCCAAAGGAATCAGGGCTTTCGCTTTCCTCCACCCTGAGGCTAACATTGGTTTCCAACTCCTTGAAAAGTCTGTCCCGCAAATGCCTGGAGGTAACATAGGTACCTTCCCTTCCTGCAAATGGACTATTGTTAACTCCGAAGGTCATACTAATAGTGGGCTCGTCAATATTGACAAAGGGTAGCGGGTCGGGAGCTGAAACATCGCAAATCGTCTCTCCTATATTAATGTCACTAAACCCAGATACTGCAACTATGTCCCCAAGCTCCGCATTATCGCTTTCTGCCCTGCCAAGTCCTTCGAACTTGTAAAGCTTGCTTACTCGGGACTGGTAAACGGTTCCGTTCTTTCTACATATGACTGCTTGCTGCCCGTTTTTTATACGTCCTCTATCGATTCTGCCAATTGCTATTCTGCCTACATACTCGTCATAATCAATATTAGATACCAGAAGCTGTAGCGGCTTCTCTTTATCTCCCACTGGCGCCGGCACATAATCGATTATGGTCTTGAGTAGCGGCTCCAGGTCCTTTCTTTCATCCTCCAGCCTTAGCGTTGCGTAGCCTTCTCTCGAAGAAGCATATACTACCGGAAACTCCAGCTGATCATCATCAGCGCCTAGCTCAATAAACAGCTCTAACACCTCATCAATAACCTCTACAGGCCTGGCTTCCGGCCTGTCTATCTTGTTTACCACAACAATGGGCTTGAGATTAAGCTGAAGAGCCTTTCTCAATACGAACCTGGTCTGGGGCATTGGTCCTTCAAAAGAATCAACCAGTAGCAGTACTCCGTCCACCATTTTAAGTACGCGTTCTACCTCGCCTCCAAAGTCAGCATGTCCTGGAGTATCTACAATGTTTATCTTCAATCCCTTGTAATTGACTGCGGTATTTTTGGCCAGTATTGTGATGCCTCGCTCCCTTTCAAGGTCGCTGGAGTCCATCACTCGCTCTTGCACCTGCTCATTCTCTCTAAAAATCCCGCTTTGTCTAAGCATACCATCGACTAAGGTTGTTTTTCCATGATCGACATGGGCTATAATGGCTATATTTCTAATATCCTCTCTCTTATCTGTCACAATTTTCGTCCCTTCCGTCTATATACCTCTACAGCATATTCTATTTGACTTTGTTTAGTAAGTATTTGTTGCATCTATAATCAATTCGCGTAAACCTGCTTGAATTGGCAAACACAACAAGTTAAATTGTAGATTATCATATAAACAATGTCAATAAAATCAGAAGCAATCAAAAAAATACCCCTGTAGCATCACAGGGATTAGTCAATTCTATTCATAACAATTCCTATCTCATCATCTATGCCAAGTATCCAATGTCTCTGCAAGCCGGGTTCTCCTACTTGAATGCAGTACACGGTATTGATATGTAAACCGTCGTTCCATAGCCTTCCTTAGATATAATCGACATATTTCCGCCAAATCGTCCCTTTATCATGGCATAAGACATATAAAGGCCTAATCCCGTTCCGCTTTCACCTTTTGTGGTTATCATTTCCTTGAATAGTCTATTAACGATATTCTCTGGGATACCCTTGCCATAATCCTTAAATGTGAATTCCACAGCATCTCCGCTTCGTACTATCTCAATTTCGATAGTTCCATTTTCACCGTCATATGCATGTATTGCATTGATGATAATATTATTAAAAACCTGCACAAGGTTGTTAACATCACCTTGAAGCTCTGTATTGGCATCTATTCGAGAATTGATATTAAGCACACAATGGAGTCTTTCTAATTCATGCCTTAGCAGCAATTCAACTCTCTTAACCGCCTCGCTGACAGTAAATTTTGCAGTACTAGTGGAAATCATCTGGACCGCCTGTCCCTTCACAGCAGATATGACATCAGATATATACCCACAGTTAGAATTCATCTTTTCCAACCAGGTCAGCATCTCTTTTGCCATTTCTTTATGCTCCTGATCAGTTACGCTTCTGTTACCAACTGAATCCCTGTACTCATATGCTAAATCCTTGAGGGCCTCTATCCCCCCTAAAACGGACATTATTGGTGTCTTGAGGTTATGTATAATCCCTCCTATCAGCTGTCCCAGAGATGCAAGTCTCTCCTGCTCAACCAAAATAGCCTGATTTTTCTTAATGACCTTTATGTTATCTTTTTCTCGGTCCTGGATCTTATTAAATGCTTTTGCAAGATCCCCTAACTCATCATTAGATGTTATTGCCAGCTTCCTGTCTAATGTTTGATCAATGCCAAGAGCAATCTCCTCTAAGCTGTAGGTTACCCTTGATATGTCCTCCATAAGCGTCTTTGCAAAGTATAAGATAACCAAGAAATTTATCAAAAAGAGAACAACAAAGCTAAATACAAAATAAATAAGTGTTTCTACAGAGCCAACGGCATACTTTACTCCAATAATCCACCTTTGATTATCAATCAATACCTCTTTAGCTATACCCTGAACATCTACTCCATAGTAGTCGAATACATGCCCATCGCCCTTTATTGCAATTTCATGTAAATGCTTTTTGAAAAATTTACTTAAATGAATAGTTGCTCTGTTGTATGTTAGGTACTCATTTGTCGGTGTAACAACAAATGCTTCATCATATTTATCAACCAACCTAATACCACCCAATAAATTGATTAGTTCATCTCCATTTTCAACCTCAATATTTGATAGCTGGTTATCATATGCTATGAAAATCATATCTCCCTTTTCACTAATCAATCTTGAATATCCTATCAATGATGTAAATAGAATAGCAACAATAAATATAGGCAGTAGTTGAACAATAATCCTTTTATGGAGGGATATTCTTGAGTTGCTATTGTCAATTACATCATAATTCGATAATAGCAATTTAGTAAAAATTCTTTTTGTAAATATATAAGAAAGAATTGAAACGAAAGTACCAAATGAAAAAAATACAACCCAAAGCTTAAACGTAACAATAGTTATATTCTGTGTTGAAAGAGTTATAACAACAAATATCAGAACACTTGGTAGCATACTTTGCACTAAATATGCAGTTATAGGAAGCTTTATACACACAGATCTGATAGTTGCTAATTTTTTCTTACCAATTGATTCTTTATTAAGGTATCTTATCCCTTTGAGGGAAGTGAACAACCAGATATTTATAAAGAGCAAAGTAATTATTGATATAAAGAAGTATTGGTATGAATACAGTGTGTTTTCCAGCTCTAATTGAAACATATTATCATATGTGTTTTGTGGATAATTAAGAATTAGCGGTATTATATTGTAAAATAGTACTGATACAAATATAATACAAACGTCATGAATTAGAGCGATTTTTATAACAATCAAATTGTTCCTAATAATGTCTAGAATTTTCTTCATACTGGCCTATTCCTTCCATAAAACCTATTTTCACCATGTTATCCATCAGTTTGCTGATGTAATTCTCATCAAGTGTTTCTGGCCATTTGGTATTGATAGACTCAAGTAATTCAAAAGTTAATTTGTTGCTGGTAATAATTGATTCATCGTATTCAAAGCCTTTGGAGCTACTAATCTCGTTAATGATTCCATCAAGGCTTTGCTGCATTTTAGTATCCTCAGAAATTGTATTAAGCCTGTTTCTATATTCCATTTCATTTAAAATTTCAATATCTGTTATGCTTAGTTTGCGTAATATCTTTACAAAATCTCTTGCCTTGAACTTTTTATTGTACAAGTGATATATGTTGTTAATTTTGCCTCTTTTCAAAATATTAATAATTGTTTCACTACATACATCCACAGGAGTCATTTCCATTTCCAGCTCTGCCATATGTTCGGAAATAGCACCTAATAATATAATCGATCTAATCCTTCTGCAAAATGCATTTTCATTTATGTTCTTCTGAGCTACACCATCAGAATACCTTCCAGTTATATTACCCATTCTGTAGATATTGACCTTCATGCCCTTCGCTGCCTCATCAAGGACTAATTTCTCTGCTTCCAGCTTTGTATGTAAATAAACATTGCTAAATATATTCTGACCGATAAAGAAATCACTCTCTGAAAAAGTCGAGAGCTCTGTCTCCTTGCCAAATATACTTGAGCCAGAAATACTAACAGTAGAGATATGATGAAACACTGCATTGCAAAGCTTGCATAATTTAAGCAATTCCTTAGTTCCTAGCACATTTGTTTTGTTAAAATCATCAAAAGACCCATAGTGCTTTACATTAGCAGCCGAATGTATTATTGTGTCTATTTTTCTTGACAATGAAGAATACTGGGCTTCACTCAATCCTAAAAGGTTCTTTGTAATATCACCCCTTACTATACGAACTCTTTTCTGTAGCTCTTCATTCATGCCTTCAAAATAGTAATCAAACACCGAATCAAGGCCATCCCTTCTGATTAGGCAAAAAACTATTGCATCGGTTTTTGTAAGAAGCTGATGTAGTAAATGTATCCCTAAAAAGCCAGTAGCACCTGTAAGCAAGACATTATTAAAATCCTCATGCTCCTTTGGCTTTAGTATACTGGGCACATTATGATTATAGTAGTTGCTAGATAAATGATTGATTTTTTCTTGTTGGTGTATTACATTGTCGTATAGCTGCTTAATAGTGGGATATAAGTACAAATCCTGGGTTTTAATTCCCCAGTTATTATTATACGACTTAACCTGAACCTGAATAATTTTTATCGAATCACCACCAAGGTCAAAGAAGTCATCATTAATCCCTATGCTTTCTACATCTAAAACCTCCCTCCATATCAATGCCAGCTTAGCTTCAGTCTCATTACGAGGAGGAGCGAAATTGCCCTTTACCCCTATTTCCTGCTTAATTACCTTCAAGGCCCTTCTATCTGCCTTACCATTTTTATTTATTGGCATCTCTTCTAACTGAATATATTTTCCCGGTACCATATAATGCGGCAACGACAGAGCCAGATACTCTTTTAGTCTAGTATGTTCTATTGGTTCATCAGCTGTAAAATATGCGCTTAAGATACCATCCCCGTTTTCATTTTCAGTTGACAAAACAACAGCATCATTAATCTGCTTGTATTGAGATATCTTACTCTCAATTTCACCAAGCTCAACCCTATAGCCATGTATTTTCACCTGATAATCCAGTCTACCAAGGTACTCAATTTCTCCTTCTGGATACCACCTCCCCGCATCTCCCGATTTGTATAAAATATCTCCCGGTATAAATGGATTTTCTACAAACCTATCCTTTGTAAGGTCAGGCCTGTTCAAATAACCCTTTGCAACCCCATATCCCCCAACGTGTATTTCACCCTTTACACCTATTGGTACTAGCTGCATAAATTTATCCAAAATATAAATACTTGTGGTGGGTATGGGAACACCAATATTACATGTGTTCATATTAATCATCTCTGCAGTAATCTCTTTATATGTAGAGTGCACTGTTGTTTCTGTAATACCATACATATTTACTAACCTTGTATTAGGATATCTTGCCCTCCATTCCTTAAGCTTCAGAGGCTTTAAGGCCTCTCCCCCAAATATTACATACCTTATGCCCAAGTCACGCTCACTTCTTTTAGCCTCAATATAAGATAAATTGTAAAACGAGGTTGGAACCTGGTTCAAAATAGTAACCTTATTCTTAATTAGCAGCCTTAAGAACTCATTGGAATCCTGTGCAACAGCTCGAGGAACCATCACTAATTTTCCGCCATACAATAATGCACCGTACATTTCCCATACAGAAAAATCAAAACAATATGAATGGAACATCGTCCATACATCATCAGATGAGAAATCAAACATCATTTTATCATTAAAGAGCAGCCTTACTACATTTTTATGGTTCACCATCACTCCCTTAGGTGTCCCTGTCGACCCTGATGTATAAATAATATAAGCAATGTCAGATGGTTTATTGATATCAGTCACTATATCTGCAAAATCTGTAATTACCTTATTTTTGAATAATGGTTCTACCGCAAAAACCCGATCTGCTTTCATTCCCGTTGTATCCGCCAATTCAAGACTTCTATCGAGCAAATCCTCAGAAGTCAGTAGAATAAGAGGGCTACTGTCTTTAATAGCTAGTGTAATCCTTGATTGTGGGTGGGATGGATCAATGGGTAAATAGGTTCCACCTGCTTTTAAAATGCCTAAAATGGCAACAATCATCTCAATTGAGCGGTCTATCAACAAAGCTACAATTGTGTTTGCCTTAACTCCTTTATCTCTAAGGGTTTTTGCCAAATAGTCTGATCTTTTATCAAGTGCCTCGTAGGTAATATCCTTATCACTTTCTACGACAGCAATACTATTGGGATATGCTTCAGCCTTCTCTCTGAATAATTGCTGTATTGTTGCATTTTGAGGGTATTGGGCTTTTGTTTCATTAAATCCGAATACTACCTTTTGCTTTTCCTCTTCGGATACAATCTCCAGTTTGGAGATAGGCTTATTAGGGTCATCAAGACTATGCCATAACAGGCGTATGATATGTTCATGAATATAATCAATTTCCTTAGAGAAGAAAATATCCGTCAGATAATCATAGTCAATAACCAATTCTCCATTGTCTTCTCTTTCATTTATATGAATATATAAGGGATCCAGCTGCCTCCTGCTAAAGTGCCATCTTCCTTCATGCTCTAAATCATCCTTTGTAAATTTTGCATTTTGATATGAGAGCAAAACACTGAAAATACTATTGCTGCTTTTAGCTGTTTTGGTATTGCTTTTAATAAGCTCATAAGGATATCTCTGGTGACGAAGCAGTGACATCCAATCATGCGATATCATGGAAACTAACGATTTAAAGGATAGATTTTCATCAATTTTGGTGTTAAAGGGTATTTTATTGACAAACATCCCACAAGTTCGCTTCTCCATTGCATTAGTACGATTCAATACCGGTACTCCCACAATATGCTCACTGTCACCCGTTACCCTATACAAATATGTTACCAGCGCAGATAAAAATAGTGAAAAAACCGTGGTATTATTAGCTTTGACGTATTCTGAAATTTTCGATACAAGCTTTCCCTGTACTACAAATGTCTTTCTTTTAGCAAAATAACTCGTCTTACCCAGTTTATTTCTGTATAGCATACCGCTGTTGAAGGAAAAATCCTCAAATCGCGAATTCCAAAATAGCTCATCCTTTGAAAATCTATTCGAGCTAAAATACTCTCTTTCGCGCTCAACATAATCAATATAGGATGTTTTTTTATCTTCAAAATTCGTTACGCCTTTTACCAAATCATTATAGAACTCCATAATGATATTTCCAGTCCTAACCATAGACCAACCGTCACAAATCAAATGGTGTAGCTTTGAATATATCCCAAAAGTATTGCTGTCAATTTTTAGTATTGCGAATTTGTAGAGATCAGAATCTGATAGCGCAAATGGAGCTTGGGACTGCTTTAAGTCCCATTCATACATACTATCTAAGCCTTTTTCACTAAAATCAATATACTCTATCCCTTGGTATTTGTAATCAACGACATATTGGACTGGTTCTCCACTAATCTCCTTGAAATGTAATCTGAAGGAATCATTGTTTTCAATACACAAATTGATAGCTTTCTCTAATAATTCAAGACAAACATTCTTTATTCTCAATGTAGCCGCTATGTTACCAATGCTAGTACCAGGATACATTTTCTCAGTGTACCATATACCTAGTTGAGGATGTGTTAATGGATAGTATTTTTCATGCTCTGTCACATCTGTCACCTCATTATCATCAGTATTATAAAACACCTTAATATAAACAAAAAAACCTATTATTAACATTATATAGGTTTTTTTTCAAAATTACAAGATAATTTGTGAAAATATTCATAATTATCCACACAAAGTTCGATAATTATCTAATTATGGCGATTGTGACCCCTGATTCTCCCTCACCATATTTCCCAAGCCTGAAGCTTTTTACATGGTGATTGGATTTCAAATACTGCTGAACTCCACTTCTAAGCACTCCTGTACCCTTTCCATGCACAATAGTGACCTCGGAAAGTCCGGCAATAGCAGCATCATCCAGAAACTTTCCAAGCTCCTGCACAGCATCATCCACAGTCGTTCCCCTAATGTCAATCTGAGGAGATATACTCTTAGCCTTATTCATTCCAATCCTACCTGACTCGAACTTGTGTATTTCTATAGCCTGCTCATTCAACAGCTTCATGTTTGAAACATGTACATTAATTTTCATGATACCGGCCTGTATTATAGCTTCCCCATCCTTGTTTGGTGGAGTCACCACAGTCCCCTTTTGGTTAAGATTTACTATCAAAACACTGTCACCAGGTTTCAGATTTTCAGGAGGTTTAATATAGCCCTTCCTTGGTAACAGTGTCTCAGAAAGGGAGCCTTCCAAATCATTGATGCTATTTCTGAGCTTTGCCCTTATTTCCTCAGCAGCCTTATTCTGAAGTATTTCACTCTGTTCCTTTGCTACTTGCCTCATTTCCTCAAGCATACTCTCAACATCCTGCTTGGCATTAAGTAGTATCCCTCTAGCCTCTTCCCTAGCTTGCCTTAGCAGCTTTTCCTTTTGTGAAGATAGCTTCTCCTTCTGCTCCTCCATCTCTTTTTTGAGGCCTTCTATCTCCAGCTTGTAGCTTTCAGCCTGTAGCCTTTCCTTCTCCGACTCACTGCGATTTTTCTCAATCTTCATTAGTACATCTTCAAACTGAAGTTCTTCACCGGACAAAAACTCCTTTGCCCTATCTAGTATCCCATCGTAAAGACCAAGCCTCTTTGAGATGGCAAAGGCATTGCTTTTTCCAGGAACTCCTATAAGCAGGTTATATGTCGGCCTCAATGTCTCAACATCAAACTCACAGCATGCGTTCTCTACTCCTTCAGTAGTTAGTGCATAAACCTTAAGCTCACTATAATGGGTAGTTGCTATAGTAACAGCTCCCTTGCCATGGAGATTTTCAAGAATGGCCATTGCAAGGGCTGCGCCTTCTGTGGGGTCGGTCCCGGCACCTAACTCGTCAAATAGTACCAAAGACCTGTCATCTGCTTCAGACAAAATATGCACTATATTCTTCATGTGTGATGAAAATGTACTAAGGCTTTGCTCTATGCTTTGCTCATCGCCTATATCAGCATATATACTGTCAAACATGCTCAGCTCGGTACCCTCTGCAGCAGGAACATGAAGACCCGCTTGAGCCATCAGAGTAAACAGACCTACAGTCTTTATTGTAACTGTCTTTCCTCCTGTATTGGGCCCTGTGACCACCAGTGTGCTAAAGCTCTCACCTGCCCACAGGTCTATGGGAACCACGGTTTTACTATCTAACAGAGGGTGTCTTCCCTTTTTTATCTTTATACGTTTTTCACTGTTAAGCTTTGGGCAGACACAATTATAGTCAAGGCTCATCTTGGCCTTGGCAAAGGTAAAATCAAGCTCTGCAAATATAGAAATATTAGCTTTTAGAGGCTCAGCAATTTCGCCAATCTCGGCAGTCAATTCCTGTAATATGCGTTCTATCTCGATTTGCTCCTTAAGCTTGAGCTGTTTGATGCTATTGTTGGCTTCCACCACAGCCATAGGCTCAACATATACCGTAGCGCCACTAGCAGATGAATCATGTACCAACCCAGGCACCTCATTCTTACACTCCGCCTTCACCGGCACCACATACCTGTCTCCTCTCATTGTAACCAAAGCATCCTGCATAAGCTTCTGATACTTGGAGGAGTGTATCATGGAATTGAGTTTTTCCTTGATAGCGCTTTGCTGCTCCTTAATCTGCCTCCTAATATTTGATAGGGCCTTGCTGGCATTATCATCTATTTCCTCTTCGCTAACTATTGCCATATTGATTTTATCCTCAATACGTTTATTGGAGGTCATAGATGAAATAAGGCCACTAATATAATTATTATCTTCATCGGCTGACGCAGAATTTACTGAGGAGGAGTAGTTTTTTAGATGTCTGGCTGCCCTCAGCGTATCCGAAACCCTAAGGAGCTCGCCGGGATTGAGTATTGATCCGATCTCAACCCGCTTCAAGCTGCTTCTGATATCGTGTATTCCTCCAAGAGGAGGATTCCCCCTTCTGAGTATGAAATCCACGGCATCTGTGGTCTCCTTTTGTTTTCTGACGACCACAGAAAGCTGCCTTTCCGGTGCCACTTCCTGCGCTATCTCTCTTCCAAGCTCTGAGGTGCATAAGGCCTTTATCTTATTTACTATTTTATCGAATTCAAGTGTACGTAAAGCTCTTTCATTCATAACAGTAACCATCCTATTTTATTTATGTCTTCAGAAGACGCTGAACGCTATAGGTCGGCCTCCTTATTCAGGTGGAGTTCAGTCTACTCCTGAGCTCCCTGAGCGAAGCGAATTGACTTTAGTCTTGATTTTGTCTCTGTAGTAGTTAATAAATAACGTATATACGAAGTCGTATACAAAAAAAACAACCTGTATCACAATAAAAATCAGCCATAGGGGAATTACCTCAGGTATCTCGATATCAATAAGATTGCTGAATACCACTATGACAACAGCCAAACAGGCGTCGAAATATACAAGCTTCAATATGTATTCTACTACTAGACGATTCAGTCTTTCAATGTAAAATTTGATTATACCATATAATCCAAAGAAAATTACGTAAGGAGCTATTCCCAGCTTATTAGGCAAAAGGACTAGTGACAAAAGACTAGTAGCAACAAAGAAAATCCACCCCGCCTTGACGCCACCTTCAATTATTGATATAGATATAAAAAAAGAGCTAAGGGCATATAGTGAAATCCTGTTGGTGGGAAGAATATTCGCCAGCAGGAGGCATATGACCGCAAGCGCTCCCAAAACACCGTTTAAAGCTAATGGCTTTGTTTTAGAGGTACTCATCCTTTATCCTCCATTTATCTACCGATACCTTCATTTCAATCATCAAAAGCTAGTCAATTCATTTCGCTCAGGGAGTCAGGTGAAGACTGAACTCAACCTGACCAATGAAGTTAATTAGTTCGTCTTCATTCATTAATATCCCCTCAACAGAATCTACACAAACAATTAGCACACCAAAGAACCTGACAAATTGTACAAATATCAGGCTCCCGTTCACCATATCCCTTTGAGAAGGAACTAGTTCTGTATGAATCTCTAGAAGTACTCATCCTATTTAGTGCACTTCTGTATTCATAGTTAGAAGAATCCATATTTGCCGCACGCTTTATATGTGTGTGGGCTTCGTCATACCAACCCTTGCGCATGAATACTAAGCCCTTTAAATAGTACCATTCTGCGTTATGATTTCTAGTGCTATCAAGAACTTCTTCGGCCATTTGGATATTTCCGTTGCTGATATGATATTTAACCTGACCAGATATATCACTGTCATTACTGTCGTATCCATTACTGTCGTATCCATTACTGTTGTATCCATTATTTGGGCTGCTATTCCCGCTATATCCGGTATTCGGCCTGGAAGCAGAATTTTTCAATAGATAGTCATACGCTTCATTGATTTCTTTAAGCTTATCCTCAGCAAGCTTTGACAATGGATTGTCCTGGTACTGGTCAGGATGGAATTTCTTAACCAATTCTCTGTATGCACTTTTTATTTCTTCTTCATCTGCGCCTTCTCTAATCCCTAATATTTCATACGGATTTTTCAATTTTACTACAACTCCCTATCCCAAGAATGTTTTCAGTTTTTCTAAGCATCCCTAAATAAATTATGTTATCCAGTATGCTCTTACTTCTTTCTACACTCAGCAGTTCGAAGGCTTTGGATATTTCATTAAGGGAATAGGTAAGATTAAATTCCACACTGCCTCGCATCTTATCTTGTAACTCCCTTATGTCCTGATTTTCATATCTATACTGATATATAAGAGGGTTATAATTGCCTTTCTTTATGTCCTTTTCTATGTCATCAAAGGCATCCAGCAGGTATATCCACTTTCCAAGGTTGTATCCAATCCACCTCAATAGCCTTTCATTGTCTGTATCAGTGCAAAGAGGTTCATAAGCAGTAACCTCTTCCATTAGCTTTGCAAACGGTTCAGCTGCCCTGTCCATGGAAGAGCATTTTTCCTTCTCCAGCTGTACCAAATCATTAAGTAGCCTTTCCATTATGGTACATTTCTTATCATACTTTGCTCTGAGTTTTCTAAAAGTTTTTCGTAGCATAACAAGCGCTGTAGCTGATATAAGGGATTCTTCATCTCTTTTTTTGTCTTCCAAATTGTAATACGCCAGAATAATATTCATGTCTGATGCGTAATCAACAATAGCACTTCTAGTTATCACTAGTCTTTTTTTTATAGGATGAACTATACATGGTTGCTTTTGCACTTCTATTTGATCCCGGGCAACTGCAGAAAGTAAAATGGCTAAAAACGTCGAATCATAATTCAGCAAAAAACGCTTCAACTGGCCCTGGCGCTTGCCGATGGATTTACATACACCACAGTAATATGCTCCAAAAAGCTCATAATCTTTTATTTTCATTTCCGGCTTTTCCGGAACGATATACCCAAACATAGGTTCCCTTCATTGCTTCTGCTTTTTAATTGACAGATATGATCTAAAATACATGATGAATGCAAATATTGTAGCAATCACAGCCACTGTGAAAAACAACTGATTCAAAGGAAAACCAAAAATGATCCACCTGCCAAAGGGTTCATCAAACATCAACATTACTATGGCAAGATAAAAAATTACCGTCGTCATCTTGCCATACCAGTTGGCAGAAACCACATAGTTATTTTGTTTGTACAGTACCAGCGCGCCAATACCCATAAATGCTTCTTTGACAGCTACGATAAGCACAAGCTGAATAGGTATAATATTAAGTACAAATGATAATACGGACACTGCAGTTAGCTGCATAAGTTTATCAGCCAAAGGATCTGCGATTTTCCCCCATGCAGTAACCAGCTTATATTTTCTTGCAATATAGCCATCGAGCACATCCGTCAGCCCTCCTGCTAAAAACAACAGTACTGCTGTAATATAATGTTGAGTGCTAAGATAGTATGCAAATACAGGTATTAATAAAAAACGCAATATTGTTAATATGTTCGGTACGTTCATGGTTCACCATCCATGTTTTTACTTTAGTCTACCATATTAAGACTCTTTGTACAATTATACGACAGAGTGTACTAAATGTCTTGTGCTGCTTTATCTATCAGCTCATATATGTCAGGCATGAATTTTTTTATATTGACCGGCTTCAAATCTCTGTTAGTCCAGCAGTGCAATGTATACCCCTGTGTCAAGACCTTGCTTTCACCTACTCGGGTAACCTCATAATGAAACATTAGCCTAGTACCCGTGTATTCCTTTATGCTTGTCCTTACAGCAATGGAATCTTCGTATCTTGCAAAGCCCTTAAAGGAGCACTTTAATTCCAGCAAGGGCAACATAGCGCCCTTGTGCTCTATCAGCGAGTAGGGCATTCCCATTTTCCTTATAAAATCGGTTCTACCGGCTTCAAACCAAACCGGGTAGTTTGAATGGTGAACCACTCCCATTTGGTCTGTTTCAGCATATCTCACAACAAATATCGTCTCAGAAACGAACACCGTATCACCTTCTCACATATCTTCAAAAAATTAAGCCCGTGTTTTGGCTATACACGGGATTAACCTTCTGTATTTTGTTCTGACCTTATACTCTAATAACCCTTTTCGATAATGACACTATGAGCCTCTTCCACCTCTGCTTCGGGAACAAGTACCTCATAATAGTTATCGTTGTTTTCGTGATTCCTGCTTATGGGTCTGAGTTTAACGAGAATCCCCTCTTTTGTGAGCAGCTCCTGTAGTGCAGTTGCTATTTCTTTGCTTTGAGCCATGTATACTACTGTCCACATTCTAAAACACGCCCCTTTTTGGACTATTCCCCAGAAATGATTTCACCATGGCGGCATAATATTATAGATTTTCCTCTCACTTTTATGGCAGAAGTATTCTCTGTAAACTGTGCTAATAAAACTTCACCCTTATCAAGCTTCTCGGTATGATGGAATTTGGTATCTGTGCCTCTTGTAAGGCCTATAACATTTACTCCGTTTTCTTCTGCTTTTATTACTACATATTCTCCAAGTATCTTATCCACTTCCGAATCCAATAAAACCACCTCGAAATAACTATATATTATTTCATTTGAAAAATCAACACAATTTGTCCTCAAAAATGGCAATGAAGATTGCAAGTTTAAGTGACGTGAAATATATGGTAAATTTGTATAATGCAA
>CAZEIH010000032.1:0-31616 GCA_964512095.1 uncultured Oscillospiraceae bacterium
TTCACGTACGGTTCTGAGAGAGACTTAGGGGGAAGTTTCCTAGGTCTACTTACTTGATTGATAAGGCTATACCTATATATCAAAGAGGAATTACTGGAGAACAGGCATTACAAGGACAATATCCCGGGGGCGAAATACATAAGTTCTTTCGAACAGATCATGGTGGTAGATATATAGACGTATTGAAGGATGGCGTTGCACATGAAGCAAAGGTAGGATATACTTGCCTTAGTAAATTTGTGAAAAAACAAATTTTAATGGATGTCTTGTTAAGAGATAGCGACAAATTAGTTAATGAAGTAGTATGGCATTTTTATAAGAGTGATATTACCGGTAGAATCGGTCTATCTCCACAATTAAGAAAATTTTTAGAAAAGTATAGTATAGAAATTGTTGAACATACGCTAGGAGGTTAATAGATGGATTACCCATTAATGGAGACACCCTTTGTATTAGTCCCATTCGAGGAAATGAATAAAAAGCAAGTTGAACAGTATTTTCAGTGGTTCATGACCGAAAAGGATAAGCGGATACATCAATTAGAACAGTATATAAATAAAAACAACACTGAAAAAGTTGTCCTTGATAAAAGCCCTGAATCACTTATTCCTTTGTGGGAATGGTTTGAGTACCAAATCGAATGGGAAGAGAGATCGGAAAAGGAAATAGAAGATGAGGTTAAAGGAAAGCCGGAATGGATTCGTGAAATTCTTCTTCAAGACACAAAGAAAATGACTATATTAACAATGGCATTGACAACTGATATTGCTACATACTTTGGTGAAACACTAATTCATAATAATCCAGGTATAAGATGGGGGTATTTATTAAAGCCAATAAGATTAGATGGAGTAAAAGAGCCTATTTTGCTTGGCTTTAAGAAAAACATTTCGATGAACCCAAGAAGAGCAACATCTGTTTGTGTATTGCGATCTTCAAAAAATAGAAATAGAAACGAATTGTATGAAACGTACAATTTATGGCTGCGAAAAATATAACTGACGACTACACTGTAGACTTAACGCTTGTATAATGCACACCCCTTAACAAAAATGCACACCCCCATTCAAGAATCGTTGAACTTTAGCCGGAGGGGTGTGTATTGTATCATTTTATAGTAGATTAGCCAAATCAAATACCATCTATTGATAAAAGGAATTTTGTCAGCAGGTGGTTTTTTGTTTGCATTGAAAGGCTTGAAATAAGGGACTTTGCCGGTTTAGGGAGGTAGAGTATCATCATAACCTAAATTTACAGCCGACCGCATTACACCTTGCCTAAACCGATCAGCTTGCTAATAAACAATGGAAAAGCTAGTTTGGCAACCATCAATGTAGGCAGTGAGTGAAACTTATACTTTATATCAAAAACTTACGACCTCTCCAGATGAAGGACATAAAGTTATTGGACCAGGAGAAGCTACTTCTATTGCATTGGCAAAGGCTAACAATGGTGTTGTAGCAAGTAATAACTTGAAAGACATTAATGGAAAGTTATAAGATGTGACTATAAACGAGTTATCATTTTTGCGCTATATGTATTTTGGGTCTGCTACTTGCCAGCATGTTGCTCATGACAAATATATTGACGTGTAGACAGACAAATACTAACATAACGAGTGAAAAAGAACACATGATGAAATAATTGACATACACTAGATGTTTGAGTAAAATAAATGTAGAAAATTGCTCATGATTTTACCTTCGAACGAAGAAACATATAAAGCTGATGTTGCCCATTAAATGGCACAAGCGGCTTGGTGAGTCGTGCTTGAATGAGTTCAAATGAGTTAAAGGGATGAAAGCCAGGTTTTCTGTTAGAAACTTTACCGCCTCAAATATGAAAATCTATGAAAAATGAAGATGATTATAGTATCTAAGATTTTATCTATTTCTTCAAAAGACGCTGACCTCTATAGGACGGCGATGAATGATTACGAATTAACTAACTTGCTTGGTCAGGTGGAATTCAGTTTCCACTTGACTCCCTGAGCGAAGAGAATTGATTAAGGGAGGTAATAATGAAACTAGATTTAGAATTAACTGATAGTGAAGAGGTATACAATTGCTTTGATGGATTATTAGTAAGTACTGCCGAATGGAAAAAAAGAGACTATAGATTAGCACATGCTGAGGCGTGGGATTTTTCTGTTGAATATGAAACTAGAGAAAATCCTCGAATGATTGTAAGTAAGATAGATAACCCAAGTACATTAAAATACGATTTATTAAAGTCTTATAGTGGGATAAGTTTTAGCCGCACTAAATTGGATTATGATGTAGAGAATTTTTTAGTGATGCTAAAAAAAGAATTATCTCAACAGCGGCCAATCATAATTTTTCTCGATTATTATTGGTGTCCCTGGAATAAGGATGTTGGTACACCATTTCACAATCCAAATCATACCACCCTAGTGATTGGAATTGACGAATTAGGTCTTATTTGTCTCGACTATTCACCAAGATGTGATAATTGTGTTTTACCCTTTGAGTACATCAGTAAAATAGATGAATATTTAACTTTAAATTTTGAAAAACCTAATCTTAATTATTGCAATAGCATAATTACCAGAGGTATTCAAATTATTAACGACCATAATATCTTCAACGCCATGAGAAAGTTTGGAAAACATATCCAAGAATCATTTAACCCCGTAAAAGAGATGGAGGATATAGAAAATAACGCTTATATACCGAAGGTATGGAATCTTAAGCTTATAGCAGAAAGTAGATGCTTATATGCTAATACATTAAGGGCTATAGCTAAGAAAAAAAATATTAAGCCGCTACTATTAACAGCAGAAAGGTTAGAATTGGCAAAGCCTATGTGGTTAGATATTAGTCGCCTGTTTACTAAGATATATGTTAGTAAAGACATGAGTTTAACAAAAAAAATAGCAGAGAAAATATATGAAATCGCCGATTATGAAGAATCTATATATGAATATTATGCTAAGTTGATGGGTTCCGTGAGATATAGGCTGTAATAAGTAGGAAGGTGCCAGGCACGGTAGTTAGACACTTATCAATTTGATAAGTGTCTAACTACCGTGCCTGGCACCTTGACTTGTATACTTAATATGGTATCTTTGTTACAGATAGAATAGCTTAAGATTGCGAATAAAAAACTATTTATATGATGAGGTGGAATTATGTCGACAATCAATGGATTGGAATGGACGTTTAACACAGAAGCCGAAAAGTATGAAAAAATGCGACCAGGATATGTTTCAGAGCTGTACGAAGATATATTTAGTTATATCCCAATTAGTGAATCCAGTAATGTTGTCGAAATTGGTATTGGTGGAGGACAAGCAACACTACCAATTTTAAAAACTGGGTGTAAGTTGACTGCTGTTGAATATGGCGAAAATCTGGCTGAATTATGTCGTCAAAAGTTCAAGGAGTTTACTAAATTTTCGGCTGTAACAGCAAAATTTGAAGATTTTGTGTGTGACAATAATTTATGCGATTTGGTTTATTCTGCAACTGCATTCCACTGGATACCCGAAGAAATCGGATACAAAAAGGTTTATGAAATATTGAGAAGTGGCGGTGTCTTTGCTCGTTTCGCTAACCATCCATATAAGGATAAAGACAGAGAAGACATTCATGTGGCAATCCAAAAAATATATTCTGTATATATGCCTGATTCGCTTAGTCCTAATGAGTACAGTGAGGATGATGCAAAAAGAAGTGCAGATATAGCATGCAAATATGGGTTTGTTGACATAAGCTACAAATTATATCATAGAACGAGATCTTTTAGCGCAAAAGAATACATATCACTTCTAGGTACTTATTCTGATCATATTGCAATTGAACAAGATACTAGAAGAAAATTATTTGCAGAAATTGAAGAAGCTATTAACAATCTAGGAGGCCAAATCACATTATATGATACTATCGATTTACAGCTTGCAAGGAAACCGTAACTATCTGCCAGATGTGATTTTAACTGCTAAACGCCCTCGTTACCAAAAGAGATTCTTTGGCGGCAGGGGGTATTTGCAACTTATTCCACATATTCATCTCATAAAAAGTGAATCATATCTAGTGTTCGTAATGATGTTTATTGGTTCTGATAAAACCCCTGTCACTAATGATTATTTTTGGATGGAGTTATATAATAGAGATAGAATAAACCATAAACATAGACAGGAAGTTCAATTATAGAAAGAAATAGTAGAGGGTGTATTGGAGAGATGATTTATGACTAATGTGAATAAAACCTTGTACATTCCTTTGTATGGAAAATCATATGTGAGCAGCAAAGGAATTATTCTGCATGACAAAAAAGCAGAGGAAGATAATTCCACCTAAGAAACTACCATTTGAGAAAAGAGCATGGTTTAACAGTGTGACAGGGGGACGGTGTCAGAGGGACGTGTGACATCAACTCACAGTGGTTTTATGGGTATTGCTATAGGAGCTTTACGTTATATAATAGTTATAGTATGTCAGCAACTCTGGCGATTTTGTGGGTATTGCTATAGGAGCTTTATGTTATATAATGATTATTGTGTGACAGCAACTCCGTCCATGTGTCATATTTGTGAATTTGGAGGAAAGAGAATGCTACTTTCAGATGATTGGAAGGATTACGAGTTAATAGATACCGGTGCAGGTGAAAAGCTGGAACGATGGGGTCAATATATACTCAGAAGGCCAGACCCCCAGGCTATTTGGCCTATTGCAGGCGATGAGAATGTCTGGAGGAGGGTTGATGCCCATTACCATAGGAGCGGTAGCGGCGGTGGTAAATGGGAGTACCTGAAAAAGCTGCCTTACCAGTGGACTGTCAAGTATGGGGAGTTGAAATTCCATGTAGAGCCAACAGGCTTCAAGCATACTGGATTGTTTCCCGAGCAGGCTGTAAATTGGAAATGGTTTGAGGAAAAGATTAGAGGTGCTGGGAGAAGGATCAATGTGCTGAATTTGTTTGCCTATACAGGTGGAGCGACTGTAGCAGCTGCCCATGCCGGGGCTGAGGTTTGCCATGTTGATGCTTCCAAGGGAATGGTAACTCGAGCTAGAGAAAATCTAACGTTATCTGGGCTAGGAGACAAGCCTGTTAGGTTTATCATTGACGATGTTGTGAAATTTGTGGCGCGGGAAAACAGGCGGGGGCGCAGATATGACGCTATTATAATGGACCCACCGTCATATGGAAGAGGTCCAAATGGAGAGCTCTGGAAGATCGAGGATGAAATTTACCCGCTGATCAGTCAGTGCATGGATATTCTTACTGACAAACCTTTATTCTTTCTTGTCAATTCCTACACCACTGGATTGTCGCCAACTGTTATAGGAAATATGCTGCGATTATCGATGCAGCAAAGGTATGGCGGAAATGTTACAGCAGATGAAGTGGGACTGCCGGCAAGCGTTACTGCCCTTGTATTGCCCTGCGGTGCAGCAGGCAGGTGGGAGGCGTGATACTCTATAAAAGTGATAAACCGGAGAAAAAAGTAATGAGTGAAAAAAATATACAAATTTTATTCGAGGACAATCATCTCCTTGTGGTTGAAAAGCCTATGAATATGCTAACCCAAGGCGATAAGACCGGCGATGAAGACTTGCTGACAGTTTTGAAAAACGATATCAAGATAAGGTACAGCAAGCCGGGAAATGTTTATCTTGGTTTGGTGCACAGGCTTGACCGTCCAGTGGGTGGGGCGATGGTTTTTGCCAAAACTTCAAAAGCAGCGTCAAGGCTCTCTGAGCAGATAAGAACCAGAGAGTTCGATAAGACCTATAGGGCTATTATACATGGCATACCTGAGAAGCCGTCAGATACTCTTGTGCATTATCTTGTTAAGGATGAAAAAACAAATACAGTCAGGATAGTTACAGGAAAAGGTATTGAAAATAACAAAAAAGCAAAAAAAGCAATTCTGGAATATGCTACCGAAGACACCAAGGATGGCTATTCTCTTGTTAGAATTAAGCTGCTTACTGGGAGATCACATCAGATACGCGTACAATTTGCTGCCATTGGTCACCCTTTATATGGCGATCAGAAATATGGGGCATCGCTTAACAAACCAGGAATGCAACTGGCTCTATGGTCAGTGGAGATAGGCTTTACACATCCAGTATTAAAGGAGGATATATTATTCACATCGACTCCGCCACCTATTTATCCGTGGAATACTTTTGAGCTCTAAATTTTGCATAGCCCATTCATGGGATATGGATAGAGTGCAAATATGGAATGCAAATGATTTCAAATTCCAAGGTGATGATGGTAATGGCAAATAGGAGAATTAGAATGATTCATTAATTGAATTCAATATCATATGGGGGCGACAAATGGGAGAAAACAAAAATAAAGCAAAAGTAGTGTTGATATTTGGAGTGGTTGGTATCCTGGGTGTAGTGTTTACAATAATAAGCGATTTGATACTATTAGGTAGGCCTGAAAGTGGATACTCATTTCTTCTGTTGCCAACAGAGTGTATGGCCTGGATACCCGGTTGGAGGATAACAATAGGCACTTTTTTGGGCGTTTTCATGTTACCATTTCAGATTGCAGGTCTTGTGCCGCTGTATTTTGGCTTGAAGCCTTCCGGAAGGACTGTCCCGGTGCTGGCGGGTATAGTAGGTGCCCATGGCTTGATTATGGGTGTCGCTTTTCATACCACTTATGCCTTTTTGGCAGGTGGTTGGAAGCTACTTTATTCTGTTGGCCATGATGATAGCGGTGTGTCTGTGTTGATGAGGGATTTTGAATTTTTCTGGAAATTGTTGATCGTTATCATGGTGGTTGAACTTACATTGCTTTCAGTTATATATATCGTTAGTGTGCTAAAGGGGAATTCCTTATACCCTAAATGGATGGCAATCTTTAATCCTCTTTTGATTATGGCAGTTATTATCCTTGTACTGCTTGCTATTCCAGCACCTGTGGGTGGATACGCGGCACCAACCATGCTGAACCTTTCTACATTGACGTTTTTCATTATATCCACCACAGTGGTTTGGAAAAAACTCAATGAGACAGTGGATGTATTGCCACTACAGTAGTACTAAGCCATTTTCTTAAGAAGACAGACGCACTCAAACCAGTACTGCAGGTATACATCAAAAAGTAGTACTAAGCCATTTTCTTAAGAAGACCATTGAAATTTATAGTGTCTTTGAAAAAGCTAGAAAATGAAAATGTGAGGCCTGCTTGTTAACATAACGGGCAGGCATAAGTTTTCGGAGCTTAATATAAGCATGCTTTGGCAGACTAATGGATACCGGCCTGTGCAAACCTAAAGGAGCGTGTTGTACCTTGTCCTTTTGCTCTGCTTCTATAACCAACAATATAGTAACACAGAAAGTTGCCTTCATTCATTGTTTTATCTGCGATGCTTTGTTATAATCAATTTATACCGTATTACATATAAATATTGGGTCTAGAACAACTCACAATACCAGGGGGGATATTATGTCAATAAAGCAAAAGGTATTACAATCACTTCCCTTTAAGAGTACTAACAAAGTAACAAAATCCATCAGTCAAATTATTAAGAATAATACACGAGTAATGATTTTGGTTTCTGGCATTGTTTCAATTATTCTATCTGTTTTTGTTGCTATCTTTACAATGAATTCTGTGCTTAGAGATTCTGTTGTTGAAACAGCAGATCGAACTGCAAAAATAGTTGAATTTGAACTTAGTAAATATGATAATATTCTAAGAACAATGTCGATTGATAAGATATTGATGTCTGACACGGCAACCGTTGAAGAAAAATTAGGGCGCCTTTCTGATTATGTATCATTCCATGGATTTGATTCTGCAGTATGGATTAATGATAAAAATACAGCACATATAACAAATGATATTACTGCTGATTTTTCCAACAGAGACTATCTGATTGATGCCATTTATACAGGCAAGCCACAGGTCTCCAATGTATTTGTGGCAGTTGGAAGTGATTTTCCGATGAGTATTGTACTATGCTGTCCAGTGTTTAATCAGGAACAGAAGTATATCGGTTCAATCGGTACAGTTATTGATGCACAAGTTATAACGGATCTGGTGTCAGAATGCATAATAGGTGAAAAAGGCCAGACCTTTATTGTTGACAGTAAAGGAATTATCGTAGCTCATCAGGACTATGACAATGCTGTCGTAAATCAGCTTACTGTAACTGATTATTATAGCGGTGCAGGCAAAATTGCTGATGCTGCCATTAATAAAACAAGCGGTATGACAAATATGGTTCTTGGCAGGAATTCTTCAGTTGTAGGATATCGGCAGATAGATGGTTCAAGAGGTTGGACCATCTTTGTGAGTGCATCTGAAACAGAATATATGACTCCGGTAATTATCTCTTTCTTTGTGTTTATTACAATCTTTGTCATAATGATGATTATCTCTAGTGTGATTTCCAGAAAAAATGCAGATAAGGTAGCAATGCCCTTAGGGCAGTTTATAAAAAGGCTTGAGCAGCTTTCAGAAGGTGATTTGACTACAGAAGCTGAGCTTTCAATAACGACGATTGAAATGGTTGAAATGAACAAAGTTATGAAAACAGCGGTTTTTAACCTAAGTAATATTATTGCAGATATTAAGGAGAAGCTGCTTCAATTGTCTAAAGGGGATTTTCGATATGATATGAAAGAGAAGCAGGACATCTATGTTGGCGATTTTAAGGCATTGGTCAGTTCATTTATTGATGTAAAATCTATGCTATCGACGGTTATAAA
This sequence comes from uncultured Oscillospiraceae bacterium, assembly GCA_964512095.1. Taxonomy (GTDB): domain Bacteria; phylum Bacillota; class Clostridia; order Acetivibrionales; family DTU013; genus DTU013. The sequence goes on from CAZEIH010000032.1 coordinate 8,706, forward strand.
TTCTATAAATGATGCAAGTACACATGTGGCAACCAGTGCTGAGAATATGGCAGATGGTTCATCCAGTCTAGCAGAAAGTATAGAAAACCAAAGTGATGCTGTAAGCTCTGCCAATGAAATCGTAGATTATATTATCGTAGGCAGCAAAAAACAGGCTGAAAAATCACAAGAGCTTATCATTGATATGATAGAGTCAACTAAGAGAATAGATTCGGTTTGCAAAGAAAAACTCACTAATTTTAAAACGTCCATGGATGAAATCACCAGAACGTCAGCAGCAATTGAGGCAATTGTCGAAAACATAAACGGTATTTCAAAGCAGACATCGATGTTGGCTTTGAATGCTTCGATTGAAGCTACTAGAGCAGGGGAGTCAGGGAAAGGTTTTGCTGTTGTTGCTGATGAAGTTGGTAAGCTGGCTCGCGAGAGCAGTGTTTCTGTAAACAGTACTCATTCGCTCTTGTCAGAGTCGATACAAGCTATCGAGAATAATCATGTGATTGTCAATGATTTAGAGAAATATTTTATGGAGGTTTTAGAGTACATGAATAAGCTTGTTGCTTTCACAGAACAAGTAGTGTCTGATTTTGTGGCTAATTCACAGGAATCGTTCAAGATTCAGGATGAAATGAACTCGCTTACTTCAATCATTACAGACGCAGCAGCAACTGCAGAGGAATCGGCCAGCATATCGGCTGAGCTTGCTGAACAGGCGGTAAGACTGAAAGAGAGCCTTGAGGCATTTCATATATAGTGTAGCGAAGGCCGTAAACCCGCCTAACCTGTCGGCTTGATTATTAGCAAGGCTCAAGAGGCCCGAATGCGTGACAAAGGCACTTATACTGGAGCGGTGATTGTTGCATCTATCTATCACTATTTCAGTGATGTCACACGTTTTGCTACACTCAGAGTTTTAATTTTTCTCTGAGGATTGAGGATGTAGCAAGCTTTGAAAACAGTCAAGATACATAATTTGCTAATGGAGAGGTGTCAATTTCAAAGCTCCCTAATTTTTGCTTCGACATCATCTCTCGTAATGGTGCTAAGGTATGAGAATTTACAGTCAAGGGCCTTTTTCATGGTTTCAAGGGCTTTTTCTCTGTTGCCTAGCTTATCTAGCATTAGGCCGTAGTTGTAATATGGCTCAGGGAAGGTGGGCGCTTTCGCCAGAAGTGGTTCATATATCTCCGTGGCCTTGTCATACATCCCAAGGAGGAAATAATTTTGCCCCAGATTGTCATTTATGATTTTGTCGGAAGAATTGTATTTGTAGGCTTCCAGGTTAAAATTAAGTGCTTTGTCCAGGTCTCCCTGTAATATAAGCAGATATCCTAAACTCCCATAGACAGAAGTGGTCTTGTAGGTTTTGATCACCTCTTCAAGCATTACGGTGGCTTCGTCGAGATTACCTTTTTTCCACAAGACAAGCCCCATTATTGATTTGACATAGGGCAGATGCTGACTGTCAGGTTTGTCCTTGATAAGCTTTTGCAGTATCTCATCTGACTTTTCCAGTTTCCTGTTCTTAAGAAGGAGGTATGCATATGAAACTGTTGTCCTCAGACTCGCACGCTTAGTTGCATATGCCCGCTCAAACCATGTTATAGCTTCTTCGGACTTGCCCAGCCCATATCTTCTGGAACCAATCACTGTAAAAATTGTGGGCCTTAATACATAGAGTAGTACAAAAAAATACAACAGCAGCATGCCAACGCCAAGCCAATTATTTACAAGCCAAGCCGCGATAATTAAGGCAATAGGCATTAAAAAGTATATCAAACCCTTCATTTTACTATTCATATCAACCCTCCACATTGAATAATCCAACAAATAAATTTTAACCAATAATAGGCCATAATGCAATACGGTGCCAGGCACGTCACATAGACACTTATTCTCCGGGCATAAAAGAATAAGTGTCTATGTGACGTGCCTGGCACCGTAATTAAAAAAGTGTTGTATATTATGCTATTGTTGTAGTATAATATAGTGTGATATACCTTTATGGCTATGAAAGAGGAAAGTAACTGGCTAGGACTTTACAGAGAGGAGCTGCCTGTGGCTGAAAGCGTCTCCAATGGACAAACCTGCGAAGTTCCCTCCGGAGCTGCATTCTGAAATTGGAGCTTTGCTGAGTTTCCAAACCAGTGGAATCAGCAGTCAGTAGTAGGAGATGCCGGAGCCTGACCGTTATCAGACAGGGGTGCAGTGGAGTTGAATTATCCTATGAGTAAGCAAACAGTGCTTATAGGAACGATGATGGAAGCTGCAAATGAGAGTCCGTTATATATATGTGTGGCGGAAATTCGGGTGGTACCGCGGAGTTTGAGCCTTCGTCCCTAGTGTGGGGATGGAGGCTATATTTATGTCTTGAACTGATGAATTTAAGTTAAGTGTTTCAATTAAAAAGGAGGATTTGCAATGAGAGAGCAGTTGAACAACATAAAGCTGGAAGCTGATAGAAAGCTGAATGAAGCAGAAACGCTGGCAAAGCTTGAAAATTTGCGTTTACAGTATCTTGGCAAAAAGGGTGAACTGACGGCGGTGCTAAGAGGAATGGGGGCACTTTCTCCAGAGGAAAGGCCAATAATCGGCCAGATGGCAAACGAAGTTAGAAGCTTTATTGAAGCTAATCTGGAGAAAGCGATACAGGGCCTTCAGGATAAGGAGCGTTTGCTAAGATTGGAGAAGGAAGTAATAGATGTGACTATTCCAGGCAAAAGACGCAATATTGGCAAAAAGCATCCCCTTAGCATTGTGCTGGACGAAATAAAGGATGTTTTTATCTCGCTGGGATATGAGATAGCAGAAGGGCCTGAGGTTGAGCTTGACTATTACAATTTTGAAGCACTTAACATTCCCACAGGCCATCCGGCTAGGGATTCTCAGGATACATTCTATATAAATGAAGATTTCTTGCTTAGGAGTCAGACTTCACCAGTACAAGTAAGAGTTATGGAGCAACAAAAACCTCCTATAAAGATAATCTGTCCTGGTAGGGTCTACAGATCCGATACAGTGGATGCCACTCATTCCCCAATATTCAACCAGGTTGAAGGACTTGTGGTTGATAGAGGGGTGACCATGGGTGATTTGATTGGCACATTGCAGCTCTTTGCCAGAAGCCTATTTGGAGAGGAAACAAATATACGGCTCAGGCCGCATCACTTCCAATTTACCGAGCCTAGCGCTGAGGTTGATGTATCATGCTGGGGCTGCGGAGGAAAGGGTTGTAGGATGTGTAAGAATGAAGGCTGGATAGAAATACTTGGAGCAGGTATGGTACACCCTAAGGTGCTGCAGAATTGTGGAATAGACCCCAAGGAATACAGCGGCTTTGCATTTGGACTTGGTGTGGAAAGAACTGCAATGGGAAGGTTCAATATAGATGACCTTAGGCTACTTTACGAGAACGATATGCGTTTTCTGAAGCAATTCTAAGCTCTAGCGTTAATCAAGTTCAATATTATCAGGAAGGGAGATCGTAGAAATGAAACTGCCATTAAATTGGTTAAAGGATTATACAGATATAAAGGCAAGCCCGAAAGAATACGCAGATGCCCTAACATTATCAGGTTCGAAGGTCGAGGGCTTGGAGGTGCAAGGCGCAGAGATTAACAGGGTTGTTGTAGGGAGGATACTTTCCATAGAGAAGCACCCTGATGCAGATCGGTTGCTGGTGACTCAGGTTGATGCGGGAAACGGCCCGATACAGATTGTTACAGGGGCAAATAACATAAAGGTCAATGACCTAATTCCTATTGCACTAGATGGTTCAAGTCTGCCGGGAGGCAAGAAAATAAAAAAGGGAAAGCTTCGTGGTATTGAGTCCAATGGCATGATGTGTTCTATTTCTGAGTTAGGAGTGACAACAGAAGAATTCCCTAATGCAATAGAGGATGGAATATTCATACTCGAAGGCAAACCTGCGTTGGGCACAGATATAAAAGATTATCTGGGTCTTAATGATACAGTTGTCGAATTCGAAATTACATCCAATAGGCCTGACTGCTTTAGCATCATAGGACTTGCTAGAGAAGCGGCGGCAACCTTCAAAAAGCCGTTTAAAATACCCGAGATTAAGGTGAAGGAACAGGGAGAATCAATTGAAGGGATGGCTTCTGTTGAAATTATGGCACCGGACCTTTGCTCCAGATATGCAGCAAGAATAGTTGAGAATGTTAAAATAGAATCCTCGCCTCGGTGGATGCAGGAGAGGCTAAAGGCAGCTGGTGTTAGGCCAATAAATAATATAGTGGATATAACTAACTATGTTATGCTGGAATACGGCCAGCCTATGCACGCATTTGATTTGGAAAACCTGAGTGGCCATAGCATTATTGTCAGAAACGCCCAGGCTGGTGAAAAAATGCGAACACTGGACGGACAGGATAGGGAACTGGAAGCATCCATGCTGGTGATAGCCGATGCTGAAAAGTCCATAGCTGTAGCAGGTGTGATGGGCGGAGAAAACAGTGAAATAACTCCCTCAACAAAAACTTTGTTGTTTGAATCAGCCACCTTTAATGGGATATCGGTACGCCTTACCGCAAAGAAGCTGGGAATGAGAACGGAAGCATCAGGCCGTTTTGAAAAAGGTCTGGATCCCGAAAATGTTTTAAACGCTTTGAACAGAGCGGTACAGTTGGTGGAGGAACTGGGGGCAGGTACTGTGTGTAAGGGAATTATTGACTGTTATCCTGTTAAGGCAGAGAAGAAGACGATATCCTTTAATGTTGACAGTATAAATAAATTACTGGGAACAGATATTAGCGTTGATACTATGAAGGAGATATTCAAACACCTGGAAATCGAAGTTGATGATACAACAGGTACTGTAACAGCACCTACCTTTAGGCCCGACTTGGAATGTGAGGCGGATTTAGCTGAAGAGATTGCTAGATTTTATGACTATAACAACATAAGAGCCACATTGCTTGAAGGGAAAGCTGCTACTGTTGGCGGGAAGACCCCTCAGCAAAAGATTGTAGATATTATAAGCCATACCATGCAATCCTGTGGTTTATCAGAAATATATACCTACTCCTTCACCAGCCCAAAGGTGTTTGATATGATAAATGCGTCTAAAGACAGTGAACTCAGACGTGCTATTGTGATATCAAACCCACTGGGTGAGGATTACAGCATTATGAGGACGACAACCTTACCGGATATGCTAAAGGTACTTGCTGTAAATTACAACAGAAGGATAGAGGAAGTAAGGCTGTTTGAGATATCACACGTATATATTCCAAAGAGCTTGCCCCTAACAGAGCTTCCTGAGGAAAAGCCAGTCCTTACTCTTGGCATGTACGGCAATGTAGATTTTTATGACCTTTCAGGTGTACTGGAGGAGCTAATTGTTGCCCTTGGTATTAAAAAATACTCTCTGGAGCCGGTTAAGGATGACCCTGCATTCCATCCGGGAAGAACTGCAAGGCTTATGATAAATAATAAGTGCTGTGGCATACTGGGAGAAATACATCCGACAGTTGCGGAGAAATTTGAAGCTGCTCAAAAGAACTATGCGGCTGTAATAGACATAGAAGCGCTAATAATGAATGCATCACTGAAGCCCGAATACAAGCCCTTACCCAAATTTCCGGCGATGTCAAGAGATGTTGCAGTGCTTGTGGATGATGAAATCCTGGTCAAGCAGATAGAGAAGCTCATTGTGTCTAAGGCTGGGAAAATCCTTGAGGAGGTTAAGCTGTTTGACGTCTACAAGGGCAAGCAGATGCCAGAGGGTAAAAAGAGTGTAGCCTATAATCTAACCTTTAGAGCTTCTGATAGGACTCTAACCGATGAAGAGGTAGGCAAGGCCATGAATAACATAATCAAAGCACTTTCCGACAAGCTGAATGCACAATTGAGGGATTAGAACCCAAGAGAGTCAATTCGCTTGAACGCCACCTAACCAAGGAAGGCAATTAACCTATAGAGGTCAGCGCCTTCTGAAGACATATATAAAAAACGATGGCGGCATTTTACCGTCATCGTTTTTTATATAAATTACGCAGCAGCTAATGCTAATTCTAATGCTAATGCTTCTGAAGCTACTATTTTGCAGCTGCTGTAACATCTAGTTTGCTATTACTTCAACTGCTGCTCAGCAAATGCAATCATCCTCTTGACCATCTGACCGCCTATGGGGCCTCCTTCATGGCCGTTTTGTGCGGAGGTAAGGTCGCCCTTGTAGTGGTCATTGTTTTCCTTAACAAACTGTTCATGGCCTATTTCCTTAGCACATTCGATTTTGAACCTTGTCAGTGCATCTCTTTTTTCCGGAACTAATGGAGTCTTGGGCCTTGACATAATATCACCTCGTTTCATTTATTTGTTGATAGTAGTTAATGCATCGTATTTAGTTTTTGCGAATTTTATAATATTACGCTGTAAGATTATGCATACTAAACACAGCTTTAGAAAATGTCAATTTGCTTCGCCTAGGGAGTCAGGCGGAATCTGAACGGCCTATTGAGGTAAGTGTCTTCTGAAGACATAGATAAAACAGGTGTGCTGGTTGGAAGACCTAATCAACCATTTGTAGCATATGAACTTAACTAACAGTTAAATATGTGACCAATGGTTGAGTAATGGATCAGGGAAAACGCATAAAAATAAAGGTAAAAAGATTGTCTAGTAACTATTCTGGCAGGACAGGAATCGGATTTGTTTATGTATTACCCTGAAACGCGTCTTGTAGCATATCCTAGTAATTTCAGGGGTCACACAAAATATTCCTTCCTCATAAAGTGTGCTGAAACGGCATATTATAAAAAAATCTCAATGGGATTTCTGGGTATGTATAAAATTTGTGCGTTTGCTGTGAGTAATGGATTGGTTGTTATTGCTCAAGATTTACCAATCTGTTATAATGTGTGAGAAAATTGTGTTGGGAAATCAATATATCGAAACGATAATATGGGAGGCATTTTATATGAAGAAATTGGGGCTGGATTATTCAAACGCATTGTCATTTATCAAGGAAAGTGAGATTACCTGTTTATCAGGATTTATAAAGACTGCTCATGAAATGCTCCACGAAAAGACAGGAGCAGGAAGGGATTTTACTGGCTGGGTTGATTTGCCGAAGACCTACGACAAGGCTGAGTTTGCGCGGATTAAAACGGCAGCTGAAAAAATCAGATCTGACTCAGATGCATTGGTTGTAATAGGCATCGGTGGGTCATACCTGGGAGCGAGAGCGGCTATAGATGCTCTAACACATTCCTTTTACAATCTACTTCCAAGAGAGGAGCGTAGAGCACCTGAAATCTATTTCGTCGGCAACAGCATAAGTTCCACGTATATCACAGAATTGTTTGAGCTTCTCAAGGGTAAGGAAATATCACTTAATATTATATCTAAATCTGGAACGACGACAGAGCCTGCTATTGCATTTAGAGTATTCAGAGAATACATGGAAAATAAATATGGTAAGGCCGAAGCTGCAAAAAGAATATATACAACTACCGACAAGGCAAAGGGAGCACTTAAGAAGCTTGCGGATGAAGAACAATATGAGAGCTTTGTAATTCCTGACGACATAGGCGGCAGGTATTCTGTGCTGACGCCAGTAGGCCTGTTGCCAATAGCCGTTGCAGGTATTGATATTGATGAAATGATGAAGGGCGCTGCTGATGCTGCTGAACGTTACAACAATGATAATGTGGCGTCAAATGAATGCTATCAGTATGTAGCTGTTAGGAATGCACTTTACAGGAAGGGAAAAACAACTGAAATAATGGTTAACTATGAACCTTCGATGCATTTCTTCACTGAATGGTGGAAGCAATTATATGGCGAAAGTGAGGGAAAGGACAATAAAGGTATTTTCCCTGCAGGCGTTGATTTTACTACGGATTTACATTCCATGGGCCAGTATATACAGGAAGGCTTGCGTAATATATTTGAAACAGTACTCAGCATCGAGACAGCTAAAAAGAATATGATTATTAAAGAGGACAAGGATAACATTGATGGATTGAATTTTCTTGCTGGCAAGGATGTTGATTTTGTAAATAAGAAGGCTCTTCAGGGTACAGTATTAGCACATACTGATGGCGGAGTGCCAAACCTTATTATCAACATACCTGAGATGAATAGCTATTGGTTTGGTAACATTGTCTATTTTTTCGAGAAGGCCTGCGGCATAAGTGGCTATCTGCTGGGTGTAAATCCTTTTGACCAGCCCGGTGTTGAGGCTTACAAGAAGAATATGTTTGCATTGCTTGGTAAACCTGGGTATGAGGAGGAAAAAGCGAAATTAGAGAAGCGGCTTTCGCTGTGAGATAGGTATTGGACGGGGCAGGCTGCAGGTGATGGGAAACGATATGTCGGAGAGCTAAGGCGTGGTGCTATGGGTTATGGCGCGGAGCTATTGTATGACGGATAGTCGCGGTATGGCGCCATATATGCTGGTGCTGGGTAACGATGTGTCGGAGGGCTAGGACGTGATGCTAGGGCTATTGGTGCTGGGCTACCATATGACACAAAATGCTATGGTATGGTGCAGATGAGTATTTCTGGCCGTGACAACAATCGTAGCGGAACGACGCCATTGCCCAGTCCCCGATTGATATAGACATTAATGTCATTTATCCGCCGCATGCCCCTTTTAAGGCCCATTCGGCACAATTGATCATCACGAAGCAGGACAAACTCAAGATTGAATGGCATCCATATCTGGCCTCCATGGAAGTGGCCTGCAAAAACATAATCAACCGCTTTGTTTTGCATGCTCAACACCAAATCAGGATTGTGAGTAATACATATCTTGGGAGCACTGGTGATACAACCCTGCATGGCCTTTCCAATATCAGGGCGCCCTCTGCGCAAATCATCGATACCTATAATATTATATTTTTTACCGTCCTTCTCAACAAGGACAGTACTGTTTCGCAGCACCTCCACCTGTTGAGATTCTATTTCATGAACAAAGTCTTCAAGTCCTGCTTTGTTAGAACCAAAGGCTCTGTAGTCATGATTCCCCAGACAAATAATTGTTCTATAGCCGTTACAGACGATATGGAGATATTTTAGAAAAGCCGGTGCATGAGACGCTCTGTTTATGTAGTCACCTGTGATAAGAATTACATCGGGATCCTCAGCTTTGACTACCTTTCTTACGCGGGCGGCGGAAATCCTGGTCATGTAGATATGCAAATCTGTTATATGCATAATCCGCAGGCCTGAGCTATCCTTTGATAAATCCAGTTTCTCAACCTTCAGCCATGTAGTTTCAAAAACCATATATGTGTACACCAATGTGGCAAACAGTATTATATATACAAAAACCATGATTCATTCTCCTGCTACTCCAGATATAATGAGGCGATAAATGGTCCACATCATTATGTATTTAAAACATAATGGCATAAAACACTTGCTAGCGTGTAAACGGCGTGGCACTCAAATGGTGGAAAAATCTTCCGCCCCATTAAAACGCACGGGGCAAAATCCTTATAAATTGCCCGTTAGCCTATGTGTTATCTATGTCTCATAACTAAATAATATCAATTGCCGACAGTGACGGCAAGACGTATTTTAATTACTTATGTTTGACTAAAGCTCATTATCAAAATATAATTAAATTATTAGCGTATGTAAATATTTTATACAGGATAATAAGGGCATGTATGAAGTATGATACCTGCGGAAAGTGTGTAGAATCTTAAACGAACACTGAACGTATAGGCAAAGTCGAGGCTTGTCTGATAGATGATACAGTAGCCATCAAGCTTGCCGATGTTTTAAGATTCTTTTAACCTTATCCCTCTGTGAAATGTATGTTTGTGAAATAGGGGAGTCAATTGGCATTACGATAAGTGGTATCCATCTTCAAAGACTTGTTCAGAATGTGGACATGTGAAAACCAAACTGTCATTATCTGAAAGAGTTTTGAATGTGAATGTTGTGGAGCAGTAATAGACAGGGATAAAAATGCGAGTTTTTTCAATGCTTTTACAGAGTTCTATAAGTTTTGTGTAACGGCAAGTCAATATATTGCACACTGGAGGATTATCATAAATTGAGGCCTTTCAACCAAGGCATGGAGCATTAAAGCATGAATAATCATTGTATGATGGCGGAGCTTTCTATGGAGAGAATCCTTGCTGCTCCAAGAAAATATAAATATGAGACGCATCTGCATACCAGGGAGGCAAGTGCCTGTGCTGGAAGTACCGCTGCTGAGATGGTTCGAGCCCATTATAGGGCTGGTTATTCTGGAATCATTGTCACTGACCATTTTTTTAATGGTAATACCGCCATACCTAATCTTATGTCTTGGGAGAAACGGATAGAGCTGTTTTGCCGGGGGTATGAAAATGCTTTGAAGGAAGCAAAAAAGTTGGACTTCCAAGTGTTCTTTGGATGGGAATACGCCCACAATGGGGCTGAGTTTTTGACATATGGGTTAGGTAAGGATTTCCTGTTGTCATATCCCGATATGATGACATGGCCCATTGAAAAATATCTCAGGCTAGTTAGGGAAAACGGAGGGTTTGTTTCACAGGCCCACCCGTACAGGGAAGCATGGTATATAGAAACTATAAGGGTTTTCCCGGAGCATGTTGATGCAGTTGAGGTTAGGAATGCAAGCCACAAGGATCCCAAATATGATGAGTTGGCACTTGAGATGGCCAATAGGTATTCGCTATATCAAACCGGCGGTTCAGACACTCATTTTGCAGAAATCCTTCATGGCGGTGGCATGGAATTTGATCACGAGCTTACATCTATTGAGGATTTTATTAATTCGATAAAAAATGGAACAGGATGGGTTATTTGATTGTACATATTTAACGATATATTATTAAGACAAAACTTTATAAGGGGAGTGTTATCATGGTAAGCATACCCCTGTTATTTTCCATAGTTTTCAGTTTTATTTGTGTAATAGCCTGCTATTTAGGTATTTATACTATTTATTCGAATCCGAAATCAATGACAAATCGACTTTTTTTCGCAATGGCGATTTCTCTTTTCATATGGTCATTTGGCTTTGCAATGGCCATATCTGCGCCAGACAAAACTATATGTCTGTTTTGGAGGAGATTTGCGGCTATTGGCTGGGGAGTGTTCTTTAGTATCTTTCTACACTTTATATTATCACTGACAGGTAATAAAAACTTGTTGAATAAGTGGTGGAAATACGTACTGCTATACATTCCAGCTTGTATCTGCATTTTGGTGTTTACCTATATCCCGGGCATCAATCCTAATCAATTCAATCTGGTGCAAACGCCTATGGGTTGGACTAATGTATCAATTAAGAATATGTGGGATTGGTATTTCATTTCTTATTATTTAAGCTATACTGTCGTTGGATTAGTGCTTGTATGGAGATGGGGGAGACGAGAAAATAGTAGAAATGTTAAGAAACAATCAAAAGCCATACTTTGGTCATTTATAACGACTCTTGTATTAGGAGGTTTTGCTGAGAGCTTTGTGAATAATGTGTTTTCTATCAAAATCCCTCAGATTGCGCCAATAGTAATGTTAATTCCGGTATTGACCATCAGTTATGCAATGAATAAGTATGGACTGCTTGAAACGAAAAGGAATTTGGCCGACTCTCTTCTGTTTGTAGAGCAGATTCGAAAGAAAACAGTCCATTACTTTGCAAACGCCCTTTTGGCCGCCAGTATATTAAATATTGTCGCTATGCATTTCTTGCTTGATAATAGTAACCCTGTTTCAACCTTTGGATTTAGTTGCTTTTTAATAATAGTAGCCATAGCCTTTGAAGTGATTCAAAGAACTAAAAGAAGTGCAAAGTTCAAGGACTTTCTTTATGCAGCAGTATTGTTTATTCTTATACCCTTGGTGACGCTGAATTTTATCGAATATGCAGGTGTAAACGTTTGGGCAACTTCCTTCATATTTCTTATCATATCGATAGCAATGGTAAGCAGGATAATACAAATTTCAGTAGCAATATCGGTTATGTTGACTCAAGTTGTTGTTTTTATCTTAAAGCCAAGTGTAGCGATTACAATTGATGTTGTCGATCATGTTGGCAGAATAGGTCTTAGTGCCATTGCAATATGGATAGCTTTATTTGTCATGAATGTATTTAAGTCGAAATTAAGTGAAAACGCCTATCAAATAAGCTTTCAGAAGTTGGTTGTCGATATATCCCAGCATTATATCAGTGCCAGCGAAGTTGGTTTTAATGAGGTAACAAATGATATATTATTTAGAATAAAGGACTATTTGAAAACCGATGGTATTCAAATCTATCTGTTTAACAATGAAAAGGATACAATAACTAATGCTTTTTCATTGATGATTGGACGCGATTCAGTTGATGAAAATCGTAGAGAAGTAAAGCTGGAAGAGTATTCTACTCTCTTGAGAAGATTTGCAGATAAAAAAACATTGGAGGTTTATGACAGTGACGATTTGATGCCCCAGGAGCAAAAGGAGCTTGAGTTATTAGCTGGCGGACAGGTTAAATCTCTATTGGTTTTACCAATAGAGAATAACAATAATGTCTATGGATATTTGGGATTGCAGTCCTTTACAGGGAAAAGGAACTGGAATACTATCGATAAGAATAACCTGATGATTATAACAAACATCATTGCAGAAACAATAGAGAGAATCCGCCAGGAGAGACAAATAAATTTCATGGCGTATTATGATGTTCTGACTAAGCTTCCTAACCGCACACTATTCACAGATAGATTAAATCAGGCCATATCTCTGGCAAAGCGAGCCAACAGAATAATTGCAGTAATGTTTATTGATATGGATTCATTTAAATACGTCAACGATACTATAGGCCATAAGGGTGGAGATGAACTGATTTTTAAGGTTTCTCAGAAGTTGTCCAGCGCATTGCGCAAATCAGATACTGTTTCTCGTTTTGGAGGGGATGAATTTTTACTTATGGCTAATTATATTAATAATACTGAGGATATTTACAAAATAGCGGATAAAATTATGAGTATTTTTAAAACCCCATTTATTGTGATGGGACAGGAAATACATATATCTGTAAGCGCTGGAATTGCTGTTTATCCCTATGATGGTGAGGATGCAGATACATTAATCAGAAATGCGGATATTGCCATGTACCAGGCAAAATCCAAGGCCAGAGGCCATTATTGTCTATGTACGGAGGATATGAAGGAGGAAGTCAGGCAAAAGCATGAGCTGTCCAACCGATTATACCGGGCCATAGATAATAATGAGCTTGTATTACAGTATCAGCCGTTGGTATCAGCTAAAACCGGCGAAATCCTTAGTGTGGAGGCACTGGTCCGTTGGAATCAGCCGGAATTCGGGCTTATCAGTCCGGGGGTATTCATTCCGCTGTCTGAGCAGAATGGTTTAATAGGAGCAATCGGCGAATGGGTACTGAAAAAAGCCTGCATTCAAACCAGAGAATGGCTGGATATGGGATTTGAAACAATACGAATTGCTGTAAATGTATCTATACTTCAACTCCGAAATCCAAAATTTGTAGGGATTGTAAAGAACATATTGGAAGAGACGAGACTGGAGCCTCATCACATTGACCTGGAGATTACAGAGAGTAGCGCTGTAAAGGAATCAGATAGCATCATTAGCATCCTTGCAGAATTGAAGGAACTGGGAGTAGGAATATCAATAGATGACTTTGGGACTGAGTATTCCTCATTGAGCAGGCTTAATCACTTGCCTGCAAACCGTATAAAAATCGATAGAAGTTTTATTAACAATTTATTCCGAAGCGAAAAGGACCAGGCGATAGTGAATGGAATGATAAATCTTGCGCATACACTGGGTGTGAAGGTTGTGGCTGAGGGGGTCGAGCAGGAGGATCAACTAGAATTCCTTAGGATGCAAAGCTGTGACGAGATTCAGGGATATTACATTAGCCGCCCTGTTTATTTCGATGGCATAAACACACTACTGGCGGTAGATAGCAAATTAGATGAGGGCCATGAATAGCCGAGGAGTCAGCGATGGTAAGTAGTAAAAAATTCTGACTTGACATGATGGCGTACAACAATTATAATTGCATTTGAATGTTATAAAACATTACACCACGCGGGCGTGGCGGAATTGGCAGACGTGCAAGATTTAGGATCTTGTGTTGAGAGACGTGCAGGTTCAAGTCCTGTCGCCCGCACCATAACATTAGGTCAAAATAGATGCAGGGCCGAAAAACCCAGTGTTTATGCGGCCTGACGAGGGTTTTGAATGAAAAATTCAGAACCCTCGTTTTTCATAGATGCACCCTGCTTTTTAAGGAAAAGCAGGGTGTTTCTCTTTTTAGGCCGGAATCAGTCCGGCAGACAACATCATAAAGCCAATACCCTATGGGGCAATTTTAAGCGGCTGTGTTCTTCGTAATTGAAAAACACAGCCGCTTTTTTTGTTGCCCAAAAACGAAAAGAAAGGATAGATGCACGATGAAAAAAGAACTGACTACCCTCCGTTTATGGAATCCCCTCTTCCCTCATATCTACCCTCGAAATGAATGGGGAGATTTGGAGAACAATCCGGTGGATTTAAGCGCTGGGGAAATTTTAGAATATGAGGATAAAATCCTCGATCTCATTGAAAGGGAAAGGCTGTCCGATGAGGGTGAGCGTGGCCTCGCCGTTTACCTCGATGACGATCTCAGCCGAAAGGTGTACAGCATTAACCCGACTGTTGAGGAATGAAACGGTGAGCTGTGGGGCGTGACCGAAGTGCAAGCCCACGGTGCGCTCTCTTCCTCTGAGCTTGCGGAGCTGACAGAATGGCTCTCTGGACAATTTAGCGATGGCTGGGGCGAGGGGCTGGAGCAAAGGGAAATCAAAGTGGATGACGGCGAGCTGTGTGTCAGCTTTTGGGATAGCAGCGACCGTTTCTTCATTAAGCCGAAGGATAAACTGAAAGGTAGTCAGTCCTCCGGCTTTGGCATGACGATGGGGGGTAGATAGTATGGCGGTGCTTCATGCAGCAAGAGAGCAATATGAGCTTTGCGAGCTTGATGGAAAGCCTGTGGCCTTCACCAATATGCGCCTCGACAGGCAGACTATCCCTGATGGGCTGTACTGTTACGATATCCGTGACTCGGATAATCTGGATGGCAGCTGTGCGGAGGTCAAAGCCCATGTCATGGTAAACCATTGGGGAACGATCCTTTGCAAATCCCCTTTTCCGCTGAATGAGTACGGCTCATATTACCCTGAAAATTCCATGAACTATTTAGGCACCACAGTTTCACTTCAGGATTGGATGAATATGAGTGAAGTCGATTTTAAGGAACAACAGGCAACAGAAAACACGATGACGATGGGAGGAATGGGCTGATGCCAAACCATGTAACCAATATTTTAAGGGCATTCGGCGATCCGAACAAAGTTAGCGCTATGTTTGAGTCGATGTCACTGAAAATGTAGTGGTCACCGGCTCTCTTTTCTTTTCCGAGGGAGGTGATGGAATATCAATAGCTTTATCAGCTGGGTGGGCGGCAAGAAAGCCCTCCGCAATATCATATACCGGCTCTTCCCCAAGGATTTCGGCAGATACATCGAAGTCTTTGGCGGCGGTGGCTGGGTGCTGTTCGGCAGACAGCCGGACTTTAAGGGCATGGAGGTCTACAACGATTTTAACGGCAACCTAACCAACCTGTTCTACTGCGTAAAGAGCAGAACGCTGGCCTTCCTCAAGCAGCTGGGCTTCCTGCCCCTCAACTCCCGGCATGAATTTGGCGTACTGCGCCGGTTCTTTGAAAAGGATGAATTCGATAGGGAATATCTGAGCGAGGAACTGGAGCTGGCACAGCAGAACCTCCCCCCGCCTGAATTTGAGGAACTGAGGGCAATCCTGCTGGAACAAGCAGAACCCAGCGATGTATGGAGGGCGGCGGCCTTTTTCAAGCTCATCCGTTACAGCTACGGCAGCGGATGCACCTCCTACGGCTGCCAGCCCTTCGATATCCGCAAGGTGTTCGCCGTTATCTGGGAGGCATCGAGGCGGCTCGCTGATACGGTGGTGGAAAATAAAGACTTCGAGGCATTAATCCGGCAGTACGACCGGGACAATGCCTTTTTTTATTGCGATCCGCCCTATTATATGACCGAGGGTCACTATGCGGTGGAATTCCGGAAAACTGACCACCAGCGGCTCCGGGATGCGTTGGCAGACTGCATGGGAAAATGGATGGTCAGCTACAACGACTGTGAATTTATCCGGGAGCTGTATCAGGACTACACCATCACACCGGTCACCCGCCTGAACAATCTGGCACAGCGGTATGAGGGCGGCTGCGAGTACCCGGAGGTCATCATCACCAACTATAATCCCAAGGAGCGAGAGAACGCCTCGTTCCAGATGAATCTATTCGACTGCGGATATGGTTTAGACGAGGACGAACCGCAATATGGGCTTGGCACAAACACTTAAATCAGAGAAAGCAAGGAGGAAGTGACTATGAGACTGATTGAAACCAAGGGCAGGATTGCAGAGGATGGTAGCATCATCCTGCCGCCCGGTGTGTTGGAAACCATGTGCATCACCACCGGTGACCCGGTGCATCTGGCATACCTATCCCATCACCCGGTGAAACAGATGAACAGCTACGGCGAGTTTTTTCTCACCAAGGAGGGCATCGACCATGTAAGCGAACCGGTGGAAGCGCCGGAGGTTGCCGAGCTGTCGGTGCCTCATGCACTTTTGGAAGCAGCAGGGATTGGGCTGGACGATGATCTGGATATCCGCTGTGAAAACGGCGCAATCATCATCGGCAGCGCTGATCCGGTGGTGCAGCTGCCACCCCAGCTTCTAAAGCTGTTCGACAGCCTCGGCATCAGCCATGATGCCATCCGCTGTGTACTGGAGGGAGGTGCGGAGAATGAAGCATAAGCCTATCTACAAACTGGTGGACGGCAAAGGCCGGGTATTGATTCCCAAGGATCTGCGCACCGCCAGCGGCATGGATTACGGCGACATTGTGCGCCTTGGCCTGTCAAACGGCACAGTCAGTGTGCAGAAGATCAATATCATCGAGGTGGGCGACCAATCCCCGGAGGCGGTGGAGGCCTATGTCCGTGCGGCGTTCAAGACCATGCCGGACGATATAAGGCTCTCCCTCATTTCAGACCTGACCGCACTCATGCAGCAGAAAAAGGAGGGATAGCCCTATGGAACCCAAACTGCTCTACACCGCCGCCGACTGCATCGAAACCGGCTATGACTGCTCCCTGCAAGGCAAGGTCATCGTTCTCAGCAGACAAGCCCTGCGGTCGGATTACCGGAATCAGCTCTTTTTCTGCTCCGGAGGCAACGGCGCAAACCCCAACCCTATCGGGCGCTCGGTGTTCCTGACCTCTCTGTCTGACGGGGAGAACTACCGATTCTTCCGCAGTGACGTCCTCGGCGTACTAAAGCCGGAGTTGCTGCCGGAGAGCGCCAAGCTGCACCTGTCCCAAATCAGACCGGCAGATGCGCTGCCTCTTGAGAGGAACGAGCCGAAATACAGCGGCTACAGCTTTCTGCCCGATGGCCGCTACGCTGCCGGTGTGTGGCTTTGCAGCGAGCAGGAGGTGATGGACTACATCGAAATGCAAAAGCCCTACCAACATCGCATCATGATCTGCGACCGCAATGACTTTTGTGTGCTGGAGCTGCGGGAGGGTCAACTTTTGTATCCCGGCGAGGAAGCGATGGAGGCCTTCCGGCAGGAAGCGCAGGCCGTAGCCCCCTATCCGCTTTCTCGCCACAGCGATTTAGATGAGGGAAACGGAGGCATGACCATGACATAAGGAGGCACGCCCATGCGAAATATCCGAATGGAAAAAGAGATTATTCTGTACTACGGCAACCCTGCCGGTTATGCCAGCGGCGGCAAGGCGGTGGTTGATCTCCTGTTTGAGTCGGAGGAACTGAAAGCCTTTCTCAGCCGCCAAAAGGATATCGGTGAGGTGAAATGGACGGACGGTGTCTACGACCGGCTCGTCAACGGACAGAGAGATACCCAAGAACTCACCCTGCTGAAAAACTGCCGGGTGTGGCAGTTAAAGCCCGAATCGGATATCCGGATGCGCTTCATCAGCCTTGCGGATTTCTGCAAGACCTTTGGAGAGCCGCAGATATCCGACTACCAAACCGTCTATGACAGCGAGGTGGAAACCAATGATCTGGAGGCGCTGTATACCAAATTCAACACAGCCCACCCTCCCGGCTATGCAGGACATTCCCTGTCCATGTCCGATGTGCTGGAGCTGTACGATGAGAACGGCAGCAGCTTCCACTACTGCGACCGCTTCGGATTTGAGGAAATCAGCTTTGCGCCACCGGCGCAGACACAGACCATGCAGTTCTGACGGGGCTGTTTTTTTATTGCCAGAATGCGAAAGGAGAAAATCATGCCCGATGTAGATGTAAAAATCAATTCCATGTACCCGCCCGGTGCCAGCGGCGGCATCCGTGCCTACGCTTCGGCAACGGTGGACGGTTGTCTCGGCATCCGGGGCATCAAGGTGGTGGAGGGCGGCCGGGACGGCCTGTTCGTCTCCATGCCCAGCCGCAAGACCGAGAACGGCTACAAGGAAATCTGCTTCCCTGTCACCAAGGAGTTTCGGGAGCAGCTCCATAAGGCTGTGCTGGACAGCTACCAGCAGGCCGTAGCCATGAATCAGGCTCCGGTGCAGCCGCAGGAAAACGCACCGGAGCAAGCCCCTGCGCCCATGCAGATGGGCGGTATGTAAGCAAAAATATCCTATAAAATTTTGGAGGTAAAACACCATGAAAAAGATGATGAACAAGGTAACCCACAAGGCAAATATGCTGGCAATGAAGGCAAGAATGGCGCTGGCCAACCCCCGCGGGGAAGGTTTTGTGGACACAGCAATCAAGATTTTGATGGCAGTGGTCATCGGCGCTTTGGTGCTGGCAGGGCTGTATCTGCTCTTCGATAAAACCGTGCTGCCCACCCTGACCCAGCGCATTAAAGATATGTTCAATTATGCCGGATAATCTGGCCGCTGTGCAGGCGGTCTTTTTTGCCCTATTGCTGTGTGCGGCATCCGTATTTGATCTTAGGAGGCGCATCATTCCCGACACGCTGAACCTCGCCATCGCCGCAAGCGCCCTGCTGTGTTTTTCACCGGTGCGGCTCTGGGGCTTGTTCATCGCCCTGCCGTTTCTGCTGGCAGCTGTGCTATGGGGCGGCATAGGCGGCGGCGACATCAAGCTGATGGCAGCCTGCGGTCTGGTGCTGGGATTACTCAAAGGACTGCTTGCGGCAACGGCGGGACTCAGCCTGCTGCTGTTCTATGCAGGGATATACCGGATTGTTTGCAAGGTGCGAGGATGGGAGGCGGTGAAAGCCTTCCCTCTTGCGCCCTTTTTATCGGCGGGCTGCCTGCTCGCCTATTTGATAACCATGAAAGGATGGGTTATATGAGTAAACCAAGCAGGAGAAGTATTCTGAAGCTGTTGTGCGTTGTGCTGCCGCTGATAGCTGCGGCGGTCAGTATACCACAGCTTATCCGCAGGCACAAAATCAGAAAATATGTTGTGCAGTAATCATTAAGGCGGTCAGCTTCAAGCTGGCCGTTTCACTTTTTATCAATCAAGGAGGACTTAAGCTATGAGCTTTCTTAAAAACAGAACTGTCATCGGCGTGATCTGCATTGTGCTGTCGCTTCTGATCTGCTTTGCGGTCACGCCGCTGTTTAACCAAGGCATCAGCCAAAAGGCTGAAATCGTACGGGTAATAAAGCCCATTAAAATCGGGGAGGTCATCACCAAGGATATGGTGCAGGCCGTAGAGGTAGGAGGCTACAATCTACCGGAGGATGTGGTCAGGCATACGGATACGGTGATCGGCAAATTTGCTTCCGCCGATCTGGTGCCGGGGGATTACATCATCGGCTCCAAAATCGCCGATGCTCCCGCCGCAGAAAACGCCTACCTCTATCATCTGACCGGAGAAAAGCAGGCCATCTCCGTATCGGTCAAAACCTTTGCCACAGGGCTTTCCGGCAAGCTGGTTTCCGGCGATATTGTGTCTATCATCGCTCCGGATTACAAAAAACAGGGTGTGACGGTGATTCCGCCGGAACTGCAGTATGTGGAGGTCATCGCTGTCACCGCAGGCAGCGGATACGATGCCAATACGGTCGAACAAAAGGATGCGGAGGAAAAGGAGCTGCCCTCCACCGTTACGCTGCTGGTGACACCGGAGCAGAGCAAAATCCTCGCTATGCTGGAGGCTGACGGTGCGCTCCATGTGTCTCTCGTCTACCGGGGCAGCAAGGAAAATGCGGCGAAGTTTACCGAGGCGCAGGATGCGGTGCTTTCTGAGCTGTACCCGGATGAATCAGCCGATGAAGCGGACAATTCTTCGGAAAGCGAGGAAACCAGCCAACCGTCAGCGCCCTCCGAACCGCCTGCGGAAAGCGAGGTTGCGTAAATGCTGAATTTCAAAAAGGGCGGCTTATTCAGCCGCAAGGACGAACCGGAGCCGGACGTGCAGCAGGAAAGCGGCGCACAGGTGCTGGCGGTTTGGGGCAGCCCCGGCAGCGGCAAAACCACCACTGCCGTCAAGCTGGCAAAGTATCTGGCAGACAAGAAAAAGGATGTGGCGCTGCTCCTTTGCGACTCGACCACTCCCATGATCCCCTGCATCTGTCCTCCCGGTGAGCTGGAGGGCGACCATTCCCTCGGCAGCATTCTGGTAGCCAATGCCATCACCCAAACGCTGCTGAAACAAGGATGCAATACCCATAAGCGCATGAGGCATCTGGCGGTGATTGGTCTGCAAAAGGGAGAAAGCGAGCGCTGCTATCCGACCGCACCCACCGAGCTGATCCGGCAGCTGCTGGAAGCGCTGCGTGACATGGCCAGCTATGTGGTAATCGACTGCAGCAGCTATATCTATTTTGACGAGCTGTCCGCCATGTCCATCTTGGAGGCCGATGCGGTGCTTCGGCTCATGAACTGCGACCTCAAATCGGTCAGCTACCTGTCCAGCCAACAGGAATACCTGAAAATGGGCGGCTTTGACTTTGGCAAGATGTACAAGGCGGTCAGCAATGTGAAATCCAGCGAGGCCAGCGAACACATGGAGCAGGTGATGGGCAGCGCTGTGTTCTCGATTCCACACTCCCCGGAGGTTGCCTCTCAGGTGCTGGCCGGGAATCTGTTCGCCGACCTCGGCCTCAAGGATAGCCGGGGCTATCGCAAGGAAATTGAAAAAATCTGCAAGGAGGTGTTTGGTGTATGAGCAGGCACAATCTATTTTTTGCCCCGGAGCAGGAAATCGATGACTTCCGTGGTGTTCTGCAACAGGTGCAGGAGCATATCGCCGGACAGCACAGCGAGCTGCTCTCGGACGGCAATGCTTCCGAAGCCAAGGCGCATATCAAACGGTATATCGCCAAGTTTGTGCAGGACAGCCGTGTGGCAGTGCGTGGCATGACATCGCAGCAGCTGGTGGATGCCCTGTTCACCGAGATGGCTGAATACTCCTTTTTGACAAAGTACATCTTCAGCGAGGACATTGAAGAAATCGACATCAACAGCTGGCGGGATATCGAAATCCAATACGCTGGTGGGCGCTGCGAAAAGCTCACAGAACACTTCGACAGCCCCGAACACTGCATCAATGTGCTGCGCCGGATGCTCCATGTGTCCGGTACGATTTTAGATGATCAATCGCCGCTGGTGGTAGGTACCCTTGCGGAGAATATCCGTATTGCTGTGATGAAAAGCCCTATCGTGGATGCCAGCGTAGGGGCGGCGGCATCCATCCGTATTGTAAACCCCAACAACATGGGAAAAGAGGATTTCATAAACGGCGGCACGGCTACCGCCCCAATGCTGGATTTACTATCGGAGTTCATCCGCTACGGCATTTCTGTGTGCATTGCCGGAGCCACCAGCAGCGGCAAGACCACTGTGGCAGGCTGGCTTTTAACCACCATTCCCGATAATAAGCGCATCTTCACCATTGAAAATGGCAGTAGGGAGCTTTCCCTTATCCGGGAAAAGGACGGCAAAGTGAGCAATTCCGTGGTGCATACCCTGACCCGCAACAGCGAAAACGAGCTGTACCGCATCGAGCAGATCGACCTTGTGGACATCTCCCTGCGTTTTAATCCGGACATCATCGTAGTCGGAGAAATGCGTGGTGCGGAGGCCAACGCCGCACAGGAGGTAGCCCGAACCGGCGTGGCGGTGGTCACCACCATCCATTCTAATTCCTGTGAATCCACCTATCGCCGCATGGTTTCTCTCTGTAAGCGTGCTGTGGATCTGTCGGATGAAACCCTCATGGGCTATGTCACCGAGGCCTATCCCATTATCGTGTTCTGCAAGCAGCTGGAGAACAAACAAAGGCGGCTCATGGAGATTATGGAGTGTGAAATCCTGCCGGACAACAGCCGCCGCTATCGCACCCTGTTCCAGTATGAAATCAGTGAAAACCGCTATGAAAACAATCAGTTCCATATCAGCGGCGACCATGTGACGGTTAATCCCGTCTCGGACAGCCTATGCAAGCGGCTGCTGGAAAACGGTATGCCGCAGGAGCGCATCAACGCCATCAAGAAAGGAGGGAAGATATCCGCATGACAACCATTCAATTACTGGCCTGTATCGGCATGATCACAGGCTCTTTTCTATTGTTCGGGCTTGCGCCGATGGAATTCACCGATGGGCTGTTCTCTTTTCTCACAAGGGAGAAGTCCTCCATCAAGGATGAGATTAAGGCGGCGCAGCGCCGCCAAAAGCAGGGATTTCTAAAACGGGAAATCCGCATGGCACAGGATATCCTGACCATGACCGGGCGCAGCAAGCACTTTTCTCTGCTCTGTGCCTGCTCGCTGCTCCTGTTTGGCATCGGTGCCTCTATCGCCATTGTGCTGGGCAATTTCTTTCTGGCTCCGGTGATGGCGGTGGGCTTTATGCTGCTGC
>CAZEIH010000033.1:0-30707 GCA_964512095.1 uncultured Oscillospiraceae bacterium
TCTATTGTTTTCCCTTTTTATTACATTTGTTCCCCTACGATAACTTTACGCTAACATTTTCATGTACCTAAGGTGGTGACGTACTCCTGCCGTTTTATCACATTAGCGGGAAAAGAACAAGGGTTCTGCTGTGTTTTTTGGCTATATATTTGTGACTTTGAGTGCAACCATTCATCCCATACCTTCACCCTCATTTGCATGAGTAATGAGCTTAGAGGTGGGTGAATTCTTGTTACAGAAAAGGTTAAATGAAAAATTGATTTCTATTTTTGCTATGAAAAATGGGTTTCAGTGCTTCAATTAACTGGTATATAATTCTTCGTCATGGTAAAATAGTGAATTAAGATGAGAATTAGTTGAGCGCAAATTATTAGTGTCAATAAGATGAAATCACTCATAATTAAATGAGTGATTTAGAATGGAGGAAATATGCAGGACTTTGAAAAGCTAGGGACGTTTTATCTTGGAAAGGAACTGGATGCTGAAACCGGGAAACGTGGGAATGATTATCTGCTGTATGATTCCAAGGATCTTACGACACATGCCTTGTGTATTGGCATGACTGGTAGCGGAAAAACCGGGCTCTGCATAGGTGTATTGGAAGAAGCAGCAATTGACGGGATACCTGCGCTGGTTATTGATCCAAAAGGCGACATAACAAACCTGCTGCTGACGTTTCCAAACCTTGCCCCGGAAGATTTTACACCCTGGGTTAATATTGATGAGGCTCAGAGGAAGGGCCTTTCCCAGGAGGAGTACGGCGATGCTCAGGCCGAGCTGTGGCGCAAGGGACTGTCTGAATGGGAGCAAGATGGCCAGCGGATAAGAAATATGCGTGATAGAACGGATTTTGTAGTTTACACCCCTGGTAGCACTGCGGGCAATCCACTGTCCATTGTAAGTCTATGTGCTTTACCTTCTGTTGCAGTCCGCAATGATATTGAAACCTTGAATGAATTGGCGTCGGGCACCGCTGCTAGCTTGCTTGGCCTGCTTGGACTTGATGTGGACCCCATCCAGAGCCGTGAGCATATTCTAATTTCAAATATTCTGATTTATGCTTGGGGAAAAGGAGAGAGTCTGGATCTTGCAGGTCTAATTGGGCTAATCCAGAAGCCCCAGTTCAGCCAAATTGGTGTTATGGGGCTGGAATCATTTTATCCCGAAAAAGAACGATTTCCCTTGGCACTTCAATTCAATAACCTTTTAGCTTCTCCAAGCTTTGCATCCTGGATGCAGGGTATACCCTTGAACATAGATAAGCTATTGTATTCGGAAACTGGAAAGCCGAAGGTTTCCATTCTTTCTATAGCCCATCTTTCAGAAAATGAGCGGATGTTTTTCGTTTCTCTGGTATTGAACCAGATAGTTAGCTGGGTTCGTACCCAACCGGGAACATCAAGCCTAAGGGCATTGTTCTATATGGATGAAATTTTTGGTTATTTTCCTCCCGTAGCCAATCCCCCTTCAAAAAAGCCTCTCCTTACGCTGCTTAAACAAGCAAGGGCTTTTGGCTTAGGTGTCATGCTAACAACGCAGAACCCTATGGACCTCGACTACAAAGGTTTAGCGAATATTGGAACCTGGTTTATCGGGCGGCTTCAGACCGACCGTGACAAGAATCGGTTGATGGACGGGCTTGAAGGAGCATCACTGAGCTCAGGAAGTATCTTTAACCGGCAAATGATAGATAAGCTACTCTCTAGCTTAAGTAGTAGAGTGTTCCTGATGAACAATGTCCACGAGGAGCAACCTGTTTTGTTTGAGACACGTTGGTGCATGTCCTATCTGCGTGGACCTTTGAGCCGTCCGGAAATACAGCTCCTGTGCAAAGAGCAACCGACAGAGGCAGCTGTTATGGATGCAATTGCGCCGCCGCCATCATCTGCGCTTGTTGGGTTAGCTCACCATTCACCGGCCATGAACGTGCCATCTGGCGCTTCTCGTCAGGATACTGCGCCAAAATTGCCAGATACCGTTACCCAAACCTTCATACCATATCGTGGTAGTGGCAATGGAGTGGTCTATAGTCCGGCTATTTTAGGGCTTGTAACTGTAAATTATGTAGATAAGAAACACGGAATCTCAAATTCGGTTGAGATGATGCTAATGACTCCCGTTAATGACGGGCTAGTACCTGTAGAGTGGGGCCAGGGTGAGGAGCTTGAGCTATCGGTGGATGAATTGGAAAATTCCGGTGTCCCTGGGGCAACTTACTTACCGCTTCCTGCCGCCTGCAATAAGAAAACCAGCTATACAGCATGGAAGTCACAGCTTGTGGAGTATATGTTCCGTAATTTTAGCCTACAGCTATATCGTAATGAATTCCTGAAAAAGGTATCTCTGCCAGGGGAAACTGAACGGGACTTCAAGGTCCGTCTACAGCAGGAATCAAGGGAAGCACGAGATGAAGCCATTGAAAAGCTGAGGAAAACTTATGCTGCAAAGATGGTAACACTTGAAGAACGTATACGCAAAGCTGAGCAGGCAGTTATGCGTGAAAAGGAGCAGGCAAAGGATGCGTCGCTTCAAACAGCAATTTCACTTGGTTCAACTGTCCTTGGCGCGTTGTTTGGACGAAAGGTAGTCAGTAAAAGCAATTTGGGCAAGGCTGCGACGACGGCCCGGGGAGTAAGCCGTCAGGTAAAGCAATATGGTGATGTCGGGCGCTCTCAGGAAACAGTCGTAGCTTACCGCAAACAACTGACTGAACTGGAAAGGCAGTTGCAAGAGGAAATTGATGAAATCACAGCAAAGCTCAACGCAAGGTCCGAAGACGTCACTGTATACGAAATAAGACCATTAAAGCGTGATTGTGTGCTCAGAGCCCTTTCGCTGGCTTGGGTACCGAACTGAGAAAAAAGGTAAAAGATTAGAGGTGCTTCGGGATAGACGGGGCGCCTTCTGGACGTTTGGACGTGTAGGGGATGGAAGATAGTCGATAGGGGGATAGGGATAGGGGATAGGGGACGCTTCTGCCAATGGGGGAAACAGGGAGGGAAACAGGGACGCTTCTGCAAATTAGCTACAAACTTGACAAAAATAACCATAAGTTATATAATATAAACAATTCGGGAGAGTGATAAGAATGCCAAGAGTAGCAAGGAGAAAGTCCAGCGAAAGCATGTACCATGTTATGTGCAGAAGTATTAGTGAGATAGACTTATATCAAAGCGATGATGACAAGGAATATTATATTTCCCTAATCAAGAAATACACTGATAAGTACAAATGCAGTGTTTATGCATATTGTATGATGAGTAACCACATGCATTTATTTATAAACCCTCATGGTTTTGATATTTCCACTTTTATGCACTGTCTAAACAACGCATATGTGAGATATTTCAATCGGAAATATGAGAGGCATGGCCACTTGTTTCAGGGGAGATTTGCAAGTACCATTGTTGACAGTGACTTATATGCATTTACATTAAGTGCTTATATACACAATAACAGCAAGGATATTAGCGGGTTTGCAGGAAAGGAGCACACATACAAATATTCCTCATATGGAATATATCTAGGCATTGCAAGGGATATATATGATTTAGTTGATAAAAAATTCATAATGGATCAATTCTCGATTAATTCCCAAAAGGCTGTAGAAAAATACAGAGAATTTGTTGCAACAATGAAGGATACTGGCGTTTGGAACAAAGTAGACAGTGATATAGTAGAGGCATATGTAAAAAATGAATATAGGGATGAAAAGAAGGTTATAGCAAGGGACTTAGAGCCGAAGGAACTGATTGGTAAGGTAATAAATGTGTTTGATGGAGAAATTGAAGAGGGTGACTTAAGAAATAAATTTAATCGAAAAAGCGCTAAATATAGGGCATTTGTAGCGTATGTCATAAGAATATTGTGTGGTTATAGTTATAAGGGAATATGCGAATTTATTGGTAATATATCAATGTCAGGAGTAACTAATCTTTCAAATAAGGGGTTCTATTTGACAAAGCAAGATAGAAGGTTCAAAGAAGCCTTTAATCGAATCTTGTGCCTAACATAATCTGAACAAAAATTAATATGCTGCTGAGAGCTAAAGTATTAGCTCTATTTGTGTTTGGGCAATTTTACAAAAAGTTCAATCTTATATGTATTTGATTATTGATGGAAGCAGTTATTTGCATAATGTGTGAGAGAAATTATCAAAATAGCAGAAATGTCCCCAAGACAAGACACACTTGACAAAAATAGTCTAAAGACATATTGTTAATTTGAAATACGAGTGAGTTGAAACCACAGTAAGTGTAGATGGAGGTAGGACATATGAGCTTTGCAGCATTTTCAAGTGATGCATTGAGCTTTTTATTTGAAAATAAACTCAATGACAGTAAGGAATGGTATGATGAGCATAAAAGTGAATATAAGAGGTTGATTTACGAGCCTTTTGTCGAGCTAGTCAAGGAACTAGCGCCCACAATGATTGAAATAGATAGCAGCATAATAATTAACCCATCAAAGTTGATATCGAGAGTTCGCCGAGACACAAGATTTACAAAGGATAAAAGTCTTTATAGGGACAATGTCTGGATTGTTTTCCTTAGGGATAAATCCCAGATGTCATCGTCACCGTGCTTTTGGTTTGATTTAGGACAGAGTGGCTCGAGCTATGGTGTTGGGTATTATGGTGCTGGTACAGGAACCATGGCTAGGATGAGGGAGATGATTGTCCAAAGACATCCTGCATTCATGGCTGCGTTGGAGGCATACGAGGGTCAGAATGAGTTTACAATAGGCGGCGAAATGTATAAAAGGAGCAAGTGTCCTGATCAGCCAGACAACTTAAAACAATGGCTTGATAGAAAAAATATCTTTTTTCAGAATGTTCAAAATGACTTTGAACTAGTATTCTCCAAGGAGTTGCCGGAGGTTTTGAAGAATGGGTTTATTAAACTAAAGCCGATTTATGATTTTTTTCTATCGGTTGAAAGCAGTATATAATAGTGGGAGTTTTACCCTTTAGGTGACATCGGTATGTCGTAAGCTTAGGCTATAGGTGGCATTCTGCGAGGCTTTTTTGTAGTGGTAGTTCACAAGGACATTCCACAGAGGCTTATGTTGAAGTTTTTCAAGGCCTTTAGCACACTGTAACTCTCAACAGTCAATTCGCTTCGCTCAGGGAGTCAGGTGGAGACTGAACTCCACCTGACTCCCTGAGCGAAGCGAATTGACTTGCTCATTGTGTGATAACAACCTATATTATGACTAGATGTTGATAAAATGCCGAATTTGTCTTATAATTTACTCTAGTGTTTTGTAGATGCGAAGCATGGTAGATTTACTTATATAAAGCACAGTGTATGTTGCTGTGCTGTAGAATGGGAGGATTGCAAAAAAGTTATGCCTATTACAGAGCTATTATCAAGGAATGCTGCATTATATGGGAACGAAAAATGTTTAACAGAGATTAATCTAGACCTTCAGGAATGCCACCATGTCATATGGCGTGAATATGAGCTAATAGAAAACAATCCGGCTGGTGAATATCGCAGAGATATGACCTGGCGTGTATTTGATGAAAAAGCTAATCGAATGGCTAATCTGTTACTGAGAAGAGG
Source organism: uncultured Oscillospiraceae bacterium (assembly GCA_964512095.1). Lineage (GTDB taxonomy): Bacteria > Bacillota > Clostridia > Acetivibrionales > DTU013 > DTU013. The sequence goes on from CAZEIH010000033.1 coordinate 5,568, forward strand.
CGTGAAAAAGGGTGAGAAGGTAGCGATCTTAATGATGAATTGCCTTGAGTGGTTACCTATCTATTTTGGTATTCTTAAGGCAGGAGCTATTGCGGTACCTTTAAATTTCCGTTACACTGCAGATGAAATAAAGTACTGTCTAGATTTATCGGATACTATAGCTTTGATTTTTGGTCCTGAGTTCATTGGCAGAATGGAAGCCATATATGATCAGATCCCTAAGGTCAAAACTTTATTTTTTGCAGGGGAGAACCGACCTTCATTTGCTGAGAATTACGATCGTCAGACTGCAAACTGTTCTTCTGAGGCTCCTGATATTAAGCTGACTGATGATGATGATGCTGTTATCTATTTTTCCTCTGGTACTACTGGTTTTCCAAAAGCGATACTGCATAGCCACAGGAGCTTATTGTCTGCCTGTGTGACGGAGCAGAATCATCATGGCCAGACCCGAGAGGATAATTTTTTGTGTATACCACCTTTGTATCATACAGGTGCAAAAATGCACTGGTTTGGCAGCCTGATATCCGGCAGTAAGTCTGTTCTTCTGCGGGGTATAAAGCCTGAGTGGATACTCAGAACTGTCTCAGAAGAGAAAATTACCAATGTATGGCTTTTAGTGCCATGGGCTCAGGATATTCTTGATGCCATCGACACAGGTGAGGTAAAACTAGAGGATTATGATCTTTCCCAGTGGAAGCTTATGCATATAGGCGCCCAGCCGGTACCTCCCAGCCTGATTCAGCGTTGGAAGAAGTTTTTCCCCAATCATTTGTACGATACCAACTATGGTTTGAGTGAATCTATTGGCCCAGGTTGTGTGCATCTAGGTGTGGAAAACATTCACAAGGTTGGAGCCATCGGCGTAGCTGGATACAATTGGGAAACTAACATTGTAGATGAAAACAAGAAGCCTGTTGAAAAGGGACAGGTAGGAGAGCTGGCTGTAAAAGGCCCCGGAGTCATGAAATGCTATTATAAGGACCCTAAGGCCACATCTGCGGTTTTAAAGGATGGCTGGCTTTTTACAGGAGATATGGCAATGATGGACAAAGACGGATTCATCTACCTGGTTGACCGTAAAAAAGACGTAATTATTAGCGGCGGTGAAAATATTTATCCTGTGCAAATAGAAGATTTTCTCCGGACTAATGAAGCTATAAAGGATGTTGCTGTAATAGGCCTGCCCGACAAGCGCCAGGGTGAAGTAGCCGCAGCTATCATAGAACTAAAGCCGGACTATTGCTGTACAAAAGAGGATATTGATTCCTTCTGTCTGGCACTGCCTAGATACAAAAGACCGAAGACGATTATATTTGACAAGGTCCCCCGCAATCCCACAGGCAAAATTGAAAAGCCTCGTCTGCGTGAGAAGTACGGTGCGGCTGGACTTGTTGCAATCCAGAATGAAGTTAATTCGCTTCGCTCAGGGAGTCAGGTGGAGACTGAACTCCACCTAACCAAGGAAGTTAATTAATTCGTCTTCATTCATCGCCGACCTATAGAGGTCAGCGTCTTCTGAAGACATAGATAAATGACTGATTAGTGGAATACTGAACCTAAGGGTATAGGTAGGACATTTTGAAGGGTTGCAGATGAGTTAGTGTCATTTGCAACTCTTTTTTAGTTATCTTAGCTGGCGAGGACTGGACAGGTGGGAGTAATGTAGAGCTAGTTTTAGGGCTTGCAGGCAGAACATCGGTCGGGTTAACTGTAGGAGAAACAGGGAAAATAAAGATGGCCTAGCAAAGCGGGAGTAATGTTGAGCTAACTTTAGAGCTTGCAGGCAGAACATCGGTCGGGTTAACTGTAGGAGAAACAGGGAAAATAAAGATGGCCTAGCAAAGCGGGAGTAATGTAGAGCCAACTTTAGGGCTTGCAGGCAGAACATCGGTAGGGTTAACTGTAGGGGAAACAGGGAAAATAAAGATGGCCTAGCAAGGTGGGAGTAATGTAGAGCCAACTTTAGGGCTTGCAAGCAGAACATCGGTAGGGTTAACTGTAGGGGAAACAGGGAAAATAAAGATGGCCTAGCAAGGTGGGAGAAATGTAGAGCTAACTTTAGGGCTTGCAAGCAGAACACCGGTAGGGTTAACTGTAGGGGAAACAGGGAAAATAAAGATGGCCTAGCAAGGCGGGAGTAATGTAGAGCTTTTAGGCGAGAGTAATGGGAAGGAGCTAAATGTGGAAGAAGTAATTGTGGAAAAAAAAGAGAGGGCGTTGTTGGTAGGTGCTAACCTGAATAATGATGTGGATTTTCATAAATCCATGGAGGAACTGAAAAATCTGGCAATAGCCTGTAACCTTGAAATAGCAGGGCGAACAGAACAGAACCTAAAGTCGCTAAATAGCGCTTTTTACATCGGCACCGGTAAGGTCAAAGAGGTGGCTGAGTTAATTGATGCAATGGAAGTGAATGTGGTAGTCTTCGATAATGAACTGGCGCCCAAGCAGCTGAGAAACCTGGAAAGGGCACTAGAATGCAGGATATTGGACAGAACCTCCATTATACTGGACATATTTGCCCAACGGGCAAAAACAAAGGAGGCCAGACTGCAGGTTGAAGTTGCCAGACTCCAGTATATGCTTCCACGCCTTGCCGGTATGAATGAGGCTATGGACAGACAGGTTGGAGGTGTTGGTTTCAAAAGCAGGGGAGGCGGCGAAAAACAGATAGTACTGGATCGTAGAAGAATCGGACAGAAAATTACCGATCTGAAACGGGAACTGGAAATGATAGAAAAAGAGCGTCAAACTCAGCGTAAAAGAAGAAATGAATCAGGCTTGCCCAGGGTGGCCCTTGTAGGCTATACAAACTCAGGTAAATCCACTTTGATGAATGCCATGGTAGAGTTTTCTCAAAAACCTGAGAGTAAAAAGGTGCTGGAGGAGGACATGCTATTTGCAACTCTTGAGACCTCCGTACGAAATATTTTGCTTCCCGACAATAAAGAATTTTTGTTATCAGATACAGTCGGATTTGTAAGTAAGCTTCCACATGATCTGGTAAAGGCGTTTCGCACAACCCTCCAAGAAGTTAGGGATGCAGACTTGCTTTTGCATGTGGTAGATGCCTCGGACCCTGAGTGCGACCGTCAGATTGATGTGACCCAGAGCACTCTAAAACAAATTGGAGCACAAGGGATACCGGTTATCTATGTTTACAATAAAGCTGATTTGACAGATATAGGGATTCCCAATGTAAGAGAGGACATAAGTATTTTTATTTCAGCAAAGGAGAGAACAGGCCTGGAAGAGCTTATTCGTATGATATGCAAGCAGGCTTTCAAGCCCTATGTTAATTGTCTGATGCTGATTCCATACGAGCTTGGGAGCCTAGTATCATATTTCAAGGAAAATGCAGATGTTAAGAGTATGAGCTATGAAAGCGGAGGCACCAAACTGTCACTGGAGTGTACACAGGCTGATTATAGTAGGTATAAGCAGTACGAGATATCTGAATAATATCTTTCAATCCCCTTGTAACAAAACACCAGCCTTATGGATGGGAGTCCGTAAGACAGTAATCCAACAAAATTACGATTACGGGTATCTGTCAGGCGGGATTGGCTGAAACAAAGTGCAACTTAAAGTTGAGGCGCTGACTACCCTGGCCCTGGCCCTGAGTCTTGGCTCTTGTCTCCTGCCACGAGTCCAGGTGCTTTCTTCACTCCTGGAGGATAAAACAGGAGAGGTGCAAAAACACATCTCCACCTTGCGGGATTAAATAGTCGAGTTGATGAACACCCTAGCCGTAGCCGTGCCCTAGTCGTAGCCCTAGCCGTAGCCCTAGCCGTAGCCGTAGCCCTAGCTGCCGCACCGAGCCTATATGCTTTCTCCATCCTTGCAGGTTCAAATAAGTGAGGTGCTGAAATATCTCTCCACCCTGTCAGGAAGGACAGTAGCTATCCTTTTATCCTGGCCATATTTTTCAGCGGCTTTTATAGATGCCCATACATTTGCTCCCGAGGATGTGCCTACCAGGATACCCTGGACCTTCGCAAGGGCCCGTGCAGTATCTACTGCGTCATCGTCTGTCACCTCAATAACCTCATCTACTAGGCTAACATCCAAGACTGCCGGTACAAATCCATCTCCTATTCCTTGAATCTTATGCAATCCGGGTTCGTGGCCAAGTAGTGCTGAGACGTTTTTAGGCTCAACAGCTATTACTTTGGTATCTGGGTTATTTTCCTTAAGAAATTTCCCCACGCCGCCCAAAGTACCGCCGCTACCCAAGCCTGATACGAAAATGTCCACTTTACCATCCATCTGATTCCATATTTCCGCAGCGGTAGTGTTGTAATGTACCTTCGGATTGTTGGGGTTCTCAAACTGTTGGGGAATGAAGATATTAGGGTCCTCAGCCATTCTTCGTTCAACCTCATTGACTGCTCCACCAATGCTTTCTTCTGCTTTAGTCAATATAAGCTCTGCACCAAGCGCCTTTATAATCTTTTTTCTCTCTTCACTCATGTTTTCCGGCATTACTATAATTACCTTATAACCCTTTTGTACACCGGCAAGGGCGATTCCTATGCCTGTATTGCCAGAAGTAGGCTCCATTATGGTCATGCCAGGCTTAAGAAGCCCATTGGCTTCAGCCTGCTCTAGCATATATCTGGCCACTCTGTCCTTAATGCTGCCGCCGGGGTTGAGATACTCAGCCTTTGCAAAGATACTTAGCCCTGTGAGCTTTTGAAGGCTCAGCATCGGCGTATTGCCGATTAAATCCAGAACATTATTTGTTATCATAGTACAAGCCCCTTTACATTTTGTAATATTAGCATCCATGTTTTATGTAACTAAGCTTACTGCTTTTATCATTTAGCACCATAAAATATAGTATCTTATTTTAGCATGGCTTGCAATAAGTCCTGTACATCTATGCCACATTGCTCACGTTAGTGAGAAGGAAGGTGGAGGGTGGAGGATGAATATGTAAAAAATGTGGTGCAGAGATTGACTCGGATGTAAACGCAGCACTCAATATAAGGCGAGAGGGCTGTGGAGAACCATTGGGCGAATGAGGATAGCTTGGTAATTATATCGGCGTTAGCTGGTACGTCCCAAGAAGCCCCATCTCTATAGGCGACGGGAGCATGTCACATACAATTATTTCACTTAGACAAAGCAAATAGCTTCCTGCTCTTACAAAAATGTTGAATTTTGTAGTCAAGCCTAATTGACGCTGACTGCCCAATATGATATTGTGGGTAAGGAAATAGTAACTCTGCTTATTTCCGATTCAATTTAATTTTTGGGAGTATATAATGATCAATATAGGATTTGACAATGATAAGTATCTTCGTATGCAATCGCAAAAGATTCTTGATCGGATAGCACATTTTGGCGGAAAGCTTTATCTGGAATTTGGCGGAAAGCTTTTCGACGATTATCACGCATCAAGGGTACTCCCGGGTTTCAAACCTGACAGCAAGGTTAAGATGCTAATGGAGCTTAAGGAACAGGCAGAGGTAGTTATCACGATAAGCGCTGACGATATAGAAAAAAATAAACGGCGCGGTGACTTGGGGATTACATACGATTTGGACGTTCTTCGGTTAATTGATGCTTTCCGTGAAATAGGGCTATACGTAGGTAGCGTTGTTATAACTCATTACCGCTCCCAGCATACTGCGGATCTTTTCCAAAAAAGACTCATGAATTTGGGTATCAAAGTCTATAGGCACTATCCCATCCCGGATTATCCATCCAACATACCTTTGATTGTTAGTGATGAAGGTTATGGGAAAAATGATTACATAGAAACAACAAGATCCCTTGTCATTGTTACTGCTCCCGGACCCGGAAGCGGCAAAATGGCTGTTTGTCTGTCGCAGATATACCATGACCACAAGCGAGGTATACAGGCGGGGTATGCGAAATTTGAAACCTTCCCCATATGGAATCTGCCCATGAAGCATCCTGTGAATCTAGCCTATGAGGCTGCTACCACTGATCTTAATGATGTGAATATGATTGATCCATTCCATCTTGAAGCATATGGCATTACTTCAGTAAGCTACAATAGAGATGTTGAAATATTTCCAGTGTTAAATGCGATTTTCGAAATAATTGAAGGGGAGTCGCCCTACAAAAGTCCAACAGATATGGGTGTGAACATGGTGGGATTATGTATTACAAATGATAATGTGGTGTGTAAAGCCTCTGAGCAGGAGGTTATTCGCAGATACTACCATACCAGGTGTGCGCTGCGGCAAGGGATGGCTGACAGGGAAGAGGTGTATAGACAAGAGCTGCTGATGAAGCAGCTTGGCATATCGCCGGCTGACAGGCCTGTGGTAGAAGCGTCAACTAAACGCGCTGAATCAACAGGCGCGCCCGCCGTTGCAATTCAGCTTGATAACGGGTGCATAGTGACAGGGAAAACCACGTCCTTGCTTGGTGCTTCAGCTGCTCTGCTATTAAACGCAATGAAGGAGCTTGGGGGCATTCACCATGATATGCATTTAATATCTCCAATCATCATAGAGCCAATACAGGCCCTAAAGGTCAACCATATGGGCAATCATAACCCTCGCCTGCACACGGATGAAATCCTTATAGCCTTGTCCATATGTGCTGCAACAAACCCAACTGCAGCTCTGGCAATGGAGCAGCTGCCAAAGCTCCGTGGATGCGAAGCCCATTCGTCGGTAATATTGTCCCGGGTGGATGAAAATGTCTTCCAGAAGCTTGGGGTGAATATCACCTGTGAGCCTCAATACCAAACTAAGAAGCTTTACCATAAGTAAATAAGCTGTAAATGAGCTTGAAGCCAACATCTTATAGCTTTACAATTCGGCTAAGGGGCTCGGTCATTAAGCAGGCCAATCCAGCCTACAATAACATAATGAGCATAAGCTAAAATAAGCCATGTCATGGAGCAAATGGGTATTTATTAAGATTTTGTTAACTAATTAATCATTAATAGCATAGTATAATTGCTGCATTGAGATTTTATATACTAATTTGGAGCTTCTGTATGAAAAAACTATGCTTATTATTACTTACCCTTTCATTCTTGGCGGCATGCTCTTGGAAACCTGGAATTACTGACGAGAGTCCGAATTCATCCGATAATATGTCAAAGCATGTTATATCCAATGTTGCCGCTGATGCCGTAGGTAGGTATTTTGTCAACGGATCTTCAGTAGCTGATGTGTTGGTCGAAGACTTGTCTGAAGAAAAGCATTTCACATGTAATACCCCAGAGATGATAAATGAATTAATCAAACAAGTAGGAAATCAAATATATACACAGGTAGACGCATTGACCGAGGTGACTCATAGGGCTGAGTTTAAGGATCCCAGCGGCCAACTGATACTACTGATGGAGTTTGGATATAATGGGGTTTCTTTCGACCGTGATGTTAATATCGGGGATATTTCCATTAAACAAGGAACCTATGATGCGGCAGAGAGCCCATGGGCAAGCTTTACATTATATTTGAATCAACTGGAGCATGGCTATGTCATGGAGCCCGTGGACATCAAGTATCCCGCTTCGATTAGGATTCTCAGCCAGTATTGCGAGTTGAAAATGATTGATAGGGGCAATAAGAGATTGAACAAGTATGAAGTTTGCCCAATGAAGTATGATTTCGTTGACAGATTTGTCGCAGGCAGGGATTTCGTTATAACTGAGGCGAAGAGATACTATGACAGCATGAAACTCCAGTCTGATAAGCTTGATATAATGAAGGAGCACCAGTGCTTAATCGTTCAATTCAACTCAAGTGATACACGACTTGAAATCAATACAGAAAACGATTACCATGCCCTTGCTATGGCTGCAAATATAACCCTTGCCAAGCTGACTGATAAGTCTGGTGAATATGTACTGATAACTGATAAAATGTTTTTTAGAATAAAGCCTGAAGAGGATTTTATTAACGGCTTTGATGCGCTTTTTATTGAAAATAGTGGGGAATTTGAGGAAATTCAACCTGATGGAATTTTAGAGTTATTTGATAGCAATATGCCCTACTATGTGGAATATATCTGCAGTAATCTTGGAATAAGCTCATGGAATGGACTGGCTCCTCAAAAGATTGAAGTAGAGGAAATGGTTTTGGATTTGGAGGGTGTTCCACATACTGTTGTTAATATTTATACCCCTTACGATTTGAGAATGCTTATATATAGGCCTGAAGGCGATGAAAGCTTCAGGTTTATAGGAAATATTACTTTTGGAGGTCGAAGCTCCGAAATTGACTACGAGTTGATTAATGCAACAGACGAAATTTGGGTAAAGGGCGAAAGCTGTAGGGGATCTGGTACCGGGGTGAATATGAGCCACAGTGATTGGTATCACCTTGCAGATGGAGGAATGCGTCTGGCTTTGAGTTACCCTTATGATGCTCATATGGATAGTCCATACGGAGCCTACTATGTCAAGGCAACTGATACTGTGATTAACAGCACAAATGTTACGAGAGTGCAGGTGGCTTATGATGTTACCAAGCGATATTATTTATTCCTTGACATAGCTGATGAATATGGTGCAGTTGAGCTGGATGGAAAGAAAAAGGTCGAATTTGTTTGGAATAGTGAGGAGGGATTATTTGAAGCTACAGTTATAGAGGGAGGATATGGGGCTGAAGGTGAAGAAGGCAATAATGGTATCATGAATAATGAAAACGCAATTTATTATGTAGATGCAAATTGTGCGGAAATCGACAGAAAATGTGATGCCCTACTTCAGGAGCATTACCAGCAGCTGTCTGATAATATAGATTCCATTGCTGATGTAGATAATGAAAGGCGATGGAGGGCACAAGGAATAAAGACATTTTTGCTCGATTGCAGTGATTGTGTAGAAAAGGATGTCTTATTACAGAAACTATTTATTATTTGTCCCGAAATACAGGATCAGTAAAGCAGTGAATGCTGTATGTCCTTTGTTATCAAGTGTTTAAGCCTATTACAATCTTATGCTTGTATTTTACCAAGATATATGTTACAATTTGATTTGTTAATTTTTCAGGAGGTGTTACTTTGAGTGCGATTCAGATTATAGTATCGATTTTGCATATAATATTTTCGCTTTCCATCATTATAATAGTGCTTCTTCAGTCAGGCAAGTCAGCAGGTTTGTCAGGCTCTATAGCCGGTGGAGCGGAAACATTCTTTGGAAAAAACAAAGGAAGAACGCTGGATGCGATTTTAGGAAGATATACATCTGTTGCTGCAGTTGCATTTCTTATTACTTCAGTAGTGCTGTTTCTTGTACTGTGATTTATCAATGAAGCTGAAAGGCAGACTGTGCAGCGATGCATGGTCTTTTTTGTATAGGTGTGGTAAGACAGAAGTGCTCCATCGCATATTTTATAGAAACGGGGTGGATATATGGACAGAGAGCAGGCTATTATGGAGCTTAAAGCAAGAGTTAAGGATTCTAACCTCATAAACCATTCTCTGGCTGTAGATGCTATAATGAGGGCACTTGCGATAACGCTGAAGGAAAATGTGGAGAATTGGGGTTTGGCAGGGCTGTTTCATGATATTGATTATGAAAGAACCTCCGGTGATCCCTCCAGACATAGCTTAGTTGGAGCTGAAATACTAGAAAACCTGGGAGTGGACAGTGAGGTGGTGTATGCTGTAAGGGCTCACAATTTCCACCATGGCATTAAGAGAAAGAGAAAAATTGATAAGGCTTTATATTGCACTGATGCTGTATCGGGATTTATAGTTGTGGCAGCCCTTGTTATTTCGTCAAGGAAGCTTTCGGATGTAACGAGAGATTTTCTTATAGAAAAAATGGATGATGAGAATTTTGCCAAAGGTGTTGATAGGCATCAACTAAAGAGTTGCAGTGAAATTGGATTGTCCCTAGAGGAATTCATTGATACCTCCTTGGAGGCCATGAAAGGTATTTCAGACCAATTAGAACTGTGATAAATACATAGTGGGATTATGCAGAGGCCGTAAGCCTCTTTTTTCTTTGGTCGGTTATATTAGTTTAAAAGTGATAAATGCAGGAATAATAAATGTAAATAGGAATGAATGAAATGAGAGGTTTACAATGGACTTAACACAGGAAAGAAGAAGCAAGATTGTTGGATTTATGAAAGAAGCGGCTTACAGGCCAATGAAATTTGATGAGCTGGCAGTGGTATTGGATGTGCCCTCCGAGGAAAGAGATGAGCTAGCAGAAATTATTAGCTTACTGGAAATCGAGGGACTCATATATAAGACCAATAAGGATAGATACGGACTTCCTGAAAGGATGAACCTTGTTGTTGGACGGCTTCAGGGTAATGAACGCGGCTTTGGGTTTCTTATACCTGACGACAAAGAGGCTGTCGATGTATTTATATCTGCAGACAGCCTTGGGGGGGCTATGCATAACGACAGGATTGTCGCCAGGATAACAGCTAAAAGTATATGGGGAAAAAGAGCAGAGGGAGAAGTTATCAAAATTCTCAGACGGGCTGTAACCAAAGTGGTTGGTACGTATGAGAAGAGCGACTACTTTGGTTTTGTAGTGCCAGATGATAAAAAAATTCACGGAGACATATTTATTCCCAAGGATGAGGTCAATGGAGCAAAGCCTGGCTATAAGGTTATGGCGGAAATAGTAAAATGGCCTGATAACAGGCGAAATGCCGAGGGCAGGATAATTGAGATTATCGGCGACAGTAAAGATGCCGGAGTTGATATATTATCCATAATGAAAACCCATGGACTTACAGAAGCCTTTCCGGATGATGTTGTGCAACAGGTGGAGGGCATTCCGGACAGTGTTAGTGAAGAAATGATTAAAGGTAGACGGGATCTAAGGAATCTAAGGATGGTAACAATCGACGGGGAGGATGCAAAGGACCTGGATGATGCAGTTTCAATCCAAATGCTTCCGGATGGCTGCTATCGGTTGGGAGTCCACATAGCCGATGTAAGCCATTATGTGACTGAGGACTCAGCATTGGACAAGGAAGCACTAAAAAGAGGGACTAGCGTTTATTTGGTGGATAGGGTAATACCCATGCTACCCCGGAAGCTTTCAAACGGCGTATGTAGTCTGAATCCCAATGTTGACAGACTGGCATTTTCTGTTTTCATAGATATTGATACCAAAGGTAAGGTGCTTAGGCATGAAATTTTTGAAAGTGTCATCAAGACAACTGAAAGGATGACCTATAATGATGTTTATAAGATATTGGAAGCTGCTGATAAGGAGCTCATTGAAAGATATAAGCTATTAGTGGATGACTTTAGGATAATGAAGGAGCTTGCGCTGATACTACGCGGAAAGCGGGTAAACAGGGGGGCTATAGACTTTAATTTCGATGAGACAAAGGTCATAGTCGATGAAAAGGGCAAGCCAATAGATGTAAAGAGATATGAAATCACTATTGCCAACAGAATTATCGAAGAATTCATGCTGGTATGCAACGAAACCGTAGCAGAGCATTTCTATTGGACGGGTATGCCGTTTGTATACAGGACCCATGATGAGCCCGATACTGAAAAAATGATGGTCTTTGTCGAGTTTGTAAAGAATCTAGGCTATTCTCTTAAGGGAGTAAACCATATACATCCCGGCGCTTTACAGGACCTACTAGACAAGGTCAAAGGCTCAAGGGAGGAAATGATAGTTAGCACCGTGATGCTTAGATCTATGGCAAAGGCTAGGTACAGCCACCTGAACACAGGGCATTTCGGTTTGGCAGCCAAGTATTACTGTCATTTCACATCTCCCATTAGGAGGTATCCCGACCTTATTATCCATAGGTTGATGAAGGAGGAGCTTAAGGGAAGATTGCCGGAAAATCGCGAAGCGTATCTACAGGAGAACCTACCTGAGATAGCCAGAAGCTGCTCTGAAAGAGAACGGGCAGCAGATGAGGCAGAGCGTGAGACGCAGGACCTTAAGAAGGTTGAATATATGCTGGAGAAGGTTGGAGAAACCTTTGAGGCCATTATCTCAAATGTCACCTCCTTTGGAATGTTTGTTGGGCTTGACAATACCATTGAAGGTTTGGTCAAGGTTAGTAGTATGTATGATGATTATTATATATATGATGGCCGACGCTTCCAGCTAACTGGCGAACACACTGGCAAGTGTTACAGAATCGGTGACAGTGTTAGTGTGGTGCTGGCAAAGGCTGATATTGTTGCAAGGCAGCTGGAGTTTATTATAGTCGAGCAGTGGAAAAAAGCAACGGATGGGGACAGAGGCAAAAAAAATGATGGCGGCAAGGGCAGGAACGGTTCAGCAGACAATAATGGAAAAAAGAAAAAGACTGATAATAATGTATCAAAAGTATCCAAAGGAAAAACTAAGAATTCAAATGCCAGTAAAAAGATAAAAAAGCTAAAGATGCCCAAGCCTATTAATGTTGTTGCGAAAAAGCAGCATAAAAAGCCAAAGGAACTCAAACAGATTAAAGAGCCAAAGGAACTAGAATAATATGATCAGAAGAGTATTACTAGTCTGGAGGGGTCATTATGTATCTTGTAAGCGCATGCCTTTTAGGTATAAGCTGCCGGTATGACGGAGGCTGTTCTTATGATGAGAGGTCTTTAAAGCTTGCCGGACAGGGGAAGGTAATACCGGTATGTCCGGAACAGCTTGGGGGCTGTGGAACACCCAGGGAGCCGTGTGAAATTAGAGGCGGCAACGGAGGTGATGTTCTAGATGGGAGATGCCGTGTGATAAGCGTCAAGGGAGTGGATGCAACTGAAGAGTATATTAGAGGGGCAAGGGAAGCATTAAAGCTGGCAAAGGCCTGCGGTGCCAATAAAGCGATACTAAAGGCTAGAAGCCCGTCCTGTGGATTTGGACAGATTTACGATGGAAGCTTCAGTAAAAGGATAATCTGCGGAAATGGCGTAACGGCAGAATTGTTATTGAGAAATGGAATAGAGATTTTATTAGCGCCATAAATGGTAAAACCCGATGATCCTTGGGTCACCGGGCTTTGTTCATCAAACCATGAAGGGCTTAATTTCGTTTTGGAAGTCTTCATAGTCATCTGAATGGACCTCCACCCTGATGGGCTTGTTGAAATCCAGACTGAATATACCCATGATGGACTTGGCATCGACCACATAACGGCCTGATGTTAAATCGACGTCAAAATCGAATCTGTTAGCTATGTTCACAAAATCCTTGACATCGTTTATCGTTTTGAGCATGATTGTAAATGATTTCATATCCTTGCCTCCGTTTCCTGGCAGTCATAAAGTACTAGATTGATAATATCCTATATTTGCCAACAAGTCAATTGCGTTATTGTTAAAATTTAATGAATTATTTATAATCTATATATAGTATAACAAAAATTTGGAGGTATCGTGAGTAAAGTAGCTTTTTATACACTAGGTTGTAAGGTGAATCAATATGAAACAGAGGCCATGGTGGAGGCTTTTGAAAATGCGGGGTATGAGCTGGTGGAATTTGGTGAGGTTGCGGATGTTTATGTAATCAACACCTGTACAGTGACGGGCTTGAGCTCTAGAAAGTCGCGACAGGCCATACGAAAAGCAAAGCAGCTGAATCGCAGTGCTATTGTAGCAGCAGTTGGTTGCTATCCTCAAACAGCAAAGGAAGAGGTCGAAGGTATTCTTGAGGTTGACATAATTGCTGGGACAGCTAACCGTCTTAGGTTGCCGGAATATGTGGAGAAATTCCGGAGTGGAGAGGGCAGGATATCTACTGTTGGGAATGTAATGAAGAATCATGATTTCGAGGCGCTGAGTATTGAGCGCTATAAAGGACGTACACGGGCATTTCTTAAGGTTCAAGATGGATGCAGTCAATTTTGTTCGTACTGCATAATACCCTATGCAAGAGGTCCAATACGTAGCAGGCTTCCCGAAGAGGTTATCAAGGAGGTCAACAAACTTGCTGGGGCGGGCTTTAAAGAGGTTGTACTAACGGGTATACATATAGCATCCTATGGGAGAGAACTAGGGGAAATGAGGCTTCTGGACCTCGTAAGACTTGTACACAATGTTGATGGTATAGAAAGGATTCGCCTGGGTTCCATTGAGCCGACTATAATTACCCAGGAATTTGTATCAGAGGCAGCGAGATTGGAAAAGCTTTGCCCCCACTACCACATATCTTTGCAAAGCGGATGCGATGAAACACTGGCTAGAATGAACAGAAAGTATACTACGAAGGATTACAAAAGGGCAGTAGATATGCTCAGAGATCAGATTCCTGATGTATCCATAACTACGGATGTTATGGTAGGCTTTCCTGGCGAGACTGATGAGGAGTTTGAAAAAACCTTCGAGTTTTTAGAGATGATATCTTTTGCAAAGATGCATGTTTTTAAATATTCACCGAGAAAAGGTACTCCTGCGTCAACATACGAAAATCAGTTGGATGGTACAGTTAAGGAATACAGAAGTGCCAAGGTGATAGAGCTTTCAGACCGTTGTGCTTTTGAATTCAATAGCAGATATGTCGGTGTGGAAATACCGGTATTATATGAGCAGGAGGCCAGGGATAATGGCGGTGGATTATATGAGGGCTTGACGCCGAATTACATTAAAGTTTTGTCTAAAGCCAATAATAGCGTAATGGGAAATATTATAGCGACAAACCTCGTCAAAGTGAAGAAAGATTTTATAATGGGCGAGATTTAGCGGTTTACAGGCTTTTTAAGGTATTTTTGTATTGCATAAAACTATCGTATGTTATATTATATATTTATTAGCAAACGTGTGTTTTGTAAGCTATTGTATGAAGGCGGGAGAGTGTTTATAATGGCAAATAGTGAAACGATGATGTTCAAGATGGACAAGGACAAGGAGAATGAAGCAAGGGACATCCTGTTTACAGTCTATGAGGCTCTTAATGAGAAAGGATACAATCCAATTAATCAACTTGTTGGATATATACTTTCGGGCGATCCTACATATATCACCAACCACCTTAACGCAAGAAGTGTTGTACGAAGGCTTGAAAGGGACGAACTACTGGACGAGATAGTCCGGTTCTATCTTGAGAATAAAAAATGATAAACGCCCCGACTTGTTCGGGGTTTATCTATGTCTTCAGAAGACTCTGACCTCAATAGGTCGGCGATGAATGAAGACCAATTAATTAACTTCCTTGGTCAGGTGGAGTCCAGGCTCCACCTAACTCCCTGAGCGAAGCAAATTGACTTTTCGGAGAATATAAAATGCAATATATCCAGTTGGGAAATACAGGAATAAGGGTCTCCAGAATGTGTTTTGGAGGACTGGTCATAGGCCCGTTACAGTGTAATATGTCAGTAGCCAAAGGGGCTGCGGTCATTAGGGCGGCATTGGAAAGAGGCGTTAATTTTATCGACACCGCAGAGCTTTATGGAACCTATGACCATATCAGAGAAGCATCAAAGGGATTGGCACAAAGGCCAGTGGTTGCAACTAAGTCTTACGCATACTCAGCGGAAGGGGCGGCAGAAAGTGTAGAGAAGGCACGGCGTGGGCTGGATGTGGATGTTTTGGACATATTTCTTATGCACGAGCAGGAAAGCAAGCTCACACTCAGAGGGCACCGCGAGGCGCTGGAGTTTTATTTGAATGAGCGGGAAAAGGGAAGAATACGGGCAGTAGGTGTTTCTACCCACAATGTAGAGGTTGTGAGGGCAATATGCCAAATGCCTGAAATTGATGTAGTGCATCCCCTGGTTAATATTACGGGGATAGGTATAGGTGACGGCACTATCGGCGATATGCTGGAGGCTGTCCAATCGGCATTTGACTGTGGCAAGGGTATTTATAGTATGAAGCCCCTAGGGGGAGGAAATCTATTGCATTCATATGACGAATGTTTGGATTTTGTTCTGAGTCTTCCATTTATCCATTCTATTGCAATAGGTATGCAGAGCACTGAAGAGGTAGAAATGAACGTACTTAAGTTTCAAGGCAAAAGCATTCCTAAGGGGGTTAAGGAAGCTGCCCAATCTAGACAGAAACGTTTACATATTGATTATTGGTGCGAGGGCTGCGGGAAATGTGTTGTGAGGTGCAAACAGCAGGCTATTAGCATAAGTAGCGGAAAAGCTATGGTTGATGATGAAAAGTGCCTTTTATGTGGTTATTGCGGAAGTGTTTGCCCACAGTTTGCCATAAAGATATGCTAAGAATGTATGGCATATGAAGGTGAGAAGTCAGGTGGAGACTGAGGCGACCTATAGAGGTTAGTGTCTTCTGAAGACATAGATAAATGAAATGGAGATCTCTTATGAGAATAATGGGAATAGATTTTGGAGAAAGTAGAATTGGTGTTGCTTTGAGTGATCCTATGGGATGGACGGCTCAGGGCATTGAAACAATAAAAAGAAAGGGCACAGTGCAGCAGACTGCCGAGGATATCAAGAGATTGGCTGAGGAGCATAGTGTTAGAAAGTTTGTTATTGGCCTTCCTAAAAACATGAATGGTACTATAGGGCCAAGCGGGGAGAAGGCTATGGAGTTTGGAAATCTTTTGGCAAACATTACTGGCCTTGAGGTGATTAACTGGGATGAAAGGCTTACCACTGTAGCGGCTAATCGAGTAATGCATGAGGTAGGTATGAAGACAACGAAAAAGAAGGAATCGGTAGATAAAATTGCTGCTGTACTAATATTGCAGGGATATCTTGACAGTGGGCAAAAATAAGGGTATGTTAATAGAAAAGGAGGGTTTGCTATGGAAGAGGAAAGAGATGACATAGTCGTTTTAGTTGATGAAAACGGCGAAGAGGTTGAATTTGAACATATTGATACGATTGAAATGAATGATAATGAATACGTAGTACTGGTTCCGCTTGATGAAGATGAAGATGACGATGAGGATATCGATGATGACGAGGAAGAGGTTATCATACTAAAAATTGAACACAATGACGATGGCGAAGATTCATTTGTGACCATTGATGAAGATGACGAGTTGGAAGAGGTATTCAATGAATTCCAATCCAGGATGGAAGAGGAATTTGGTCCAGATGAAGACTGAACCTGAACAACAATAATAGCTCCCAAAAATTACTGCCGTTCATAAATAATATGAACGGCAGTTTGTTATTGACAGCTATTTGTCCTTTTTTAGTAATTTGCGCTGTTGATCAAATATAAATTTGACTAGGTTGTCTTGATCCTTCTTAGTAATTTCCATAAAACGCATACCGAGTTCATAACTTCTGCCTCTTTTGACTTCAATCTGATCACTTCTAAGAATGATACATTTGGCTTCAAACCTGACGCTACCGTTTAAGTCTAGCTCAACACGAACCCATGAGTTTTTTGGAAAATTAGTCTCACTAATAACACACACACCTGATCCACTCAGATTTCGTGTATATGCTTTTACAGGGGCAACTTCAGCAGGGGAGGATTCATTGGGTGCAGCTTCATCAGATAAAGGCAATATTAGCGCATCCATTATAACATCCAGTCTGAAATACTCTCTTCTCTGTATCTTTTCAATAGCTTCATCAGGCTCGACTATCAATACAGCAATATTTCCCCTGTACTCCTTTAATTTGACTAATGCCATAAAGCCTAGTAGTCCATGTAGAAGATGCACAAATGTAAGGCGAACCGTTATTCCCGTCGGTACAAAGACAATTCTAGCTTCAGAAATTGGCACAGATATAACCATACTGCCATCTGGCTGTAGCTCAAGCAGTTGGCTTACTAGGGTATGACCTACACGCTCGTAGTTACTATCGAGCATCTCAAATTCAAATCTTGTACCTATCTTTATCTCTTGTGGCGTCATGGCTCATTATTCTCCCAAGATTTATCCGGCCATGTATAGTTTTGATGTTCTGGCCGTATCGCTGCAAAGCATTTATCATTATATTTATATTACTATTATACTTGTATTGGCTTTATTGTCCAAGTGCTAATTTACATAATGTCAAGAGTTTTGAAACTTAAACATATAATGTAACGGGCAATTTTAGCAAAATTGTTGATTTTGAAGGATTTAGCCTCACTGGATAGAATTATATATATGTTATATATCAGTTATGTCCCGGGAGGAATAATATGAGAAAAAGACTTGCTTTATGTACTGCTTTAATGCTGATAGTTTTTTTAGCAGCATGTGGGTCAAAAGTCGAAACTGAAGGTCAGCCGGTGGTTGTGGAGGCAATTTTACCACAAGCCGCGGTCACGAATTTACCTCAGCCGGAGGAGCCTGAAAAAGTAGACGAACCGGTGGGCCCTCCTAAGGATGATTATTCTCTACCTTTCGCAGGAATGCGCCCTATGGCAGTAATGATTGATAATCAAGGCTCAAGAGTATTACCCCAGGGGGGCTTGGACAAGGCACAAATTGTTTACGAGGTCATAGTGGAGGGCGGCCTTACAAGGTTGATGCCAGTGTTTTGGGGAACCGAGCCCGAAATGATTGGCCCTGTCAGAAGTGCAAGACATTATTTCCTGGATTTCAGCATGGAATATGACGCCATTTATGTGCACTACGGCGGAAGCCCACAGGCCGGGGACGACATAAAAAAGCTCAAGCAGCAGGAAATAGACGGAATGTACCTTGGACTCGATGTTTTTTGGGACCTGACAAAGGACGAGGGTAATTGGCAGGATTCATATACCTCTATGGAAAAGCTTAAAAAGTATGCAGATAAAAAGAAATATCATGATACTGCTAATGTCAATTTCCCATTTACATATAATGAAACAGGTGCCGACATTGTTCCGGCAGGGGACAATGCTGCTACTATAACGCTAAAGTATCCTTCTATGACGTCAAAGTACGAATATGACAGCACAACCGGCATGTATAAGCGTTTCAGATATGGCAAGGAGCATATGGAAAGAGTTACTGGCAAGCAGCTAGAGGCTAAAAACATAATCGTATTATATGTGCCAAATTGGGATATTAAAGGAGATTATGCCGGGCGGCAGGATATGGATACCACCGGAAGCGGCAATGGATATTATGTTTCATGCGGTAAGGTTGTAAAATTGAAATGGTCAAAGGAATCAAGGAGAGCCCAGACAAAATACACATATGAAAACGGCGATCCTCTGGTGCTCAACCGTGGCCAGACCTGGATACAAATAATGCCTGTCAAGGCTAAGGTGACAATAGAATGAACAGCCGGGCAGGGGTGGGTCATACAACCGGGCAGGGGCAGGTCATGCATGGTTGACAGATGATTCTGTTTCAGATGGAATAATAATGCAAGGCTGACACTTAGTAAAAAGATGTTAATAAAGTGCTTTTTGGGGTATATATAATATGATTTAAAATTCTATCAAAGGATAGTGTAAAGCAGCTTATGAAAAACAGCAAAATGATCTAACACGTTGCTCAAATATGCAGGTTTAGGGATGAAATGTGCATTTATGTTGACTAAAAATAGAATTAACCTTCCCATTAGCCGCAAATTTGAGCAACTACTAGAATCCGATTAGTTGAGCCGCATACAACAAAACAAACTAAACGTAAATTACTTTACACTAACTATTAAAGAAGGGTGGTATATTAATGAAAAAGCTTTGGAAATGTGGTGTATGTGGCTACATACATCAGGGGGATGAGGCTCCCGAAGCCTGCCCTAAATGTCGTGCACCTAGGGAGAAATTCACTCAGCTCAGCGATGAAGAAGCGAAGAAAATATATATGTCAGACAGAACCAATGACATCCATATGGAACTCGTTTATCTTGCTGGAAGGATCGCTGAACTGGCTAAGGAAGGTATAGATATTGACCTGGATCCACCGTGTGTAGCGCTGTTCAAGGATGCCATCAAGGAAGCTTGGATGATCAAACAAAGATCCAAGGCAGAGATGGAAGGACACATGAAAAAAGGTAAGTGGTAAAGTCGGGAATCAGGAAGACTGATAGATAAATCATGATTTTAATAAAGGCCGACGGATAAATCGTTACGATAAAAACGCCCTCTAAAGGGAGTTCAACTTAGGGATTTACGAAAACAAGTAAATTTTTGACCGACTCTCTTCAAGCGGGAGCCAAAAGTTAAGACCACACTGAAGGATTAAACCTTTTGTGTGGTCTTTCTTTATATAGTCTACAGATTTTAATGTACACTTATTGTCTGTAGACTTTTTGTCTGCTTATAAATACAATTATTTTTGTACAAATGGAGGGTCTACAAAATGGATATAGTTAAGGTTTTTGGAACTAACCTAAGAAAATATAGAAATGAACTCGGAGTATCCCAAGAAAAGTTTGCTGAGATGTGCGGACTACACAGGACTTATATCAGTGATGTTGAACGTTTTCAGCGCAGCATCGCCCTCGACAATGTTCAGAAAATAGCAGATGCCCTCGGTATAGATACATACAAGTTATTTATGGAGGAAGAAAAATGAGCTTTCATGAAATTAATTTTGAACTGGTTTCTCGTGATCGTAAAACCATGCGTATAACTTTAATTAGTGCCATGCTAAATGAAGAACCCGGCAATGGAAATGGAGATCAATGTTCCCGGTATCAGTATAACGTTGAAAACTTTCAAGAGTATGGAATATTTCTAAAGCGGCCGACACAGCTAAACAAAGGGTTTGATTTTACAGTCAATACCAAAGGGCTTTGGTTCAAAAAGAATCGCAGATATTCTAATCCGAGTCACCAAGATATTTTTGATGCACTCGAAGATTGCAGAAGTAATTATGATGAGGAGTATTCCCATGTAATTGATGCAATAACAAGAATATATAATTGTGAAAATGTTGATTTCAGTGTTCCAATGGGCCTAACTTTTAATGATTTTGAGGGCACAGAACATCCAATTGAAATTATTCTATTGGCAATTAAGTGGCTCTTTATGGAACAAGACTGCGCATATTGGAACTATTCTGGAAGGGCAATGTTTTATTCTGCTTTAAGAGAAAGAGAACTTGCATAAACGGTTAGGATGACTACTTTTGAAAGGAGGTATATATTATGCCGTATGGGGATTATGCCGCGTGCCCTAATTGTGGAAAAGTGGCATACGGAGAAGTTGGAATTGAAGAAGAATTTGGTTATAGAAATATGGGATCAGGAAAAATAATACCACAATCTTGGTGTCGTGATTGCCGTTTACAAGGACTTCGCGATGCGGACGAAGACGATGATTGATTGTATTGAGGGAGCAATGTCGTATGGGAAAAATGAGAGAAGCCAATCTTTGATGGAACGGCTTCTTTTTTATCACATTTTTTTGAATATAAATAAATACTCATGGGCTATAAGCAGAAAATTATATTTTACACTGTTGGTTTTCCAATAACCTGTGGCTTTACAATTGTGCTGCTCTTTTATAATTATCTCTTTTGTCTTGAATCCCGCTGATTCAAATATTTTCATAACTTCAAAGCTCATTGGTATGATGTGCCCTTTTTGCCTTGTGTCGCCCATAAGTACAGCACAGAACTTTCCTTTTTTTAGGACACGATAGCTTTCGGCTGCAACGCTCTCCATTTCTCTAAGAAAGTCCCTAACCCCAAAATTGGACAAGTCATGGGCAATATCCATGTTTTCGCTATAATGAATAATGTCTGCATAAGGTGGATGAGTACAAATAAGATCTATACTCACGTCAGAAACAAAATCAAGATTTCGTGCATCACCCTTATGAATAAATACCTTACCATTGGCGCCTTCGTGCTCAAAGTTGACCTTTTCTCGGCACCTATCTAAAGCAACATCGTTGACATCAACACCAATAATATCCCTATTCAATAGTTTTGCTTCAACTAGAGTGGTGCCACCTCCTGCGAACTGGTCAAGCACCAAATCTCCTTCATTTGAATACCTAAGAAGAATATTTCTCGGAATATAAGGAGACCAATTCCCTCGCCATTTTGCATCATGTGTTGCCCAGTCTCCACGCTTTGGAAAACTCCATACCGTAGTCATTTCCAGTTCAAAGTCTTCTGGTTCCCATTTTGTTATCTTCATATTTCTCATATATCCACCTTTAAATAAAAAGTTTGGTCATAATCCCATTTTCCATATCATCAATACTGTATATCGTCTCCAGAACATCAAATGTTTCTCTGAGGTTACCTCTTGCGCTTCTCCACGCAGTACCGTCAGTAAACCACACAAAGGTAAAACCATCTACTGTATCAGCCTCTTGAGCTAACATTTTATAGCTTCTGGCAGTTTCATTTAGTTTGGAACCACCACCCGTGCCTCCATAAAAATTAGTTTCAATAGCATAAATCATCGAATCAGTTTTTACCACGAAATCAAAACGCTTTCTGGCTTTGCCTTGATTTGATAAAGCAGATAAATCAATTCCCCACCGTTCTTCAACGTCAGCGAGGTACATTTCCTTGAAATAAGTACTATCCTTTTTAAATCCAGCTTTCTGTATGTAGCTTTCCACCAAATCTTCCATTTGATGGCCTCCGCGGTTTTTACGTCCGTTGGAATCAAGGCCTGTTTCAACACCTAATGCATAATCAAAAAGATTGTTTACTAAATGATTGGCTATCATATCAAAAAGCCCTGTTTTCCGCATAAATACCTTGTATTGCTCAACCGAATAATTCATCTTATCAAAACGATATAAAAATGAACCGTCATCATCTTGTGCATATATTTCATAACCACGTACTGCGAGAAGCAATGGTATGCATTTGAGCGTTTCTGGATATTTTTTTATAACACTTTCAAAATCCCGTTCTATATCATTTGATCCAATGAGGGAATTTAAAATATTGAGTTCAATTTTCATACGTTCAACATTTTCTACAACCTTATCAAAATTAACATAGTAATCGTATCCGGAAATACTAAGCCGGAATTTGCTTAACCACTCATCAAAATTTCTTGTCATAATAATCATCCTTCCACTTATGCCATTAGTCCACCGCCACCGGCATCTTTATCGGTATATGCAGTTGTCCAGCCAGTTTGTCCCGTAATACTTATGGATTTAGGCGGTAACAGTTGCTTCATGCCATATTCGTCACATATTGTTTGAAACGGACACTGTTCAAAACCGGGATTAGCTATACCTGAACGGTAAAAATTTGTTTCACGTATTGCTATGTTACCATCAGTATCATTACAGGGAATTATTTTACCAATAAGTCTTGCCCGTTCGCGGCGATTATCGTTAGCATAGCATATTTGGCACGTTCTATTTCTTGGATTATGCCACTTAAAACGATGTCCAAGCTCACATTCAAAGATACATAGGATTTCCTTGCAGAATTGCCTTCCAACAACATTGTATATGAAATAATCGAGCAAACATGGACTGCTTATAGTCTCATTTGGATATCGGTCTTCCCATATTTCCCAAACTTTGCGCCATGCAGCCGCGTTTGCCTCATCAACATATCCGTACTGATACCCGAAAATATCAATAAAGCTTGATACAAGGGGAATGGCGCTTGTTAGTATTCCAGTTCGCAATGCCACTTTAATTGTGTTTATATCACTGGCAACATCTATGCGGTCAAACCCAGTAATACTTTCCCATACACCAAGAACCACCATATCACGTATAAACATATCTGCTTTTTTGTTTCCATACCCAGCACCATCATACTGAATTAAGGCTTGCCGAAACTCTGAAACATTGCGGTCAAAACAGTCAATAATATTGTATGGAGAGGAATTGTGCTCCAACAGGAAGTGACTGATACGTTTTGCAAATTGAAGCCGTTTATCATTTTGTGATAAACTCGTCATTCCAATTGATTTTACAAAGTCAGCTGGAGCCTCGGCTATACATCGTTCATCAAATATACTTGGGTCAGAGAGAAATATCTCCGATAATTCAGCAAAGTTTCTTGAACCGCGAAAATCCTGATTTGCGGTAAGAAATCGTATGCGACAAATATCCTCTACTGATAGATTGTTTGTATCATACACTTCCGAAAAAGCGCGTCCTCCTGTCCTGACATATACATCATGTAGCGCATCAGCTACTTTCTCACAAGCATTATCAGATATTTGTAGATCAATAATTTCTCTATGATGCTCATGCCAATATTTATGAAAATCAGAAAAATAATTCAATTCCATCCCAAGCTCACTTATCGTACCAATGCCATCATAGTTAGTATACAAAAACTCGTTTATTTCTTTAATGACTTGTCTTGCTTGAGTTAAATCCAACTCTGCCGTATCTTGACCACAAATGTTCTGGATTCTTTCTATGAAACAATCTAATTCAGACATTTTGGCCTCCTTAATAACTACAAATAAGTAATTCGCTTATTTTCCCACGTGAACTTGCATTGCTGTTAATCATTCGCGATGCAGAAATACGAATTATTTTCATCTTCGAATAAAGTTCATCAAAAAAGTCATCATCTGGATCTGTATTCTTTGGATCGGAGTTGCTTGCGACTACATAAGCACCTCTGCCAGATACTTGCTGAATATAATCAGCAAGTTCTGCTTGCGCTTTGTCATCAAACGCGTTTTCGGTATATGCTGTAAAACTTGAAGTTGCATTAAGTGGGCGGTACGGAGGGTCAAAATAAACGAATGTATCGCTGTCAACAAAATCATTGGATTTGCGATAATCCCCACACATAATTGTGACGTTCGACAGAGCTTCTGACACCTGCCGTAGATTAACCTCATCACATATCAGAGGAGCTTTATAAGAGCCAATTGGGACATTATATTCGCCTTTGGAGTTTACCCTGTAGAGCCCATTAAAACATGTTCTATTAAGAAAAATGAAAAGAGATGCCATTTCAGTGTCCAAAACACCTTGGCATTTAAGCTCATTAAAGCGTTTCCTTTTTTCATAGTAATACTCTTTACGTGAATCATCGCTAAGAGGAATATATTCATCTTGATACTGTGATAGTCGGTAAATTAAATCATCTGCATTATTACGTAAAACTTTATATGTATTAATCAGTTCGGCATTTGTATCACTAATATATACCTCATCCAGTTCATACTTATTAAGGATGTCGAACAGTACTGCGCCACCACCAACGAAAGGTTCAGCATATTTTCTAATGGTATCTCCAATTCCTTTAGGATACTGTCTTTTAATTGCGTCTAACAGCTGACCTTTTCCACCAGCCCATTTTACAAAAGGTTTCATTCTCTTTTCTTTCATATATCTAACACTCCTACCATCAATCGGTTTTTCAGCATCCTTGGGAATAAGCCACATGTTTCCAATCATTTCGACATTTGGAATTCTTTGTTCGGAACATAATATAGCTACTCGCCTTTG
>CAZEIH010000034.1:0-30368 GCA_964512095.1 uncultured Oscillospiraceae bacterium
CTACCCAACGAGGCTGTGCACTCTCAAGGCTATCCAACGAGGCTGTGCACTCTCAGGCTATCCAACGAGGCTGTGCACTCTCAGGCTACCCAACGAGGCTGTGCACTCTCAAGGCTACCACCAAGGCTGTACAATCTCAAAGAAGGAAGTAAAACGCCATACACAGTGTCAGTAACAGTCAAAGTGTTCTTTTCATTGTTCCTCTCATAGTGGGCCTCCTAGGTCAGCGGAAAATCCGCAAAAGTGTTAATGAAATTACACTATTTATAAGTAGAGAAAAAAAGATAGGGCCCAAATATTTTTAATGACAAAATGAAAATAATCCAAACCTATCTCCTGTTGGATAAAGGCTTGGATTATTTTGTTTTGGTGCGGGAAACAGGACTTGAACCTGCACACCCTTGCGAGCTCTAGTACCTGAAACTAGCGCGTCTGCCAATTCCGCCATTCCCGCATTTCTGAAACGCAATACTAATTCTACTAGAAATGATGTATAATTGCAAGAGGTAAATTATAAAATTAGTAATGACTTTTGCGTATGGAGGTTCCTAAATTGAATGAAAAGCTGGAACAATTTAAAAAAGATATCAAGAATAAGAAGGTAGCAGTACTAGGTATTGGAATAAGCAATACACCTCTGATCAAATACCTGCGGACTTTGGGAGTTGCAGTCACAGCCTTTGACAGGGCGGAGAAGGAGGCTCTGAACCCTGCTTTAGAGTCATTGGAAGGCTTGGATGTACAGTATAGCCTCGGACCTGATTATCTGATAAATTTAAAGGGCTTTGATGTGATATTTAAAACACCAAGGGTACGCTTTGATATACCTGAATTATTGAGAGAGGCAGAGGCCGGCGTAGAGATAACGTCGGAAATGGAGGTTTTCTGTAAGCTATGTCCCGCAAGAATTTTTGGTGTCACAGGCAGTGATGGAAAAACTACTACTACGACACTTATATATAAAATTCTTAGTCAGCATGGCTATAAATGCTGGCTAGGAGGTAATATAGGAACACCATTGCTCGACAAAATCGATGAGATTCGCAACTCGGATATGGTTGTACTGGAGCTTAGCAGTTTTCAGCTTCACACAATGAGAAACAGAATAAATACAGCAGTTGTGACAAACCTCTCTCCTAACCATCTCGATGTTCATACTTCAATGCTTGAATATTCGGATGCAAAAAAGAACATTTTTATCTATCAGAACGAAAATGATACATTAGTGGTGAACCACGACAATGATATCACCCGTAGCTTTGCGGCGGATGGTCCTGGAAGGGTGATTATGTTTAGCCGTTCCTGCTGCCTGGACGAAGGAGTGGTAATACTGGGGAATAGTATAGTTTACAAGCACAAAGGAAAGCAACAGGAGATAGTCGATACAAAGGAAATATTGATTCCAGGAGTACATAACATAGAGAATTATATGGCAGCAGCTGCGGCTACTGCAGATTTTGTAGAGCCGCAGGACATAAAGGCTGTTGCTGTATCCTTCAGGGGAGTAGAGCACCGTAGCGAGCATGTAAGGGATATAGAAGGAGTTAGCTTTTATAACGATTCAATAGGCTCAAGTCCTACAAGGACCATGGCAAGCATCAGGGCTTTCAAGGATAAGGTGATACTTATTGCAGGAGGCTATGATAAGCACTTGCCCTATGATGAAATGGGACCTGCTATTGCTGAAAGAGTAAAGTGTCTTGTCTTGGTTGGTCAGACTTCGGATAAGATAGAAATGGCGCTGAAAAATGAAATTAAGAAAACAGGGAATGGAAAAGATATACCTGTTGTGCGTTGCTTGTCGATGGAAGATGCTGTAAAAGAATCTTATAAAAATGCTGTTTCCGGCGATGTGATAGTACTTTCACCAGCAAGTGCAAGCTTTGATATGTATAAAAACTTTGAAGAGCGTGGTAATCATTTTAAGAGTATTGTGATGAATTTATAAAGAAAAAAAAACTAAAGTCCGAAAACATAGTTTACGGACTTTTGGTGGAGGGAGATGGATTCGAACCATCGAAGTCGTAGACAGCAGATTTACAGTCTGCCCCCTTTGGCCGCTCGGGAACCCCTCCATACTGGTGGGCCTTCAGGGACTCGAACCCCGGACCAACCGGTTATGAGCCGGTTGCTCTAACCAACTGAGCTAAAGGCCCTCAAAGTGACAAAATAAAGTATAAAGCATAAAAAAATTTTAGTCAAGTAGTGAAAACAGGAATTTCATTGAGAATTCATTCTAGCTAATTAAAATTATAAAAGGAAATATGTTTACAAATGTCGAATACCATATAAAAGTATGCAATAGCGAATATAGCTATACTAGTAAATATTACATTTGTGAGGTGCTATTTAATGAAAATATCCTTTCTCGGAGCAGCAAAAACGGTTACAGGCTCTTGCTTCTATATTCAGACAGAAACATGTAGTTTTGTTGTGGACTGTGGAATGTTTCAGGGGAGTAATGCATCTGAAGCCCACAATCACGATCCCTTCCCATTTAATCCGGCTGGATTGGATTTTGTAGTTCTTACCCATGCTCATATAGACCATAGTGGACGGATACCAAAGCTATTTGTAGATGGGTTCAAGGGTGAAATTTATGCCACAAAGGCAACATCAGAGCTTTGTTCAATTATGCTACCAGACAGCGGGCACATACAAGAGTTTGAAAATGAATGGGTGAATCGTAAAAGAGAAAGGGCAGGCTTACCACCGGTTGAGCCTTTATATACAACACAGGACGCTAAGGATTGTATTAAGCTATTCAATAGTGTCCATTATTATGAAGAGGTAAGGATAAATGACCAGGTAAGAATCAGATTCAATGATGCCGGACATATCCTTGGCTCATCAATAGTTGAGATTTGGGTGAAGGAGAGCAATAACAAGGAGATTAAGCTAGTATTCTCAGGAGATCTGGGCAACCAAAATATGCCTATACTAAGGGATCCAAGTATAATTGACACAGCCGATTATCTTTTCATCGAGTCCACCTACGGCAACAGAAACCATATGAATGTGGAGAATAAAATAGATAGATTTGTGGAAATCATCATCTCAACAATGGAGAAGGGTGGAAACATAATAATTCCGTCCTTTGCAGTTGGGAGAACTCAGGAAATACTTTACGAGC
The DNA here is from genome assembly GCA_964512095.1 of uncultured Oscillospiraceae bacterium. GTDB lineage: Bacteria > Bacillota > Clostridia > Acetivibrionales > DTU013 > DTU013. The sequence continues at coordinate 3,134 of CAZEIH010000034.1, forward strand.
TATTCAAGCAACGAGATAAATATGGTGATAAGCTTAATCAGCTGCTAAAGATACCTGTATATGTGGACAGTCCGCTGGCTGTTTCAGCGACAATGGTTTTCAGAAATAATCTTGATTGCTTTGACGAGGAAGCAAGAGAATATATTGAAAATGGAGACAATCCTCTTGATTTTCCAGGCCTGAAATTTACTCAAAGCGCAGATGAGTCTAAAGCTCTTAATGATAGTAAGGATAGCCTAATAATAATATCAGCAAGCGGTATGTGTAATGCTGGCAGGATTAAACACCATCTAAAGCATAATCTCTGGAGAAAGGAATCATCTGTGGTATTTGTTGGCTACCAGGCTGAAGGCACTCTAGGAAGAAGACTTGTCAATGGTGCTAACAAGGTTAGGATTTTCGGAGAAGAAATATCTGTCAATGCTAGAGTAGAAATGATAGAGGGATTTTCAGGCCATGCCGATAGGGATGGTCTTATCAGCTGGATAAATTCATTTGAACAAAAGCCCCAAAAGATATTCCTTGTACATGGTGAAGAAGATGCCATGAATGAGTTTTCGGAGCTGATCAATCAGGAATTAAGTATTGACACAATAATTCCTGATCGTGGGCAGTCATATTCCATCACAGCAGCTGGTGTTAAAAGCACAGAAGGAAAGGCAGCTTCAGCAGCTTCAGTGGAAAGGAGAGAAAAATACGGCTTCAAGCGTCTTGAAATCGTATATATGCTCGACAAGCTCAGAGAGGAGCTTGAGGAAGCGTCTTCAATCATACGTGACGACCTTGGCAAGGACAAAGAGGATATAGAGCTTGATGAGCTTATGAAGAAGCTTAGCAAATTTGAAAAATATATAGTAGATATTATTAAATAGGAGCAAAAGGTAGCCAGATTACATGAAAGGACAGCGAATCAACGAAAGGATTTCCTGTAACTTTGAAGAAAATCGGACTCAAGGGAAATGAGTGTTGTATATGAATATGTTTTCGAAATGTAAAAACGCGTTTGTATAATTATAAAGTATTGAGGGGCGGGGGAGTAGTTTTGAGCATTCTTCAAAACTACTTTCTTTTTTTGTGGGTTTGTTATATAATATATCTGATTTTTATCTTGAAGAATGGTTAGTATGGTTAGGTACAAATTTTTTTAAACGGAAGGATGGTAGGTATGCTTAAGTATGTCTTTTTGGTTGTATTTTTCTTAATTATGGTTCTTGTTGGAATCATCTCCAAAAAAAAGGTCAACAATGTACAGGATTTCTTTCTAGGCGGCAGACAGATGGGGCCGTGGCTTTCAGCCTTTGCATATGGCACCACTTATTTCTCTGCGGTAATATTCATTGGCTATGCAGGCAAAATAGGCTGGGGCTTTGGAATCTCCTCCACATTCATTGGAATAGGGAATGCAATATTGGGAAGCTTGTTGGCATGGGCCGTGCTTGCTAAAAAAACCAGAAGGATGACCCATGATCTTGGTGTGTCCACAATGCCTGAGTTTTTTGAAAAGCGCTATGATAGTAAGGCTATGAAGGTAGTTACTGCTTTGATAATATTCATATTTCTTGTTCCATATTCGGCCTCTGTGTACCAAGGACTTGGTTATCTTTTCGAGAGGGTATTTGGTGTACCTTTTGTGTACTGCATGGCGGGAATGGCTATGCTGACAGCTCTTTATCTGCTACTAGGCGGATATGTAGCAACAGCTGTAAATGACTTTATACAGGGAATCGTTATGCTGGTAGGCGTTGGTGCAATGGTGTTTTTCATTTTATCACATCCTTCAGTAGGCGGATTGTCCGGAGGACTACAAAAGCTGTCTGAGATACCAGAAGCAGGCCCAGGGCTTGTTAGTGCTTTTAGTGCACAACCGTTGAACCTGCTGGGACTTATTGTTCTTACTAGTCTTGGATCGTGGGGACTGCCACAGATGGTGCACAAATTCTATGCGATAAAAGATGATGCCGCTGTAAAAAGGGCAACGATAATTTCAACTGTGTTTGCATTGATAATAGCCGGTGGAGCTTATTTTGTCGGCGGCTTTGGAAGGCTCTTTCTTGACAACACAATGCCCTTGGGAGTAAACGGTCAACCAAACCCTGATATGGTCATGCCTATGGTGCTTGAAAAGGCGCTTCCTGATTCACTGATGGGTATAATAGTCATATTGGTGCTTTCGGCTTCCATGTCGACATTATCTTCTCTGGTTCTTGTTTCAAGTTCAGCAATATCAATGGATTTGGTAAAGGGTATACTTTTCCCCAAAATGAAGCAAGAAAAAGTAATGCTACTTATGAGAGTACTATGTGGACTTTTTGTAGTATTTTCCTTTATGGTAGCTGTAACACCTAATTCAATACTCAGTCTGATGTCATTTTCATGGGGAACAATTGCAGGTGCATTCCTGGCTCCTTTCTTGTATGGGCTATATTGGAAGGGCACTACCAAGATTGGCGCCTGGTCAGGCTTTATATCTGGCTTTACGGTTTCCATAATTGGTGCGATAATATACAAAATGGATGCTGGCAAAGCTCCGAATATTGGAGCCATTGCAATGGTAGTTTCTCTTTTAGTTGTACCGGCAGTCAGCCTTTTGACCGCAAAGCTGCCTCAGAAGCATATTGATAGGGTGTTTAAGAAAACCAAAGGCTGTGAGCTTGAAGTAGAAGCATAAGCACAAGCATAAGCATAAGGTTTCACATGCCCAATAGTTGACTTGATATCTTTATCAGTTTACAAAATACGCAATAAAGTTTAAAATAAATCTAATATAAAAAAAATATTTACTCTAGCTATCAGTACATCCTGTAATGGATTTATATATATTAGACAAGGAGAACCATATGAGCAAATTGATGTTGGGCAATGAAGCAATTGCAAGAGGTGCGTACGAAGCTGGTGTCAGGGTCGCTACTGCATATCCCGGCACACCAAGTACGGAAATAACAGAAAACTTAGCTAAATATGATGATATTTACAGTGAATGGTCGCCTAATGAGAAGGTTGCATTAGAGGTAGCCATAGGTGCATCAGTTGCCGGTGCTAGAGCTATCTGCTCAATGAAGCATGTGGGACTCAATGTTGCAGCAGACCCGCTGTTTACAGTTTCATATACAGGAGTCAACGGAGGCCTTGTCATAATGGTTGCTGACGACCCTGGGATGCACAGCTCCCAGAATGAACAGGATTCCAGATTCTATGCTAGGGCATCAAAGGTGCCTATGCTAGAGCCATCAAACAGCCAGGAATGCAAGGACTATGTCAAGGCAGCCTTCGAAATGAGCGAAAGGTTTGACTGCCCGATTATAGTCAGACTTTCCACGCGTATAGCTCATTCCCAGAGCATTGTAGAAATATGTGATAGACAAAATGATGAATTAAAGCCATATGCAAAGAATCCGGGCAAATATGTGATGATGCCAGCTATGGCAAAAGTAAGACATCTTGCTGTGGAAAAAAGGATGGCAGACTTTAAAGCCTTTGTTGATGAAAGCCCTCTTAATACTGTTGAATGGGGAGGTACTGATATAGGAGTCATTACCTCTGGGGTTTCTTATCAATACGCTAGAGAAGCCTTTGGAGATGTTTCATACCTGAAGCTGGGTGTCGTCTACCCACTGCCAGAAAAGCTCATTGCAGAATTTGCAGCAAAGGTTAAAAAGCTTTATGTAATAGAAGAGCTTGAACCCTTCTTTGAAAATCAGATTAAAAAGATGGGTATAGAAGTGATTGGCAAGGATGTTTTACCTGTTACGGGAGAATATTCAGCGTCATTACTTAAAGAAAGGATATTTGCACAGGAAATAGATAAGAATTACAGTTTGGATGTGGAGTCGCCAATCAGGCCGCCTGTAATGTGTCCCGGTTGCCCACACAGAGGCATGTTCTATGTGTTGAAGAAGCTCAAGCTCAATGTAACAGGAGATATTGGCTGCTATACCCTTGGAGCGCTTTCTCCAACTGAATCAATGGACACCTGTGTTTGTATGGGTGCCAGCATTGGTATGGCTCATGGCATGGAAAAGGCAAGGGGCAGTGAATTCAGAAAAAAGACAGTGGCTATACTCGGAGATTCCACCTTCATTCACTCTGGTATAACAGGACTCATCGATATAGTCTACAATAAAGGCTGTTCAACAGTCATAATACTGGATAACTCGATAACAGGTATGACTGGACATCAGCAAAATCCAACCACCGGCTTTACCATCAAAGGTGAACCGACCAAGCAGGTGGATTTGGAGCTATTGGCAAAGGCAGTGGGTATTGATAGAGTGAGGGTAGCAGATCCCTTTAATATTAAGGAGTTTGAAAAAGTGGTGAAGGAAGAGACAGAGGTTGACGAACCTTCCGTCATCATTTCACAAAGACCCTGTGCTTTGCTCAAGAGTGTGCATTTTGATGGACCGCTGATGATAAATGATAAATGTGTAAAGTGCAGAAGCTGTCTCAAAATCGGATGTCCAGCAATAGTTGATAAGGGAGACAGGATAGTTATAAACAGCGCTCTTTGTGTAGGCTGTGAGCTATGCACAAAACTTTGTAATTTCGATGCGATTGTAAAGGTCGGTGATAAAAATGAGTGATTTGAATATTATGATAGTAGGAGTAGGCGGCCAGGGTACGCTGTTGGCAAGCAGACTTCTTGGAAACGTAGCAATGAAGCAGGGATATGATGTAAAGGTTTCTGAGGTCCACGGGATGTCACAGAGGGGCGGAAGTGTGGTCACATATGTTAAAATGGGTAAGAAGATATATTCACCTATCATAGAAAAAGGCGAGGCTGATTATCTTCTTGCTTTTGAGAACCTTGAGGCACTGCGTTGGATAGACTATTTAAAGAAGGATGGGGTCCTTGTGCTCAATGATCAGGAAATCGATCCAATGCCTGTCATTATCCGTAAAGCAAAGTATCCTGAGAATATAATTGGCAGACTCGAGGAAATTGGAGTTAAAATGAGTTCCATCAATGGACTTAAAATTGCCAAGGAGTGCGGAAATATTAAGGCAGTAAATATAGTATTGATTGGGGTGCTTGCTAAATCTACAAATATAAAAAAGGAGGTATGGCTAAAATCTATGGAGGAAGTCATACCACAAAAATTTCTAGATGTTAATATAAAGGCATTTAATGCCGGCTATGATAGTTGACCTATAGAGGTCAGCGATGAATGAAGACATAGATATAATGAATTACAGCCTGTTGCTTTTGCGTGGGGCGGGCCGGACGCTTGTAAACCCTAAAAGCTGTTCTCATGGGAGGATTGAAGGGCATAAAATACAATCTAGGAGGGGTTCTTGATGTTATATTGGAACCAGTCGCGTGAGTGCATGCCCAGAGAGGAAATGCAAAAGCTTCAAAGTGAGCGGCTGATGAAAACAGTCAAACGGGTCTACCACAATGTGCCCTATTATAGGGCAAAAATGCAGGCTATTGGAGTAGAACCGGAGGATATCAAAGGTATCGAGGATTTGCGTAAATTGCCCTTTACGTACAAACAGGATCTTCGGGATAAATACCCATATGGCCTGTTTGCAGCACCGTTAAGTGAGATTGTCAGGATACATGCATCCTCTGGCACCACAGGAAAAAAGACAGTAGTGGGCTATACGAGAAATGATCTGGAAAAATGGTCCGAGGTTATGGCCAGAACGCTTACAAGTGTAGGCGCTACAAAAGAATCAGTAATACAGATTGCATATGGATACGGTCTTTTTACGGGAGGACTTGGAGCTCATTATGGAGCTGAAAAAATCGGTGCATCTGTTATTCCGATTTCAGGAGGTAATACTAAGCTGCAGATAGAGTTAATGAAGGATTTTGGCACTACACTGCTGGCATGTACTCCTTCCTATGCGCTTTACATGGCAGAAGAGATAGAGGAGTCTGGGATCAAGCTTAGCGAATTAAAGCTTAAGGCCGGTGTCTTTGGTGCAGAGCCATGGTCGGCTGCGATGAGGAGCGAAATCGAAAAAAGATTGGGTATAGTGGCTATAGATATATATGGCCTTAGTGAGGTAATAGGTCCTGGTGTTGCCACTGAGTGTATGTGTAAATGTGGGCTACATGTCCAGGAGGACCATTTCATACCTGAGATAATTGATCCGGATACTGAGGAAGTGCTACCAGCTGGTTCAGTAGGGGAATTGGTATTTTCCACAGTAACAAAAGAAGGTCTACCATTGATCCGTTACAGGACCAGAGACATTTCATCGCTGAACTACGAGACATGTGAATGCGGAAGAACTCTTGTCAGAATGGACAAGGTGACAGGACGTACTGATGACATGTTGATAATAAGGGGTGTAAATGTATTCCCAAGCCAGATAGAAAGTGTGTTACTTGAACTTGGTGAGACTGCGCCCCATTATTTAATTTTAGTCGATAGGATAGGTAGCCTTGATGTTATGGAGGTTTGGGTCGAAATGACACAGACGCTATTCTCTGATGAAGTCAAAAAAATTGAGGATATGGAAAGAACCATTAGGAAAAAAATCGAGGAAACTCTTGGTATCAGCGTTAAGGTTAAGCTTGTTGAGCCTAAGTCTATTCAAAGAAGCGAGGGCAAAGCAAAAAGAGTTATAGACAAACGCAGAGTTTAAATATCAAAATCAAGAATAAACTGGAGGTGCATTTAATGTTTGTTAAGCAAATATCCGTCTTTCTTGAAAATAAGTCTGGTAGACTTGCAGAAGTTACATCCATCCTAGGTGACAAAAATATCGACATAAGCGCATTGTCTATAGCAGATACAACGGATTTCGGAATTTTACGTCTCATTGTAAATAAACCGGAGGAAGCTGAAAAAGTACTCAGAGATGATGGATTTACTGTGAGTGTCACAAATGTAATAGCTATAGGGGTCAAGGATGAGCCGGGAGGGTTGTCAAAGGCACTACAGGTTCTTAGCAGCGAAAGCATTGAAATAGAATATATGTATGCATTTGTCAACAAAAGTGAGGATGACGCACTGGTAATTCTAAAGACAGGCAATCCTCAAAAAGCAACTAATGTTCTAGGGTCTAATGGAATAAGTGTCCTAAAATCCGAACAGGTATACAAGCTTTAGTTATTATTGCAATCGTTAAATCTTACATACATAAAAAGAAAAAGCCGTTCTTTAAAGTACGGCTTTTTCTCGTTAAGTATGGAGAAATGTATAGATAACTAAATTCGTCCTAATAAATACTTAAGTACAAAATATTTAGATTTACCCATGTTGATTTTTATTTCATTCAAGAAGCCCGTAAAGAAATCAGAATACAGAAGCTTTTCCTTATCTGATGCTTTATTGAGACTGTATCTGGTTTTTACGAATATATCAGTGATTACCTTGAACTTAACAGGGCTAAAAAAGAGCTCCGAGTCAATTCTTTCAGAGTACTGGTGCGGTGTTTCAGAAGGCTGGATACCTGATCCATGGAGCTTAAGGACCTTGAGATAATAGTCATAGGACCTGAGTATGCTATCACTGACAGGAAGATTGATTAACCTATATATCCTTATCTTGCTACGGAGCACATTAACAAGAAGCAATAACACTACAAGCCCACAGAAGCTCGCTATACAAATCAGTATAATATCAGATGTTGACGGACCCTTTTCGGTAGTAGTACCGTTAAATTCTATTGCCCCACCATTGCCTCCCTGGCGACCATAGTATTGCATCATCATCTCCATATAATCTTGATACGACGAGTTATATTCAGGATTGTAGGTATACTCTTCAGGTGTGTCTGTAGTATAAAAGATAGTCCTAAAGGGAGAAGTTGGTTCAAAAGACAGCCAGCCATATCCCTCAAAGTAAATTTCTACCCAAGCATGAGCTTGCATATTGGTAACAACATAATAATTTTCATAATCCTCCGCAGGCTCTGGAGGCAGCATATATCCCTCAACATACCTGGTGGGGAGACCTGCGCACCTTGAAAGCACTGTCATGGCAGTTGCAAAATATGTGCAGTAGCCCTCTTTCTGATCAAAGAGAAAATAGTCTACAAAATCCCTGTCCCGAGGCACATTAGGAACATCTAGATTATAGGTGTAATTTGCGACAAGGTATTTCTCAATGGCCTTTGCCTTATCATAATCATTACCTGCTGAAGCAGTCAGTGATACAGCAAGGTCTTTGACTCTTTGGGGCAGAGTTTCAGGAAGCTGGAGGTACTTATCATAGATTAGCGTACTATTATTCTTTAGCACTTCTAATTTTTCAATCATATCATGTTTTCTTTTTTCATTTAGTGCATTTATTATCACCATACCGTCTGTTGTGGATTCTTCGGATTCGGTATCATATATAGTTACAGTAACATTTAGAGAATCCAAGGTATTTGGATCCGTAAATGCTTCGCCAGGATTGGAATTACCGTTTTCTCCCACATCTAGCTCCTGATTATCTAGTTCCTGATTGATTTCATTCTCACTCTGGTTCTCATCATTTGCTTCTGTTGTCTCTATAGGAATATGTCTTTTTTCGAACCTCTCATCTAAAGGCTCCAAACCATAGTAGGATGGAAACTCCAGCTTATGCAAGTACTCCTGATATAGTCCTTTTTTGCTTTTTCTCATGATGTCTTCGAAATCATCATCTCTTCTTGCCACATAGGATTTCATACTATATTGATAATTTTTCTTAAGCCTGGTTTCTGACGAAAGATCACCTGTATCACTGAAGTATCCGATAATTTCATCGCTCTTGCTTTCAAATTCCTTTAAATTTTCAGGTTTAAAAAGGGATTTAGTCTTTAAATTGAGAAATGTAACGTATATCTGATTTGCATCAAAATAATCGCTGAAGTAGTCTTCTCTATCTGTTAAGAGCTTCATTCCCATCAACATTTCGTCTGTATCATCATAAAGACCGGTGAAATATGCATCTGCGGTTTCTAATTCCTCATTGCTGTTTATCCACTTGTTGCCAGTATATACATCTCTGGATATACCACTAAGATATACTCGTTGATCTGAAATGATGCTCAACACATTCTTACTATCTAGCTTAACCTTGCCACCGAGAAAACCTGAATTATCTCCAAAGCCTGAGGTTGCGGAAAGGGAGAAGTAATCGAAGGTCTCATAATCAAACTTACTCTGTAAATAGTTGTACACAGAAACATATTTTTGGTCCAGCCATGGCCATGTGATAGCCCTGTCACTTGCATGAATTGACATGGATAAAGCGATAATTAAAATACTGACTGGAATGCTCCACATTAACATAGTTGCAGGCTTGGAATACTCGTTTTCATCTTTTGATGCTCTAATAATATATACATGCTTAATATATGAGATAAGTGTTGCAGACAGGAAAAGATAAAATGGCAGATTGTCTGACACTATTCTGTACGATGCCTGAAAACCAAACAGACTAATGCCTGTTATAAGAATTACCAGGAACCTAAACTTCTTTATAACAAAAAAGTATGAAAACACTGAAACTACTACGGACAATGCAACTACAGTAAGCTGCTGATATATGGGAGCCGTATCCAGTGGATACATAACGAAATCGTAGATCCAAAAGGAATACTCCTTAATGAATTCCATTATTGCTTCGACACCTATATAAACCACCCCGTAAGCAATAGCTGCAACCCCAAATACACTGAGTAATATGATTGATACCTTGGTAGTTATTTTGTTATAGAATAATAAATAAAGTGCTATGGTGCAAAGTGCAACAACAAGCAGGATTTTTCCTAGAGGATAATCCATGCATAGGGATGCTGATGCAAGACCATAAGTCAGACTGAACGATACGAGTATGGATAAAAGTATATCAGGTAATTTATTAAGTATAGATTTAACCATCATTTAACACCCCCATGTCTCTTAGCATTCTAAAATTTCTTTAATATCGTCATCTACTTCAATTTTATAACTATTGATACCAATTTCAGGTAAAGTATCAAGTATTTTTTCAACATCACTGTCTTTTACACCTGTGATTTTTTCAGGTGATACATATATTAGACTAACATCACAGCCATAGTTCAAGGTTTTATGTAACTGGCTGTAAATATCATAATCCAGATTTGATGTAAAGACTATTACGCTTGTGCTTCGCAGAGCGTTGCTTGTATATATTTCAAGGAGGTCCTTTGCAGACACATCATCACTGAATTTTACCTTGGCAAGGATTTCATATATTTCATTAAACATCTGATGGTTTTTTGCATGAAGGTGTTGTATCTTACCACTGAAGAAAGTAAGATTAACCGGAATCCACTTGTTGAGACAGTAGTATAGAATGGCAACAGCTGACTCGATAAGCTTATCCTCTATTATAATATTATCTCCCGGTGAATAATTATTCTTCTGCAGATCTAGCAGCATTAGTGTATTGGTTTCAGAAGTACTTTGGAACTTTTTAACCATAATCTCCTGGGTCCTTGCTGTCAGCTTCCAATGTATTCTTTTCATATTGTCACCATACTGATATTTTCTTACATCACTTATGGTAGTCATATCTTCATCCCTTGCGTTAAGAATGGAGTGGGCCTCTGACATGAAGTCAGTGTTAAGACGGAATTTTTCAAGATAGACTATACGGGGATAGACAGTAACATACTTAGGCTCAAACACATTATATTTGAATTTAAATAGGCCAAAATAATCTTCCAGCTCAATTGAATTAATGCCCACCTCATAGTTGCCTCTATAATTGCACTGAAGCTCAAAGGCAAAATTTTTGCCTGTATAGGGGACGAGGGAAAAGTTTTTGACCTGAAACTGGTTTTCAAATATGGTATGCGATCCATAGAATGTAACTTTCATATAAGGGTAGATAATAAAGTCTTCATTACTAATGCTGAAAATGAAATTGATTTTATCGCCCTTTGTGACAAACTTCTTGTCAAGCTCCTGGCCGTATTTAAAGCGAAAGTATATTGCAGCCATATATACAATTGATACCACTGGTAGCAGTATAATAGTATAAAGCATCATATAAGGGATTTTTCCTCCATTAAAATAGGTAAATATCAATGCTGATACTAATAAACATATATAGAGGATTCTACTTTTTTTCATTATGCATCACCACCGGAACATTAATTCTCGATACGATAGAATTTAATATTTCCTCTGGGTTTATTTTCTTTAGCCTTGCCTCCTGCTTAAGCATTAGTCTGTGAGAGAGCACTGGTATCACCATTTTTTTTATGTCATCGGGAAGGACATAATCACGTCCATTATAGAATGCCCAGGCTTGGGATGCCCTGAAAAGTGCCAGCGAACCTCTTGGGCTTGAGCCGAGAGTAACATCCTGATGCTTTCTGGTTTGACTGACTATATCTACGATATAATTACTAAGGGTTTTATCCATATGTACGTTCTTAATTTCCTCCTGTAAAGCGATTATATCTGCACTTTCAGCAACAGGCATCATACTTTCAAGAGGGCTTGTGAATTGAAATTTGGAGAGTATGTAGCTTTCTTCAGTATTTGTTGGGTAGCCTATGGATATCTTCATAAAAAACCTGTCAATCTGAGCTTCAGGAAGAGGATAGGTTCCTAGGTATTCTACAGGATTTTGAGTAGCCAGTACCATGAAAGGTCGAGGAACCTTGTAGGTTATTCCATCAACAGACACCTGATACTCTTCCATTACCTCAAGAAGGCTGGCCTGGGTTTTAGGTGAAGTTCGGTTAATTTCGTCAGCAAGTATTATCTGGCTCATAATTGCACCAGGCCTATACTCGAAATCACCGGTCTTTTGATTGTAAATAGAAAAGCCTGTTATATCCGAAGGGAGTATGTCAGGGGTAAATTGTATCCTTCTAAAAGAAGCATTAACTGACTTTGCCAAAGCCGATACGAGGCTGGTTTTGCCCACACCAGGAACATCTTCAATAAGTACATGGCCATTGCATATCAACGATATTACAGCTAGTTCTACAGCATAACGCTTACCGACAATAACATTTTCAACGTTGTCGATTATGTTTTTTAGTATACCTACAGAATCATTCATAATATGCTATCCCTCGATTCTTTTATATTATGATAATATGATATTATAGAAAGAGAATTTAATGAAGTAGATTTTTTTAGGACAATTGTAGTGTTTTTATTGACTGGTTTACAATGAAATAATGAAAGTAATATAATAGATTACGGTAATTAATAGCTGAGGCTCTTATTCCTTAATAAATGTTCAGGAGATGACATAATAATGAAGGCAGAAATTTTAGCTGTAGGAACCGAACTGCTAATGGGACAGATTTCTAATACAAATGCTCAGTATATATCGTCAAAATTACCCGATGCGGGTATTGGTGTATATTACCATGATGTAGTTGGTGACAACCCGGATAGGCTAAAGCAAAGCTTAAGTCTAGCTCTTTCACGTTCTGATGTAATAATACTGACAGGAGGACTAGGCCCTACCCAGGACGATCTGACAAAAGAAACGGTAGCGTCAGTAATCCAACGTAAGCTTGTACTAGACCAGAAAAGTCTAGATATTATAGAGGAGTTTTTTAAGAAATACTCCCAAAATATGACTAAGAATAATATTAAGCAAGCATATTTACCCGAGGGCTGTATAATTGTCCGAAATAAAAACGGAACAGCTCCCGGCTGCATTTTAGAATATGAAGGGAAGACAATAGTAATGCTTCCTGGACCTCCATCTGAGATGAAGCCAATGTTCGACGAAACTGTGATGCCGTATTTCTTAGCCAAGTCAGAAGCCAGACTTGAGTCCAGATTTTTAAGAGTATTCGGCATTGGCGAGTCATCTGTAGAAGACACGCTGATGGATCTCATTCGTAATCAAACAAACCCTACCATAGCACCTTACGCCAAGGATGGAGAAGTTGTACTGAGAATAACTGCAATGTATGATGAAAATTGTATGGATAAGGACATTATAGAAACAGTTGAAAACGAGATAAGACGCAGGCTTGGCGATGCGGTTTACAGTAATGATGACAGCAGTATGGATGAAGTAGCTGCAAAGCTTTTATTGAACAGTAAGATGACCCTATCCCTTGCGGAATCATGTACAGGGGGGATGGTGGCAGCAAGGCTTACTGAGTTTCCGGGCATATCAGAGGTCTTTGATAGATCTATTGTAACCTATAGCAATAATGCAAAGGAAGAGGAGCTTGGAGTAAGTCATGATACACTTGAAACCTTTGGGGCAGTGAGCGAGCAAACGGCCAGAGAAATGGCGGAAGGAATCAGACAAGTGTCGGGAACCGATATAGGAATATCTGTAACTGGTATTGCCGGTCCCGGAGGAGGGACAGAGGAAAAACCGGTTGGTCTAGTTTATGTAGCCATAGCCCACAAGGATGGTTGCTATGTTAAGAAATTAAATCTGTGGGGTAGCAGGTCCAGAATCAGAAATATGGCTTGCCTTCATTTATTTGATATGCTACGAAGGCATTTGCTCTTCACATAGCAGAAATTTCGGAGGATGAGATTTGAAAAGGATTAAGACCGGTAGCTTATCAATTGCTGCAATCATTGTGATGTCTTCCATGGTCCTAAGCAGGCTTACAGGCTTTTTGCGAGAGACAATGCTTTCCTGGAGGGTTGGACTCAGCTGGGTACAGGATGCATATGTAGCTGCCTTCACAGTGCCGGATCTAGTATATATGCTGTTGGTTGGCGGCACCATATCCGCTGCCCTAGTACCCTTTCTCTCTGGAAAGCTTGAAAAGGGCGAGGATGAGAAGGGCTGGCTTGGGGCAAGTACCTTTATTAACATTGTTTTTTTAGGTATGGTGCTATTATGTGTTCTGGGTATAATTTTTGCACCCAGGATAATGCCGGCTGTAGCTCCCGGTTTCTCTGACAGCAGCCCTCAAACTATGCAGCTGGCTGTAAAGCTGTCTAGAATTCTCTTTCCCTCAGTATCCTTCTTAATGATGGCAGGCATATGTAATGGAGTGTTAAATTCATATAAAAAATTTGCAGCTGCGGCCTTTGGTCCATCAATATATAACATTGGATGCGCAATAGGCATTTATCTGTTTGCAGATTCTAATCCAGAAAGCATGACCAAGGTTGCAATATTTGTTGCCCTGAGCGCGTTTGTATACTTTTTGATACAGCTCACATTTTCCTTTGGTAAATACAAGTTTTACAAGCCAGTGATACATATTAGAAACAAGGATTTTAGAAAGCTCTTTAGCCATGCGGTACCTTCATTGCTTTCGTCTTCTATAACTCAGGTTAATACGATAATATCCACTGCATTTGTAAGCTTTAGCGCCATTGAGGGAAGTCTCGCTGCTTTTAGAAATGCAAATACATTATGGCAGCTGCCCTATGGGATATTTGCAATGGGAATAGGAACGGCCATTCTGCCGTCCCTATCCGGGAAATACGCATTGGGAGAGCATGAAGAGTATAAAGGACTACTTATGAAATCCCTTACTTCTGTACTTTTTCTCGCTTTACCTTCTGCAGTAGGATTTATAGTACTAAAGGAACAACTGGTCAGAGCTGTTTTTAAATGGGGTGGTAGATTCACCGAAGATAATGTCCCATTTGTCGCAACAATACTGGCCTATTTTTGCCTTTCAATGATTACCCAGTCGATAGTAGCCATAATGAACAGGGCTTATTATGCCAGACAGGATACAAAAACACCATTGATAGCCGGTCTAATATCAGTGACTCTGAATATTGCCTTTGGAACGATATTCAATTTATATACTGACTTTGGCGCTGCAGGGATGGCTCTTTCATATTCGATCATAAGTCTGGTAAACTCATTCATATTACTGCTTTTGCTTAACGTGAAGATGAAGGGGATACACTTAGACAGACTTGGTAGCTTTTTTATCCGTGCAATTCCTTCAGCTGTTTTAATGGGAGCTGTTTTGCTGCTTATTCAGGCTTTTATTCCCAGTCCGCAGGGGAAATTGCTACAGCTGATATATTTAGTCATAGAAATAATTACAGGAGCGATAATTTATACTATAATGATGTTGTTGATGAAGTCACAGGAAGCTATATATTTGAAGAAAAAGATTAAGCAATGATCTTATATGTAAAAATATGTTATAATGGTTATTGACTCTTTTAGAGAAATAATATATAATTTCAGTCAGAACAGATGTTCGTTTATTTAGTATAAGGAGGTCAGCCGAAAATGATCGAGAAGACAAAGGCTTTAGAAATGGCTCTTGGCCAGATAGAAAAACAGTTTGGCAAGGGTGCTGTCATGAAACTGGGAGAAAATTCCCACTTGAATGTAGAAACAATACCTACAGGCTCCATTGGCTTGGATATAGCCTTGGGTGTAGGTGGGGTACCAAGAGGCCGTATTGTGGAAGTATTTGGCCCTGAATCTTCAGGTAAGACTACAGTTGCGCTGCACATAGTTGCAGAGGCTCAGAAAGTAGGCGGGGACGCTGCTTTTATAGACGCGGAACATGCATTGGATCCAGTGTATGCTAAAAAATTAGGCGTAGATATAGAAAATCTTATCGTATCTCAGCCTGATACTGGTGAGCAAGCCCTTGAGATAGCAGAAGCGTTAGTTAGGAGTGGCGCTATAGATGTCATCGTCATTGACTCTGTAGCTGCATTGGTACCAAAGGCTGAGATTGACGGCGAAATGGGTGACTCACATATTGGTCTACAGGCACGCCTTATGTCACAGGCTCTTAGAAAGCTGGCGGGTGTCATAAGTAAATCAAATACCACTGCCATATTTATAAACCAGTTGAGAGAAAAGGTAGGTGTCATGTTTGGTAACCCTGAGACAACCCCAGGAGGAAGAGCCCTCAAATTTTATTCCTCGGTTAGACTGGATGTCAGAAGGATAGAGTCGCTAAAGCAGGGCACAGAGGTAATAGGAAACAGGACAAGAGTTAAGGTTGTCAAAAATAAGGTCGCACCACCTTTCAAGGATGCAGAATTTGACATTATTTATGGCCAGGGTATATCAAAGGAAGGCAGTATTTTGGATGTAGGTGTAAATCTTGATATAGTAAATAAAAGTGGCTCATGGTTCTCTTATGGCGATCAGCGAATAGGACAGGGCAGGGAAAATGTTAAGCAATACCTAAGGGATAATCCAGAAATTACAAAAGAGATTGAAATGAAGATAAGAGAAAAATATAGTGAAACCCTTACTGGTAGCACTGAAAAAGATGATGTTAGTAATGCTGGGGATAAAGATTCTGAATAAAATCCATAACATTTTGCAAAGTGGGAGGTGGTGAACAGTTGAAAATCACATCTGTAGAAAAAAGTAAAAAAAACAAGGATAGGCTGTCAATATACGTTGATGGGAAGTTTTCATTCACCATCTCTGAGGAAGATTATATATCACTGAGTCTTTATGACAAATCAGAGATTAAAGAAGACACATTGAAGTATATAAAGAACATATTAAATTTTAGAGAAGCAAAGTCAAAAGGAGTCAGATACCTGTCTTTAAGGATGCGAACTGAAAATGAAGTCCAAAACAAGCTGCTAAATGAAGGATACGACCCTGATTGTATTGAGAATGTGATAAATGAGCTTAAGGCAATTGGTTATATTAATAACAAGCTTTATGCTCAAAAATATGTATTTGACAGGAGTAAACTAAAGCCTCTTTCTAAAAAAATGATGAGGCTAGAGCTTTTGTCCCGGGGTATACCTGAGGAAACGGCAGATGAGGTGCTTTCAGATTGGAAGATCGAGGATTCGGTGGTAGCATTAGGCCTTCTCAAAAGAAAATTTGGGAAATATGACATGAGTGATAAAAAAATAATTCGGAAGGCCTATATATTTCTGGTACACAGGGGTTTCTCATCAGACACAATAAAAGAGGCTATGAAGGAATTTGGTGCTAGCCTTACAGAAAACATGGAAGACAACTTGTGAATTTGCGCCTCATTCATAACAGCTTCTGTGGCGACACAGTTTACGCAGTCAATTCGCTTAGGTTAGGTTAGTTTAGTTTAGTTTAGGGAGTCAGGTGGAGAAGACTAAACTCTACCTGACCAAGCAAGGTAATTAATTCGGTCTACGTCTTCTGGAGACATAGATAAAGCATCGCAGGATGATGAGTATGTGTCCTGTGATTACTTTATTGAGAAAATGTGAGATATAGTGTATATTAGTCTATATCAAAAAAGCAAAGAAACATGGGAGGCAATTTTTGAAAAAGAAAATAGGGCTTGTATCACTGGGTTGCCCCAAAAATCTTGTTGACGGTGAGCTAATGCTGGGTATACTCAAAGACAAGGACTTTGAAATAGTAAATAAAGCTGATGATGCAGAAATAATCATTGTCAATACATGCGGATTCATAGAGAGCGCAAAGCAGGAGTCCATAAATACGATATTAGAAATGGCAGCCTTCAAGGAAGACAAATGTGAACTGCTGGTAGTAACAGGCTGTATGGTTGAGCGATATAGACAGATGTTACTTGATGAGATCCCTGAGGTAGATGCAATACTCGGTACCGGTAGCTATGCTGATATAGCCGCTATCATTGAGGAAGCTTATAAGGGTGAAAGAATATCGAGATATGGCGAGTTAACAGGAACTGCCTACATGGAAGGCGAGCGAATAGTGTCAACAGGTAAGGGTTACGTATACCTGAAGATAGCGGAGGGCTGTGACAATCGCTGTACCTACTGTATTATTCCTTCTTTACGAGGTTCATATAGAAGTAGGAGTATCCCTTCAATTGTTAGTGAAGCTAAGAAGCTTGCTGCTACAGGCATAAAGGAGTTTATTCTAGCAGCTCAGGACACGACAAGATATGGTATGGATTTATATGGTAAAAAAGCACTGGTTGAGCTACTTCGAGAGCTTAGCTGCATAGAGGGAATTGAGTGGATAAGGCTTCTTTATAGTTATCCGGAAGAAATAGATAATGATTTGATCGAGGAAATTGCTAACAACGACAAGGTTTGCAAATATCTTGACATACCTATACAACATATTAGTGATTCCATACTAAAAAGAATGGGACGAAGAGGAAGAAGTTCTGATATATTTAGCCTGCTTGACAACTTAAGAGATAGGATACCGGGGCTTGTCATCAGAACAACAATAATTGTTGGATTTCCCGGAGAGACCGATGATGATTTTTTAATGCTGGAGGAATTCGTTAGAAAATATAAGTTTGACAGACTTGGGACATTTATGTATTCTAGAGAAGAAGATACTCCTGCGTATGATATGCAGGGGCAAATCCCTCAAAAGGTAAAAAAGTCTAGATACAACAGGCTAATGAAGCTACAGAGAAGGATTTCTGCTGTAGTGAATTCTCAAAGGCTTGGCATGACATATAGAGTACTTGTTGAAGGCGTAGCCGACGATGGAATATTCTACTATGGCAGAAGCTATGCAGAAACACCTGGCATAGATGGACTCATTTATTTCACCAGCAGTGAACCATTGGAACTAAACCGATTTGTTGAAGTAAAGATACTGGACAGCGGTGAATATGATATAACAGGAGAAGTGCCGTATGAATCTTCCAAATAAAATTACTCTATCTAGAATATTTTTAATACCAATATTAATGATTTTCATTATTCCAATACCTCAGGCGATTGTTGATGCAGGCATTTTAGGGTTTATTAGGCCTCAGATGACAGCTATTAATGAGTTTATTTCTTCCTTCGGCAGCTATATAGCCGCCGGTATATTCATAATAGCATCCAGTACAGATGCAGTTGATGGGTATATTGCAAGGAAAAGAAAACTTGTGACAAGATTCGGTAAATTTCTCGATCCAATTGCTGACAAGCTCCTGGTAACAGCTGCCTTGCTAGCTCTTGTCCAGAGTGGTGATATAAATGGTTGGGCCGCAATGCTTATTATTTCTCGTGAGTTTATTGTTACTGGCCTGAGACTGGTTGCTGCCGGTGAAGGCATTGTAATAGCCGCAAGTAATCTGGGTAAGCTGAAAACCGTGCTACAGGATATAGCAATTGTAGCAGCGTTGCTCAATAATTTCCCACTCAGCCTGATTACTGATTTCCCCTTTGACGGTTATGCAATGCTATTAGCTGTCATTATTACTATTTATTCTTTGATCGATTATGTCAAGAAAAACCTCAACGTCATAAATACTAATGCCTAGTACTGTATAAACTTAAATTACAAGACAATAATAGAAAAATATGTGCTGGAAGTATGAGCACATTTTTATTATAAAAGTAGTTGCATACTTAATGAGAATATTATATACTATTATTAATAGGATATAGTATCAGGTAATAATTATTATAATTAGGAAGTGCAATAAATGAGTCGGTCATCCTTACACAAAAAAGAAAGACAGCAGGTATTAATAGAAAAGCTAAAGAGTGATCCATTTCTTACTGATGATGAGTTATCTGAGCTTTTTAATGTTAGTGTGCCGACAATAAGACTTGATAGACTAGAAATGGGAATACCTGAGCTAAGGGAAAGAATAAAGCATGTAGCAGAGAATAACTATGGCAAGGTAAAGTCACTGCAAGGCGCTGAAATTGTTGGTGAGCTTATAGATATAACATTGGGGAAATACGGTGTATCGATTTTAGAAACTGATGATTCTATGGCTTTTAAAAAGACAAAGATTATACGGGGCCACTATATTTATTCTTTAGCTGAATCCCTTGCAATTGCTGTTATTGATGCACAAGTAGCCCTTGTTGGAGTAGCAAACATTAAATACAAAATTCCGGCATATTCAGGTTGTAGATTGATAGCAAAAGCAGAGGTAAAGCAGGTTAGAGGAAGCAAATATATTGTTTGGGTCAAAATATTTGAAAAACAGAAGGAGATGTTCAGGGGAAAATTCATTCTTGTATCCCTTGAAAAACAGTAGGGAAAATAGTATTTTATATGTAGTGGTGATATCATCACCAACAACTGTAAGATACGGGAGTGAAACATTTTGAGGATATTGGTTGATGCAATGGGCGGGGATTATGCGCCGGATTCTATAGTTAATGGGAGTATTGATGCGTTAAAGGTCCAGGATGGATTTGACATAGCCTTAATTGGCGATAAATATCAGATTGAACGATTATTAAAGAAACGCAATTTTGAGAGTACGCGGCTGGAGGTAATACACACAAAGGAAGTTATAACAAATGATGATGTTCCTACAAGAGCTATTAGAAGCAAAAAGAACTCATCAATGGTCGTCGGTTTCAATATGCTTAAAGAAAGAAAAGGTGATGTATTCTTATCTGCCGGTAGTACAGGAGCACTACTTACAGGAGCACTTTTTATTCTCGGTAGACTAAAGGGTGTTGATAGACCGGCATTGGGAGCCGTAATACCAACAAAATCAGGGAAATGCCTTCTTATAGATGCCGGGCTGAACACTACATGCAAGCCTATTAACTATGTACAGTTTGGTATTTTTGGATCAGCCTATATGAGAGGTTTGTATGGCAAGGATAATCCCCGGGTTGGTCTTGTTAACATGGGGACAGAGGCTAAAAAGGGAACTGAAATTTTGAAGCAGGCCTATACTATGCTCAAATCTGCAGATTTGAATTTTGTAGGCAATATTGAAGGTAAGGACATACCTCTTGGAGAGGTTGATGTTGCAGTATGTGATGGATATGTAGGCAATGTTATGCTTAAATTTCTAGAGGGAACTGGATCTTTTTTCTCGGGGCTACTTAAAGGTATGTTCAAGCGTAACATTTTTTCTAAGATATCAACACTTTTTGTCATAAAGGATATGAAGGCTTTTAAAAAGATGATGGATCCCTCTGAGGATGGAGGAGCACCGGTACTTGGAGTAAATGGAATAGTTGTTAAAAGCCATGGGAATTCAAATGACAAGACAATTAGAAACGTAATATTGAAAGCAAAGAATATAGCAGATAGCTCAGTATTTAATGAAATCAAGGATAGTGTTGAAAATATGGAGGTTAACACCGATGGCAAGAAAACAAAACGAGAACGTAAGCGTTGGAATTTTAGGCATAGGAAGCTGCGTCCCAGAAAAGATATTGACTAACGCAGATCTTGAAAAAATTGTAGATACATCAGATGAATGGATATTGAAAAGAACTGGTATATCCGAAAGAAGGATTCTGGAAGAAAACTCTCCGCTTTATCCGCTGGCGGTTGAAGCATCAAGGCAGGCTATAAAGGATTCGGGCATTTTACCTGAGGACATTGACCTTGTAATTGTTACCACTTCAACCCCGGATTTTCTAACACCATCTACATCTTGCATAATACAAAAAGAAACTGGTGCCAAAAATGCAGCAGCATTTGATTTAGTTGCAGCTTGTTCTGGCTTTGTTTATGGGATGACAGTGGCAAAACAGTTTATAGAGACAGGCTATTATAAAAATGTTTTACTGGTTAGCAGTGAGGGAATGACCAAAGTAATTGACTGGAGTGACAGAAAAAGCTGTGTACTATTTGGAGATGGTGCCGGCGCAGTGGTTTTAGGTAAAGTTGAAGAGGGCTACGGCATATTGTCTACCTTTATCGGAGCTGATGGTGAAGCAAACCAGCTCATTACCATACCATGCCTACATATGTCAGATGATGACATGAAAAGGCGTGAAAATTTCGAGAACAAAATTGCTTTATGGCAGGATGGTCAGGAGGTATTTAAGTTTGCCGTCAAGATTATGCCTTATGCCACTGAAAAGGTTATTGAAAATACTGATGTGAGCCTTGATGATGTAAAATACATAATACCGCACCAGGCAAACTCTAGGATAATCGAAGGGGCAGCTAAAAGACTTGGCATTGCCTTTGAAAAGATATACACCACTATAAAAAAGTACGGAAACATATCATCTGCGTCAATCCCTGTTGCAATGGATTCAGCATATAGGGAAAAATGTCTATCCAAAGGCGATAATCTCGTTCTTGTAGCCTTCGGTGGAGGCCTAACATGGGGCTCTGCTCTTGTCAGATGGAGCAAATAAGGCTAATCCATTTAATTTTCAGGAGGTTGTAATGGGTAAAATCGCTTTTATTTTCCCGGGTCAGGGAGCACAGTATATAGGTATGGGTAAAGAGATAGCCTCAGAATTCAGAGCCGCTGCGGATATATTCGATCAGGCTTCAGAGGCTCTTGATATGGATATGAAAAAAATGATATTTGAAAGTAACGATGAAGCCTTAAAGGTAACTGAAAATACTCAACCTGCAATTATGACTGCAAGTATTGCTTGCCTGCAGCCCTTGCTTGAGAAGAACATAACCCCTGATTTTACCGCAGGCTTGAGTCTTGGTGAATATGCTGCACATGTCGCTTCAGGGACAGTTGACTTCAAAACTGCAGTATCACTTGTTAGGGTTAGAGGAAGGTATATGCAGGAGGCTGTGCCCCTTGGTGTTGGTACAATGGCTGCAATACTTGGATTGGGAAGAGAGGAAGTATTAGAATGCTGTAGTATGGCATCTGAATATGGTATTGTAGAACCGGCAAATTTTAATTGTAACGGACAAATAGCAATAGCAGGTGAAATAAAGGCAGTAGAAAAAGCTATGGAGCTATGTCGCAGCAAAGGAGCGAGAAGAACTGTTATGCTTGCAGTCAGCGCTCCCTTTCATTGCAGTATGCTACATCCAGCTAAAGAAAGGCTGATGACGGAGCTTGATAAAATTGAATTTGTAGATTTTAAAGTTCCTTTGATAGCAAATGTTACAGCAGACATAGTAAAAGGAACAGCGGATATTAAGGATTTACTAGCAAGACAGGTAAGTAGTCCAGTTATGTGGGAGGATTCTATCCGTATGATGCTTAATCAAGGCGTAGATACCTTCGTTGAAATAGGCCCTGGAAAGGTTCTGAGCGGATTTGTCAGAAAAATCGATAAGGATGCCAGAAGCTATAACATAGAGGATTTGAAATCACTGGAGATAACTCTCAGGGAAATAGGTGCATAGAATAGGAGGAAACCGATAAAGATGCTATTAAGTGGTAGAACTGCTGTTATAACCGGTTCAGCAAGAGGTTTAGGAAAATCTATAGCTATGAAGCTTGCTTCCATGGGGGCAAATATTGTTTTAAATGATATACCATCATCTGAAGCACTTGATGAAACTGCTGAAGAGTTTAAGAAGGCAGGCTATAATGTGGCTGTTACTAGAGGCGATGTAAGGAACCAAGATGACGTTAAGGCTATGGTGAAGACTGCGATTGATAGCTTTGGAGCACTGGACATACTTATAAATAATGCTGGCATAACAAAAGATAAGCCCTTTGCTATGATGTCAGAAGATGATTGGGACATTGTTTTGGATATTAATCTCAAGGGTGCCTTTTTGTGCACTAAATTAGCAGCAAAACAAATGATGAAGCAAAGGTATGGTCGAATCGTCAATATGGCATCAGTAGCTGGAAGATATGGCAATAAGGGACAAGCCAACTATTCCGCTTCAAAAGCCGGGTTGATTGGATTAACTAAAACAACAGCCAAGGAATTTGCTTCAAGGAGCATAACCTGCAATGCAGTGGCTCCCGGAATCATAAGAAGTAAGATGACTGATGTATTACCTGAGGGAGTTAGGGAAAAGTATCTTGAGAACATACCCCTTGGAAGGTTTGGGACACCTGAAGATGTGGCTAATGTTGTCGCGTTTCTCGCTTCTGATGATGCTGCATACGTCACAGGACAAGTAATAGATATTGACGGCGGGCTCGTTATGTAATAATATCTTTATGTAAAAGTTGCTAAATCAAGCATAACTTTTACTAAGATTTATTATATATAATTACCCTCTTTGGGAGGAGGTGAATGTATGGCTTTCGATAAAGTTAAAAAAATTATTGTCGAGCAATTAGGTGTTGAGGAAGATGAAGTTAATATGGAATCATCTTTCATAGACGATTTAGGTGCAGATTCACTTGATATCGTTGAATTGATTATGGCTCTTGAAGAGGAATTCGATATTGAGATTCCAGATAGTGAAGCTGAAAAGATAGCTTCGGTTGGAGATGCCGTGAACTACATTAAAAATAACACATAAAAAAAGTCCCATAAAGGGACTTTTTTTATGTTGGTAGAGTATATGGGTGATGGCGGTAAAAAAAAACTGATGGAATATAGATAAGTCAAAATGTAAAGTTATCCGCTAGGAGGTTTTTTAATGAAGAAACGAGTAGTAATAACAGGTTTAGGAGTAGCGCATTCCTTAGGCCTTGGCCTTGATGACTTTTGGAGTGGGATACGTGAGGGGAGAAATGGGATTAGCCTTGTAACAAAATTTGACACATCGGCGTATGATGCCAAGGTTGCGGCAGAAATTAAAGGTTTTGAGCCTACGAATTATATGGAAAAAAAAGAAGCGAAAAGAATGGATATTTTTACTCAGTATGCATTGGCTGCTGCTAGAATGGCAATTGAAATGTCAGGTCTTAACATGGAGAAGGAAGACCGCTTCAGAGCAGGCTGTATAGTAGGTTCTGGTATAGGCGGAATTAAGACGTTAGAGGACCAGCATCAAATTCTTGCTACAAAGGGCCCTGGAAGAGTCAGCCCCTTTTTCATTACTTCAATGATAGCAAACATGGCAGCTGGAAGGATAGCCATTGAATTTAATCTACAGGGCTTTAATGAGTGCGTTGTGACAGCATGTGCATCAGGAAACAATGCAATAGGTGATGCATTTAAAGTGATACAACGAGGAGACGCTGACATAATGGTCACCGGCGGTGCAGAATCAGCTATTACGCCCTTGTCCTTTGCAGGTTTTTGTTCAAATAAAGCACTTTCCACAAATCCTGATCCGGCAACAGCGTGCAGGCCCTTTGATAAGGAACGTGATGGTTTCGTAATGGGCGAGGGGTCAGGCATACTGGTTATTGAAGAGTATGAACATGCCAGGAACCGTGGAGTCTCTATACTTGGCGAAATTGTGGGTTATGGATGCACCTGTGATGCCTATCATATTACAGCACCTTCACCAGATGGTGTCGGAGGTGCAAGATCGATGAAGAATGCCATTGATGATGCAGGTATAAAGCCAGAAGACATCGGATACATTAATGCACATGGTACGTCGACACCACTTAATGACGTTGGAGAAACAAGGGTTATCAAAGATGTGTTTGGCGAATATGCTTATAAGCTAGCTGTTAGCTCTACAAAATCAATGACAGGTCATTTGTTGGGAGCAGCAGGAGCAATCGAATCGATTATAACAGCCATGGTACTTAAGGATGGAATTCTACCACCTACTATTAACTACAAAAACCCAGATCCGGAATGTGACCTGGACTATGTGCCAAATAAAAGCAGACCCGCCAATATAAAATATGCATTGTCAAATGCACTTGGGTTTGGAGGCCACAATGCTGCATTGGTATTGAAGAAATATACCGATGACACTAAATGATAATGTTTGATTTGCGTAGTAATGAAAAGTAGGGTAAAATTTATCAAAGGCGGGAGAAAATCTTCCTGCCTTTAAGTTTTGCAAAGGCAATACAAAGGCAATACAAAGGAGCAGATAATGGATAATGATATAAAGCTACATGGAGTTAGTAACCTTAAGGAACTGGAAAAGACAATAGACTATCATTTTAAGGACAATGACAAATTACAACTGGCACTTACTCACAGCTCCTATGCAAATGAAAAAAAATCAGAAGGCCTTGTGAGTAATGAAAGGATTGAGTTTCTTGGTGATTCAGTACTTAACATAATCACCAGTGATTATATATATAAAAATCACCCTGAGCTACCTGAAGGTGAAATGACAAAAATAAGAGCGGCTATTGTCTGTGAATCATCATTAAAGAAATGCGCAGAAAAAATCAATTTGGGTGATTATCTGTTTCTTGGAAAGGGAGAAGAAAATACAGGGGGCAGGAAAAGGACGTCAATCCTATCAGACGCATTTGAAGCCTTAATCGGAGCCATTTATCTAGATGGTGGATTAGAAAACGCAGGTAAATTTATATTTAAATCAATGGAAGACATTTACCTTAACATAAAAAGTAAGGATGTTTTTAAGGATTACAAGACACAGTTCCAGGAAATTATCCAAAAGCAAAGTGAGCAGCATATAAGCTACTGTATCGTTGAGGAAAAGGGGCCGGATCACAACAAGGTATTTACTGCCCAGCTTTCAGTTGGCGATGTGCCCTATGGTATAGGCAGGGGCAGGACAAAAAAAGAGGCAGAGCAAAATGCAGCAGAGGCTGCCCTGAAAAAGATGGTGAAATAATGAGGGCAAAGCATGTAGTGATTCCAATTTTTATTCCTCATAAGGGCTGTCCCAATGATTGCATTTTTTGTAATCAAAAGAAAATCAGTGGACAAATAACAGATATGACCATCGAAAAAATTCCCAGAATCATTGAAGAGCACCTGAAAACCACAAAGAAGGGCTCCTTCGTAGAAATCGCCTTTTACGGTGGAAGCTTTACAGCTATTGAGATGGATCTCCAGGAAAGCTTTCTAAAACAGGCCTATAAATACATATCCTCTGGCAAAGCTTCTGAAATAAGAATATCAACAAGACCTGACTGCATCAATCCAGAAATTCTTATGATGCTTAAGAAATATGGTGTTAGAACAATAGAGCTAGGCGTTCAGAGCCTTGATGACCAAGTGCTTAAGGCAAGCTATCGTGGACATAATGCTGATGTTGTATATAACTCCTGTGAGCTCATTAAAAACATGAACTTCAGGCTGGGTATACAGACAATGACTGGTTTACCCGGCGATACCAGGGAAATATCCATAGATACGGCTAAGAAGGTAATTTCATTGGCACCTGAGCTTGTACGTATTTATCCTGTACTTGTCATCAAGGGTACGGGGCTGGAAAGACTTATGAAGAGTGGACTCTACACACCTCAAAAGCTCGATGAGGCAGTAGAATTATGTGGGCAGCTACTACAAATGTATGAGGATAAGGGTATAAAGGTCATAAGAATAGGCCTACAACCTACCGAAAACATACGTGAAGGCATTGATTCTGATGTTGTCGCTGGACCAATCCATCCAGCCTTTAGACAGCTTGTTGAATCCAGACTTGCACTTACAAGAATTGAAAACATTATAGTATCTGAAGGTCTTCAGGAGGCAACGGAAATTATTATCCAAACGGGCATTTCCAATATTTCCAATGTAGTAGGTCAAAAGAAATCAAATATTAAGTATCTTAAAAACAATTATGGATTTAAAAGCATTAAGATAATACCTGTAGCAGAGGCTTCAGGAAAAATTGTATGTACTGCACTAAAGAGACAGTAGCAGTTGGACAATGTCACAGTCCTCCTCCTCTTAGGTGGGGGTTACCGATTGATAAAGCTGTCAGTGGCGAGTACAATC
>CAZEIH010000035.1:0-15799 GCA_964512095.1 uncultured Oscillospiraceae bacterium
ACAAAGGCACAAAGGCACAAAGGCACAAAGGCACAAAGGCACAAAGGCACAAAGGGACTCTCAGGCTGGACAGTGGAGGATGGATATGAAGATAGCACAGGGAACAGATATGAGGAGAAAAAAGAAAATCAAGATAGTATTAGCAGGTAACCCCAATTCAGGGAAGACCACACTGTTCAATGCAATAACAGGGAAAACTGAATATGTGGGAAACTGGCCGGGGGTAACAGTTGAGAAGAAAGAGGCTAACCTGAAAAGGGCTTTTAGGAAAGTAGCTGCACGAGCAATGATGGATATTGATAATAAGGCCTTTATTGATAGGATACGAGTTGTGGATCTGCCAGGGGCTTACTCTATATCTCCTTTTACAAGTGAAGAGGCCATAACAAGGGATTTTATCACAGGTGAAAGGCCTGATGTGATTATCAACATAATAGATAGTAGTTCACTTGAGCGAAGTCTTTTTTTTACTACTCAGCTTCTTGAGATTGGTGTCCCTCTTGTCATTGCGCTGAATAAGCTGGATATTGTCAGAAGACATGGGGACAAAATTGATGTGGAGGGCTTGGCTGAGGCACTTAAATGTAAAATTGTCGAAGTTTCTGCAAATGAAGCAGAAGGGCTGGATAATCTTATTGCTGAAGCGGTCAGGATATCGGTTGAGGGGGATTCGGGACAGCAGGAGACTGGCTTTGTTAGTGGTCAGGCGGCGATAAAGGGCGGCAGAACGGCGGAGCAGGATGTCACAGCAAAAGCTGGCAGAGTAGCCGGGGCGGACAGGGCGACTGGGGCAAATAGAGTGGCCGAGACAGATAGAGTGACCGGGGCAAATAGAGTGGCCGAGACAGATAGAGTGACCGGGGCAAATAGAGTGACCGACGCAGATAGTGAAGCAAGGACGGACGGTATAACCCAGACGGTCGCTTTGTCGGGAGGAGACACTTATACAACAGCGGACAGACTGGATAGAGAGCGACAGACTTATGTAAAGCAGATTGCTGGAAAGTACTTTTTCAGGAAGAGAAGCTCCAGTGAATTGACTTTTTCGGATAAAGCCGATCGAATTATTGCACATTCAGTTTTTGGATTGATAATATTTGCATTGATTATGTGGGGAGTGTATGCGTTTTCTATTAATGGCTTGGGAGGTTGGGCTTCCGGTTATGTTAATGACGTTCTTTTTTCTGAAACGGTCCCCAATGTATTGAATGGATTCTTTGAGTCCATTAATTTAAGCCCCATCCTCCAGGAGCTTATAGTTGAAGGAGCAGTAGGGGGAGTTGGAGCTGTACTTGGATTTATACCGCTAATTATGGTGCTATTCTTCTGCCTTGCTTTGCTGGAGGACAGCGGGTATATGGCAAGGGTTGCAGTAGTTATGGACCGCTACTTTAAAAAGATCGGGCTTTCCGGCAAGTCCATTATTCCGATGATTGTGGGGACGGGCTGCTCCATACCTGGTGTTATGGCAACGAGAACTATTGAGGATGACACAGAAAGAAGGATTACAACCATACTGACACCTTTTGTTCCATGTGGTGCAAAGCTGCCAGTCATAGCTCTCTTTGCGGCGGTGTTCTTTCCGGGAGCCACGTGGGTTTTCCCGAGCATTTATATAATGGCCGGTTTGGTGATCATTGTGGGAGGACTTTTTCTTAGGAAGCTTTTTAGATATGAAGGGGAGAATATTTCTAGCTTTATACTGGAGCTGCCAGAGTATAAACTGCCAAGCCTGAAGCACGCGCTGCGTCAGATGTTTAAGCAGGCATGGGCTTTTGTTAAAAAGGCTGCAACGATTATCCTTGTTATGAATACAATGGTGTGGTTTATGCAGACATATGGCTGGAACCTTCAGCCAGTAGAGGATCAAGCCAGTAGTATCCTGGCTTCACTGGGTGGCTTTGTAGCTCCTCTCCTTATACCACTGGGGCTGGCAAGCTGGCAACTTGCATCATCAATTATCACAGGCTTTGTTGCCAAGGAAAACATCGTGGCAACGCTGGCAATTCTGCTTACAGTAGCTTCGAATGATGCACTTTACTCTGTGTCAGGGCCATTAGCGGGATTGCTCACTCCGGTGACAGCCCTTGCGTTCCTTGCATTTAACCTCTTTACACCACCTTGCTTTGCGGCGATAGGTGCGATGAACTCTGAGCTGGGAGGGCGTAAGTGGATATTCAAGGCGCTGTTGTTCCAGGTTGTCGTGGGATACTCTGTTGCAATGCTTATTACACAGATAGGAACCATCCTTGTATACGGTAAGCTGGCAGAAGGAGCTGGTGTTTCTGCCATCATTGCGGCGATAGTGGCTGGTGTTATTATTGTTACTGCACGTAAAGGCGGAGAGAAAAATAGTAAAATAAGTAGTTTAATTAGAGAGGGGAAAGTGTTATGACAGCGAATATAATTATTGGAATCATTTTTTTCGGGATAGTAGCATACGCAGCGTATAGGACAATAAAAAGCATTCGTAACAATTCCTGTCCAGGCTGCACTGGCGGCTGTAGTGCGGATAAGCGCAGAAGCTGCGGGCGGTAGATTAGATAGGCTTACGGCTTTTGGAATAGGTACAGATTGCTGAACCAATGGGAAGAGTCTTAGGTTGAGATGGGCGAATTGTTTTTTTGAATGGTGGCAGCGTTTGCTTTTATTTATTAAATCCCCGGTTATTCTTGCAATACTTATTGGAAGTCTTTGTGGAGGCATAGGTATTGTCACAGCCTTGGAACAGTCGCCTGTACTTAGTTCCTTTCTTGAAACAATCAGAATTTTGTCAAATCTAACAACCCCAATAATTTGCATTATTATAGGGTATGAGCTGATGCCGCTGGTAGCTGCTGTTACACGCCTTATCATTTTATTGGCCATTGCATTTACAATAAATAAAATACTAATCGGATCGGTTCATCAGCTTGATAAAAGCTATGAAATCGCCCTTTATACATTGTTTTTGTTGCCGCCGCCTTTTGTTGTTCCAATTTATATGAAAGAGAGCAACTTGAGCGATAGGGATTTCATGCTTAATACTATTTCTATTAGCATACTGCTTTCTCTTGCTGCCTTTTTAACACTGATTCTTATTGCTTAACGTAGCTAGTAGGTGTTAATCCTTCGGGTTTCTATTGTGTTATAGTTCTTTTCTCGAATATATTTTCATATTTCAGTTCTTTTTCCAATAAATATGAATTACTTATTGTAATAATGGCAATTATTCAAGTAGAACTAACCTCAATATGGAACAGGAGTGAGAAATGTGTATGAAAGCATAACGTATGAAGAGCTGAAAGGCCTGCCAAGGGACCAGAAGATTGAGGCTCTTAAGGAATTGAAGGCTCTCTACCCAACACAGAAGAAGATTGCCGAAAAGCTTGGTGTTAATCCTGCTAATATATACAATATGATTGCAAAGTATGTAAAAGCAGATGACGAGGCAAAGCAAAGAACGAAGGTAAAGAAGGCAAGAGGACTTACAAGAGTGACAACGAGCGGTGAGAGCAAAAATGTCGGTAGGGATGCTAGAAAGGCAGCTATAGGTGATGTGGGTAAAGATACGGTCAGGGATACTGCAAAAGAGGCTAAAAGTGTTACAATTAGCGATACTGGTAGGGCCGCTGATGTGGATGCCAGAGCGCCAGCTGAGCCGGAGAAAAAGCAAATTGAGTATTACAAGGACGTAACCGGGAGCTTGGAGAAAGGCTTACAGATTACTGTAAATAAGAGTCTAAGTGGTGAAGATGCCCAGGCTTTGTTCGTAGGAATCGGTAATATATTTGTAAAGAATCAAGGTTACAGGATAGAAATACGAATAAGTGAGAAATAATAAAAGGCACAGCGATGTGTCTAACTTCCTTGGCTATGTGGAGTTCAGTCTCCACCTGACTCCCTGAGCGAAGCGAATTGACTTGGGTAAGTATGACTCTGTGTTAGGAGAGATTTACATATGACAAAAGATAGCGGTGCTTATGGCGGGGGATGGAGACTGGGAAATAGTTATTCGCAACTGCCGGAAATATTTTATTCAAATATTGAACCAATACCTGTGAGTTCACCTAAACTAATTGTACTGAACCATGCCCTTGCTGAGTCTTTAGGTTTAGATGTTGAGGTGTTAATGAAGGATGATAGCATAGATATATTTGCAGGTAACCGTGTTCCTCCAGGTTCAAAGCCACTGGCCCAAGCTTATGCAGGCCACCAGTTTGGACATTTTACAATGTTGGGTGATGGCAGGGCGATACTGCTTGGAGAGCAAATAACTCCTAGCGCAGAGAGATTTGATGTTCAGCTAAAGGGTTCAGGCCGAACCCCCTACTCCCGGGGAGGAGATGGACGGGCTGTACTTGGACCTATGCTGAGGG
The DNA here is from genome assembly GCA_964512095.1 of uncultured Oscillospiraceae bacterium. Taxonomy (GTDB): domain Bacteria; phylum Bacillota; class Clostridia; order Acetivibrionales; family DTU013; genus DTU013. The sequence continues at coordinate 4,359 of CAZEIH010000035.1, forward strand.
AATATATTATCAGCGAAGCAATGTATGCCTTGGGGATTCCTACCACGCGTAGCCTGGCTGTTGTGACAACAGGTGAGAAGGTTTATCGTGGAGAGGATAAACCAGGAGCGGTTTTAACCCGTGTAGCGGCAAGCCACATACGAGTTGGCACCTTTGAATATGCCGCAAGATGGGGTACCGTTAATGACCTTAAGGCGCTGGCTGATTACACGCTGGAAAGGCATTTTAGCAGTGATAAGGATATGGGTTATCCAGGTAAAGAAGTTGATTGTGTTGAGGGTTCCGGATTTGATGGCTTTGCTGCAGGACCTAGATACCAGAATAAGTGTGAAAATAAGTATGTCTACTTACTTCGTGAGGTTATAAGGCGCCAAGCTGAGTTGATAACAAAATGGCAGATGGTGGGCTTTATTCATGGTGTAATGAATACAGATAATATGGCTCTTAGTGGCGAAACTATTGACTATGGGCCATGTGCGTTTATGGATACTTATGACCCTGATACGGTATTCAGTTCTATTGACACAAATGGTCGCTATGCTTATGGTAATCAGCCCCTTATTGCAGCATGGAATTTGTCAAGGTTTGCCGAGACACTGTTGCCTTTGCTCCATGATGATGAGAAAAAGGCTGTTGAGCTTGCTCAATATGAAGTCTCAAAATTCAACAAGCTTTTTTATGATTATTGGCTTGATGGAATGAGGGCAAAGCTAGGGATATTCAATGATGAGGCGGAGGATGATGACCTGATTAGATTTCTCCTGGGTATGATGATTAGCAATAGAGCTGACTTTACTAATACTTTTCGTATCCTGACAGAGATCTGTGGATTGGCAACTGATGGTGAGCAGGCAAATAATGATAGCGCTGACTCGCAAATATTTACAACCAGTGAATTTGTCGGCTGGAAGGAACAGTGGCAGGCAAGGCTTAGTAGGCAGTCCCAGTCCATGGATGAAGCACATATGCTGATGACCCATAATAATCCCTCTGTTATACCCCGTAATCATCGGGTGGAAGAGGCTTTGGAGGCGGCAGATAGGGATGGAGACTATAGTATATTACAAAAACTGTTGAGTGTGATTTCCAACCCTTATGTATATACAGTCGAACATGAGCTGTATTCAACCTTACCGGCACCTTCTGCATGTCCTTACCGCACATATTGTGGCACATAATATTTTCATGATTGCATCAGAGAAATAGATTTAGTATAATAAAGCTAACATGTGCATACAAGTTGATGTTTATGGAGATATCTATGTCAAATGATAATTGTCAGCCTAAGTATTTAAGGCTTAAGGAGTACCTGAAGGATGAAATGCTTATGGGGAGAATCAAGCCGGGAGTACAGATTCCTTCGGAGCACTCTCTTGGAGAAATGTTCTCAATAAGCAGGCATACAGTGAGAAAGGCTATAGCTATTCTCATCAATGAAGGATTTCTTACATCGGAGCATGGTCGTGGTACATACTGTGTTGATAGGAGTCAAAAGAGGAATGCTTCAAAGAATATTGGAGTTATAACTACATATATTTCAGAATATATATTCCCTAAGGTAATTCAGGGCATCGATAATGTGCTTTCACAGAACGGATACAGCATTATTTTAAAGAATACCAATAATGACACTTTGAAAGAGTATGACTGCCTGAAGGATATGTTGGAAAAAAACATTGAAGGACTCATTGTTGAGCCAACGAAAAGTGCTTTATTTTCACGCAATCTTGAGCTGTATAAGGCGTTGGAGAAAAGCGGTATACCCTATGTTTTCATCCATGGTTTTCACCAGGAGATGGAGGATAAGCCCTATGTAATACTGGATGATGCTGCAGGAATGTATTCTGCTGTTAGATACCTAGCAGAGCTTGGACATAGGAAAATTGCCGGATTATTTAAGGCTGATGACATGCAGGGTTTGAGTAGGCACAAGGGATATGCCAGGGCTCTAACTGATTCAGGGCTCCCCTATGATCCTGACACTGTGGTATTGTATCATACTGAGGATAAGGGAATAAAGCCGGTAAATGCAATAAGGGAAATGATTCATTCTGGGTATGGATTGGACGCTATTGCCTGCTACAATGACGATGTGGCATTTAGGATATATCAGTTTCTTGATGGAATGGGGCTGAGGGTGCCGGAGGATATTTCTATTACTGGCTTTGATGACTCCTATCTCTCTGAAAACAGTGCGGTCAAGCTGACCTCTGTGCTCCATCCTAAAGAAAAGCTAGGAGAAATGGCAGCTGAGCTACTTCTGAATCTTCTTAAGGGAAAGGATCAGGTAAGGGGCTTTGCTCAAAAGGTAATTGTACCTGAATTGGTTATTAAGGACTCATGTATGAAGCGCTAAAAATGTATCGTAACTTGTATGCATGAGCATTCGAGTAAGAAATATTGTAATGGTACTGGGGGTTAATATGAGTGATGAATTGAAGGAAATCAGGGATTTTATTATCACCGGGAAGGCAACAATAGGTATTGAGCTGGGTTCTACGCGAATTAAGACAGTTCTCATAGGAAAGGATAATATGCCGACAGCATCAGGTAGCTTTGATTGGGAGAATAGCTGTGTCAACGGTATCTGGACATATAGCCTTGATGAAATATGGGAGGGTATAAGGAAAAGCTACAAGGCCATGGCTGATGAGGTTTTGTCCCTGTATGGCATCCGTATACGAAAGGTAAGTGCCATAGGCATAAGCGCCATGATGCACGGCTATATGGTTTTAGACAAAGACGAAAAACTGCTGACACCTTTTCGGACCTGGCGAAACAATATTACAGGGCAGGCTTCCGAAGAATTGACAAAGCTTTTTAATTTTCCAATTCCTCAAAGATGGAGTATTGCCCATCTTTACCAGGCGATTTTAAATGGAGAGGAACATATAAAAAGTATTGATTATTTGACAACGCTGGCAGGGTATGTACACTGGAAGCTGACTAGAAGCAAGGTGCTGGGAATTGGGGATGCGTCAGGTGTTTTCCCAATAGATCATTTATCCGGTTATTACAATCTGCAAATGCTCGAGGAATTCGACAAACTGGCAAAGTCCTTGGAGCTTCCATGGAGGCTGGAGGAAATACTTCCCAAGGTTCTGCCGGCTGGAGAAAATGCCGGTAAGCTGACTGTGGAGGGAGCATGTCTTTTGGATGAGACAGGCCAGCTGGAGTCTGGAATCCCACTATGTCCACCAGAGGGTGATGCCGGAACAGGGATGGTAGCGACGAATAGTGTAGCTGAGCGCACTGGAAATGTATCTGCTGGAACATCGGTATTCGCAATGATTGTACTTGAAAAGGATTTATCGACTGCATATTCAGAGGTGGATTTAGTGACAACACCTTCTGGCAAGCCAGTGGCAATGGTACATTCAAACAACTGTACATCTGATTATGATGCATGGATAGGTTTATTTGACGAAGCACTGAAGGCCTTAGGAGCTGATGTGAGCAAAGCAAGGATTTATGATACACTCCTCGGTGCCGCCCTAAAGGGAGACCTTGATTGTGGGGGGCTTTTGTCATATGGGTATATATCAGGAGAGCATATTACAGGTTTTGAGCAAGGCCGTCCTCTATTTGTGCGTTCTGCCAATAGTAAGTTCAATTTGGCAAACTTTATGCGGGTCAACCTATTTTCGGCCTTGGGAGCTCTTAAGACCGGAATGGATATACTTACAGGTAGGGAGGCTGTTACAGTGGATGAAATACTTGGCCATGGGGGTTTCTTTAAGACCAGAGAGGTTGGACAGGGGATAATGGCCGCTGCCCTGAATATTCCCGTGTCTGTTATGGAAACAGCAGGGGAAGGTGGTGCCTGGGGTATTGCATTGTTGGCATCCTATATGGCTAATAAGCAGAAGAAAGAGTCTTTGGAGGACTTCTTGAGGTATAGAGTTTTTGAAGGTATGCCCATCAACACGGTTGCGCCTAATCCTTCAGATGTTGCGGGGTTTAATGATTTTATGAAACGCTACACAAGGGGATTGATTATAGAAAAAGCTGCAGTAGAAAATATGGATTAATTCACATAGGAGGTGAATGCTTATGCTAGAGCAATTAAAACAAACTGTTATGATGGCAAACCTGGAGCTGCCTGCCAGAAGTCTTGTGTATTATACCTGGGGCAATGTAAGTGGTATTGACAGAGAAAAGGGTCTGGTGGTAATCAAGCCTAGTGGTGTGCCTTATGAGGAACTTAAAAAGGATGATATGGTGGTGTTGGATATGAACGGGAACCAACTTGAAGGAAATTTAAGGCCTTCGTCAGATTCACTTACGCATTTGGAGCTATACAAGTGCTTTAAGGATATAGGCGGAGTGGTTCATACGCATTCTAATTGGGGGACTATTTGGGCACAGTCGGGACGATCCATTCCAGCATTAGGTACCACCCATGCAGATTATTTCTATGGTGATATACCATGTACAAGGAATCTGACACAGGAGGAAATTGGAGAGGATTATGAAGAGCATACCGGTAGGCTAATAGTTGAGACCTTTAAAGATAGGGATCCCATGAGTACTCCAGGTGTTCTTGTCAATGGACATGGCCCCTTTACCTGGGGCAAGGATGCAATGGATGCTGTTCACAATGCAGTTGTTCTTGAGACAGTTGCAATGATGGCATTCAATTCTCTTTCGTTATCACCTGGACTAAATCCTATAGACAGGGCTTTACAGGATAGGCATTTTTTCAGGAAACATGGTAATGATGCATATTATGGGCAGGAATAATGGCAGTGTCATAAGATGATGAAAATAAGCGGGAGGCCTTAATTATGAAAAACTTGAAAAGCTATGAGTTTTGGTTTGTTACAGGAAGCCAGCATCTTTATGGTCCAGAAACATTGGACAAGGTTGCTGAGCACTCAGCTATAATAGCAAAGGCTCTGGAGTGTAGCCCTACAATACCTGGGAAGGTAGTTTTCAAGCCTATTGTGACAAATCATGATGAGATATACAAGCTTTGTGTGGAGGCAAATAATGATGATAGCTGTGCAGGTATAATTACCTGGATGCACACCTTCTCACCTGCAAAGATGTGGATAGGAGGACTTTCGATTCTAAGAAAGCCGTTACTGCACCTGCATACACAGTTTAACAGGGATATTCCCTGGGACAGTATAGATATGGATTTTATGAATCTAAATCAGTCAGCCCACGGAGACCGGGAATACGGTCATATAGGTGCACGCCTTCGCATTGTTCGCAAGGTGGTGACAGGCTACTGGGAAGATCCGGAGACACTACGTAGGATAGGTGTATGGATGCGTGCGGCTTGTGGTTGCGCTGAAAGCCACGGGCTTAAGATTGCCCGCTTCGGTGATAATATGAGAGAGGTAGCAGTGACTGAGGGAGATAAGGTGGAGGCTCAGATCAAGTTTGGCTGGTCGGTGAATGGATACGGCATTAGTGAGCTAGTAAAGCTAGTGGATGAAGTATCAGATGCAGAAGCTAACAGGCTACTTGATGAGTATTCGGAACGCTATATTTTTGCGAAAGAGGCTATTTCAGAGGGTGCAGCCCGGGATTCTATCAGAGTCCAAGCCAAGATAGAGCTTGCGCTGAAGGCTTTTTTGCTGGATGGCGGATTTGGTGCTTTTACTACTACATTTGAGGATTTGCATGGTCTGAAGCAGCTTCCGGGACTTGCTGTGCAGCGTCTCATGGAAGCGGGTTATGGCTTCGGGGGCGAGGGGGACTGGAAGACTTCGGCAATGGTTAGGCTAGTTAAGGTAATGAGCGCAGGACTTGATAAGGGGACTTCATTTATGGAGGATTACACTTACCATTTGGAGTCTGGGAATGAAATGGTTCTGGGAGCACATATGCTTGAGGTCTGTCCTTCTATAGCGGAGGGAAAACCCAGAATAGAGGTCCATCCTCTTGGTATAGGCGGCAAGGCGGACCCTGCTCGAATTGTCTTCAAGGGTAGGCCTGGGCCGGCAATAAACGCATCCCTGGTTGATATGGGAGATAGATTCCGTTTGATTGTAAATGCTGTAGATGCAGTTAAACAAGAAAAGGATATGCCAAGGCTTCCTGTAGCGCGGGTACTCTGGAAGACCCAGCCATCTCTGAGAGATGCCACGGAGGCTTGGATATATGCAGGCGGCGCTCATCATACAGTATTTTCTCTTGATATTACTCAAGAGCATATGGTGGATTGGGCTGAAATGAGCGGTATCGAATATTTGCTTATAAACAATGATACAAAGATGTCATCCTTTAAAAACGAATTGAAGATGAACGATGTGATTTGGCGTTTTAGATAAGCTTATGAACTAGTCAATTCGCTTGGAGCAGGGAATCGGGTGGAGATATAGTAACTAGATAACGGGAGGTAATAGCAATGGCGCGTATGATCCTGAACACAGATATCAGGAAGGGAAAAATAAATAGGAATATATATGGGCATTTTGCCGAGCATCTTGGAAGATGTATTTATGAGGGAATGTGGGTAGGGGAGGATTCTTCAATACCTAACACTGATGGGATTCGCAATGACGTTATTGAAGCACTCCGAGAGCTTAGGATTCCGGTGCTGAGATGGCCGGGAGGCTGCTTTGCCGATGAATACCACTGGATGGACGGTATTGGGCCTAATGAACAGCGCCCTAAAATGGTTAATACACATTGGGGCGGCGTTGTAGAGAATAACCATTTTGGAACACATGAGTTTATGAGGCTGTGTGAGCTGATAGGAGCTGAGCCGTATATATGCGGAAATCTAGGCAGTGGCACTGTACATGAGATGCAGCAGTGGGTTGAGTATATGACCTTTGATGGAGAATCTCCGGAGTCCAACCTCAGAAGGGCAAACGGCAGGGAGGAGCCCTGGAAGTTGACATATTTTGGAGTTGGCAACGAAAACTGGGGCTGCGGCGGAAACATGAGGCCTGAATACTACGCTAATGAGTACCGCAGATATGCGACTTATGTCAGGAATTTTGGAGAGAGCAAGATTTATAAGATCGCCTGTGGGCCTAATGGTGATGATTACCGATGGACTGAGGTATTAATGCGTGAGGCTGGCAATATGATGCATGGATTGAGTCTGCACTACTATACAGTTCCCGGAACGGATTGGGAGCATAAGGGCTCGGCTGTTGATTTCGGTGTGAAGGGATGGTTTGAAACACTGAAAAAGACCTTGTACATGGAAGACCTTATAACCCGCCATTCTACAATAATGGACAAGTACGACAAGGATAAAAGAGTTGGTATGATAATTGATGAATGGGGTACCTGGTATGCTGTTGAGCCGGGCACTAATCCGGGCTTCCTGTACCAGCAGAATACGTTGAGGGATGCGTTGGTGGCAGGTATTAATTTGAATATTTTCAATAACCATTGTGATAGAGTCAAGATGGCCAATATTGCTCAGACAGTCAATGTACTACAGGCTGTTATATTGACGGATGGCGGAAAGATGTTACTGACGCCTACGTATCATGTGTTCAATATGTTTAAGGTGCATCAGGATGCAGAGCTTCTGCCTTTGTCGCTGGATTGCGGTGAATACCGTCTTGGTGATGATACAATACCGAAGATCAGTGCGTCAGGCTCTATTGATAAGGATGGAAAGATCCATATCTCATTGTGTAACCTGAGCCATGAGAGTGCAGCCGATGTAGATTGTCTGCTAAGAGGCAGCAAGCCTTCGACAGTCAGCGGGACAATTCTCACTGCGCCTATCATGAATGCTCATAATACATTTGATAATCTTGAAAATATCAAGCCAGTGGCTTTCTCTGGAGCGAGCCTGAAGGATGGCAACCTACAGGTGTCATTGCCGCCAATGTCAGTAGTTGTACTGGCAGTTGAATAGTTCTTTGGGTGGGTATGCTGCATATCATTATGCCATACCTACCCGATTTCCCTTCTTAGAAATATTCTTTTCTTCTTTTCCATCGTAAACTGGCGCTATCTATGAGACGGGCAATATTGACAGGAGGCTCAATTTACAATATCATGTTATTACCACTGTGTTAATAACACATGAAGTAATTGTAAGTTAGCTTCGCTCAGGGAGTTGGGTGGAGACTGAATTCACCTTACCAAGGAAGTATCGCCGACCTATAGAGGTCAGCGTTTTTTGAAGACATAGATAAATGGAGTTGATTATATGGATAAGGATATTACGCAAAAACAGCAAGGGCTAACGGAATCAGAGTTTCTCAGCCGTTATGATGCAGGCAAGTATGATAGGCCTTCAGTGACAGTTGACATGTTGATTTTTTCAATTATGGATGAGGAAGAGGAAAATTACAGGAAGCTTCCGGAAAAATCGTTGAGACTGCTCATGGTAAAGAGGGGGGGGCACCCATTTATGGGAGATTGGGCGCTACCTGGAGGATTTGTGTCGACAGGCGAAAGCCTTGAGGACGCAGCAAAAAGAGAGCTTAAAGAGGAAACTAATGTCGACGATGTTTACATGGAGCAGCTATTCACATGGGGCGATCTGGGCAGAGACCCACGAACGCGAGTTATCAGCTGCTCTTATATGGCCCTTGTCGATAGTAGCTCATTTGCGGTGAAAGCCGGTGATGATGCCACTGATGCGGCATGGTTCAATGTCAAGTACAGGTTGCTTGAGGAAAGAAAGATAATTTTGGAAAAGGGTTTTGAAAACGAAAAGACAGTTAGAATAGAGCTTACTAATGATACTGATTATCTGGAGGCAGTCATAAAGGTTATTGAGAAATATGACACTAGAGCCAAGAGAGTGGATCGGCAGATTGTAAGTTCAAAGGGAATTGCTTTTGACCATGCAAAAATGATTGAATATGCAATCGAACGGCTCAGAAACAAAATCGAGTACACAGATATTGCATTTAGCTTGATGACTGAGCTATTTACATTGACAGCGCTTCAGCATGTCTATGAAGTAATACTTGACAAAGAACTGCTTCCAGCAGCTTTCAGAAGAAAGGTTGTTGATATGGTCGTGGAAACGGATCACTTTACAAAAGATGCGGGGCACAGGCCATCAAGGTTGTACCGGTTCAACCCTGAGTGGGCAAGAAAGTAGCAAGGAGAGCAAGCCAATCAAATAGCAGTGAGTAAAAGGGTAAAGCTGGACTGTGTGGCGAAATAGTTTAGCGAGAAATTTTCAAAACACAAGACACTATGGAATATCCATCGTATTAATTAGAGTATTCTGAGATATCGGGAGTGAAAAGATATGCTAAAACTTTATAGATTTCTTAAACCTTACAGTCTAATGATCGGCTTAGTGCTGATATTTACATTTCTGCAAACGCTGGGAGATCTGTATCTACCGACGTTGATGGGAGATGTTATTAATAAAGGTGTTATGCAGGGCAATACAAACAGGATAATGGAGATCGGGGGTTTGATGCTCCTTGTGACTGCAGGGGGCGTGATTTTCGCTATTATTTCCAGCTACTTCTCGGCCAGGATTGGAGTTGGACTTGGTACGACCTTGAGGGGGAAGGTATTCAGAAAGGTAGAAAGCCTCTCGCTCTACGGTTTCAACAAGCTTGGTACCGCAACACTAATCACAAGAACCACCAATGACATAAACCAGATTCAGATGGTCACAATCATGATGATGCGAATGATGATTGGTGCTCCAATGATGGCAATAGGCGGGACAATACTTGCGTTAAGACGAGATAGGCCGCTATCACTTGTACTTGTATTTGCCCTTCCAATATTAACGGGTGTGGTCATTTTATTAGCATCGAAAATGATTCCTTTATTTAGGTCAGTGCAGAAGAAAATTGATAAAATCAACCTGGTATTAAGGGAGAAACTTACCGGAATCCGTGTTATCCGCGCATTCAACACTACTAAACGTGAAGAGAACCGCTTCGAAGATGTAAATGATGATTTAACTGATAATTATATAAAGGTTAATAGGGTAATGGCATTTATGATGCCATCCATAATGACTGTAATGAGCTTGACACAGCTGTCTATACTGTGGTTTGGCGGACATCGCATAGCTGGGGGCGACATGGATTTGGGGGCACTTTCATCGTTTACACAGTACGCAATAATGATTATGATGTCGATGATTATGCTTTCAGTAATGTTTGTAATGGTGCCTAGAGCACAGGCGGCAGCTACTAGGATTAATGAGGTTCTTGATACGGAGTCTGAGATAAATGATCCTGAGAATACAGTAGATGATTATCAGGGAAAGGGTTTCCTGGAATTTCGGGATGTAAGCTTCAGGTATCATGGTGCAGAAATGCCAGCCTTACGAGGTATTAGCTTTTCAGCAAAGCCTGGTGAGGTCACAGCAATAATCGGAAGTACCGGTTCAGGGAAATCAACTCTTGTGAACCTGATTCCTCGATTCTATGATATAGAGAGCGGAAGCATACTGATTAATGGAGTTGATATAAGGGAGCTTTCTCAGGAAAGCTTGCGAAGCAAGATCGGCTTTGTTCCGCAGCAGTCAGTGCTTTTTTCAGGAACTATTTCTGAAAATATCAAGGTGGGTAAGGAAGATGCGACGCAGGAGGAAATAAAGCATGCTGCAGAGGTTGCCCAAGCTGATGAATTTATATCAGGTATCGACAGTGGATATGACTATGAAATAGCACAGGGGGGCACCAATGTATCAGGCGGTCAGAAGCAGAGACTTTCCATTGCCCGAGCGTTGGTGAGAAAACCAGAATTATATGTGTTTGACGACAGTTTTTCTGCTCTTGACTTTAAAACGGATGCAAAACTTAGAGCAGCGTTGAAAAAGGAAATTGCTGAAGCAACGGTCATTATGGTTACCCAAAGGGTTGGAACTGTAATGGATGCAGACAGGATAATCGTCCTTGACGACGGCCAAATGGCTGGAATGGGGAAACACAAGGAACTGCTGGCCAGTTGTAAGGTTTACAAGGAAATTGTTGAGTCTCAGCTGTCAGAGGAGGAAATCGCATGAGTGAATATGATAAAAAGATGTATGATAAAAGGATGCAGACGCCTATACCGGAGCAGGGAAATAAAAGCCCGGCGGGTGGTAAAGGATCCAAGAACCCAGCGGACGGCAAGAGCCTGGCAGACGGTGATGGACTCAAGAACCCAATGAGAGGTAATGGACTCAAGAGCCCGGTAGGCGGTAATGGATCCAAGGGCCCTTTGAACGGTAATAGCCACAATGGGAGCAGAAGACCGATGCACGGAAGAGGGCCTATGGGCGGTATGGGTATGCCAGTACAAAAGGCAAAGGACTTCAAAGGTACGTTAAAAAGACTGATTGGTTATCTAAAGCCACATAAAATACGTTTGATAATAGTATTGATATTTGCAATTTCCAGCACTGTCTTCTCGATAGCGGCACCAAAAGTTTCTGCAAATGCAATGAACAAGCTGCAGGAGTCCTATATGGCTGACATGATGCTCAGAGAGATGGCAAAGATGCAGAAGTCGGTTGTGGATATGATAAGCAGTGAAATGGA
>CAZEIH010000035.1:15899-25624 GCA_964512095.1 uncultured Oscillospiraceae bacterium
CAAACCCAGGAGGGAACCGCAATGCCTGGTGCAAGCATGCCTCCTGAGGTCATGTTAAGCATACAGGAATTTCTCAAGCTACCTATGCTTGATACACTTACTGACCCGGATCAAAAAGCTGATGTTTGCATAAAGCTGATTGAATTTGGCGGCAGTATACAGCAAATGATGCCAGACTCTTCTGAAAATGTCTCAGGAGGAACCACTCTTACACAGGAACAAATTGATAGTGCAATAAAGACTATACGTGAAACAAACGGGCAGTACGATTTTACTTATATAGGAAACGTTATTCTAGTATTAATAGGCATGTATCTTTTAAGTGCTCTGTTTAGCCTGACTATGGGACTTTTGATGTCAGGTGTTGCTCAAAATACTGTGCGTGATCTAAGAGGGGAAGTGGATAGAAAGCTTTCGCGCCTGCCTCTTAAATACTTTGATGTAAATGCACATGGTGATATTCTTAGCCGTGTTACAAATGATGTCGATACAGTTGCAGGAACCCTGCAGCAAAGCTTAACTCAGATTATTACGTCAGTGATTTCAATCATTGGCTATATCATTATGATGCTGACAATCAGCCCGATACTGACATTGATTGTTGTTGCTACGATGCCGTTGTATGTACTTACTACTATGATGATTGCAAAGAAATCACAGAAATATTATGCAACCCAACAAAAAGAGCTTGGAGCATTGAGCGGCCACGTTGAGGAGATGTACTCGGGCTATAAGATTGTCAAGGCATTCGGGCGTGAGAAGAAGTCTATAGAGGCCTTTGACGATATTAACGTAAGACTGGGAAGTGCAAGCTGGAAGGCCCAGTTCGTTTCAGGTATCATGTACCCGTTGATGAACTTCATCAGTAACCTGGGCTATGTAGGTATCAGCGTAATCGGAGGCATATGGATTACAAGAAACGCCCTTGGGGTTGGGGACATAATTGCATTTATCCAATATTCCAGATCCTTTACCCAGCCTATAATACAGACTGCGAATATAGCTAACATCATACAGTCCACTGTTGCCTGCGCAGAGCGTGTGTTTGAGGTGCTTGACGAAGAGGAGGAAATTCCGGATAGAAGTGATGCTGTTGTAATAGAGGATCCAAAAGGAGAAGTCAGGTTTGAAAGTGTGGACTTCCGTTATAGGAAAGACTCACCGCTTATTGAGGATATGAACATGGAGGTGGATAAGGGCCATACAATCGCCATCGTGGGTCCCACAGGGGCGGGCAAGACTACACTTGTCAACCTATTGATGCGTTTCTATGAGGTCAATGCCGGCAAGATCAGCATTGACGGTGTAGATATTAGAAATATCAAGCGTAGTGAGCTTCGCAAGATGTTTGGTATGGTACTGCAGGATACATGGCTGTTTAACGGCACCATAGAAGAAAATATTGCCTATGGAAGAGACGGTGCGACCATGGGGCAGATAGTAAGGGCAGCAAAAGCGGCTCATGCTGACCGTTTCATAAGGACGCTACCTGACGGATATGACACTGTTCTCAATGAAGAGGCAACAAATATCTCCCAGGGGCAGAAGCAGCTTTTGACTATTGCCCGGGCATTACTTGCCGATCCAGCGATACTAATCCTCGATGAGGCTACAAGCAGTGTCGATACGAGGACAGAAGTTCTTATCCAAAGGGCGATGACCAACCTCATGAAAGGTAGAACGAGCTTTGTCATTGCCCACAGGCTTTCTACCATTAGGGATGCTGAGATGATACTTGTTATGAACAATGGAAGCATTGTTGAGATGGGTAAACACAATGAGCTGCTGGAAAAAGGCGGCTTCTACGCAGATATCTACAATAGCCAATTTGCAGGAGGGAATTTAGATCAGGCGGTGTAACCGGTAGGAGCCTTTGAAGGACATACATAGGCCAGGCCTTTGGGTGGGAATCTGGATTGGTAGGTGTAACGGGAACATTTATCAACAGTAACATATCTAAATAGACAATGCAGACCAAGTGTAAATTACTTTATACTAACAATTATTTGGTTACAGGAGAAAAACACATGAAAAAACGAAAGAAGTCCAGAGTAAAAAAAATCCTGGTGTTTATTTTGATTGCAGCATGTATAGGGGGTGTTGTACTTTTTGGTATAGACTGGTATGTGAGAGCATCGGTACAGGAAAGGATCCTTACGGTACAAGAGACATTACAGCTGGATGTAGATTGTATACTTGTCCTTGGGGCATTGGTCAGGACAGACGAAACGCCTAGCTTTATTTTACAGGATCGTTTGAATAGGGGTATCGAGCTCTACAATCAGGGAGCTTCGGATAGGTTGCTAATGAGTGGTGACCATGGTAGGGTCAACTATGATGAAGTAAATGCTATGAAACAGTTCGCAGTAGATACGGGGATACCATCACAGCATGTTTTTATGGATCACGCCGGTTTTTCCACTTACGAAAGCCTTTATAGAGCAAGAGATGTGTTTAAGGCAAAGAAAATTATCATCGTGACACAGGAATATCATCTTTATCGGGCCTTATATATAGCAGATAAGCAGGGTTTAGAAGCCTATGGCGTTGCAGCGAAAGCCAATAGTTACAGTGGGCAGTCATATAGGGATTTTAGAGAAATGCTTGCCAGGGTGAAGGATTTCTTTTATGTTATTTTTAATCCTGAGCCCACTTATCTTGGTGAAGCTATACCAGTTGACGGAAATGGTGATTTAACCAATGACAAATAGCAAACTGGCGCAACTTGATTTACTAGCTGTATCACATGCCCAATGGTCACACAAGACATAAAAAGCTAAAAGATGTGTTGACACCGTCGAATAAGTACACTAAATCAGGTGTAATGTATAATTTTGGTGAGGATACCAGAAAGTTTATCTATGTCTTCAGAAGACGCTGACCTCTATAGGTCGGCGATGAATGAAGGTCAGGTGGAGAACGAAGCGAATTGACTGCATTTCAGGCTAACGCATGTATACGTCCAGACATGTATTTATCAGAATCCAAGCTTGAACAATGTCACAGTCCTCCTCATCTTAGGTGGGGGATACCGATTGAAAAAGCTGTCAGTGGCGAGTACAATCTCCCAATCAGGATACATGGGCGAGCAGATGACGAAGTCATCGACCAGCTGACGTTGTTCAAACGCCACGTTTAGGCGTGGCGCACGGAGTGTAGCGTAGGGCGAATTCATTTCGCCCGTAGCGAGGGGGTATGGGGGCCTGCCCCCATTGGAAATTGAACTTAAGGGTTCTGGCCCGTTATAGGATATTTATGTCCATCCGGTAAGATATATAAAAAGTGTGGAAAAGGAGAGGACTGATATGATATGATATTTGTGTACTGAAAGCAGGACAATGGTATAATTATACTGGAACGTTTTGAAAGAGTGATATTTTTGTATTCTCTAAAAGAAAAATTTTATGATGGACAGGGTGTTTTAAGAAATCCCGGAGATAGTTATTTAGATAAGGAAGGGATGGCTCGTGAGCCGGGAGAAGATTACTTTGACTATTTAAGTGTATTAAGGCAAGCCGATGAAGAGTTTTACGACAGTCAGGGTATTTTGAGGCAACCCGGTGAAAGCTTTTATGATGGCGAAGGTATACTGTGTGAAAGATAGGCGCTCTGCTCCAGAAACGCCTATTTCTTTTTGTCATTTATCTATGTCATCAGAAGATACCGACCTCTATAGGTCTAACTTCCTTGGTCAGGTGGAGTTCAGTCTCCACCCGACTCGCTGAGTTTAGCGAATTGACTTTCACGCCTATATTAGAAAAGCTTCTTCTTATATAGTGTATATCCTGCGACAATGCATATTGCCAGCGATATCCCCATGATTATCCAAAAGGAACCCGGTGATGTCAGAGGGACGGGCACATTCATCCCAAAGAAACTGGAGATCATTGTAGGGACAGCCATAACTATTGTAACTGAAGTTAAGAACTTCATTACGATATTTAAGTTATTGGAAATAATTGATGCAAAGGCATCCATTGTTCCTGAGAGTATGCTACTATATATGTTTGACATTTCAATGGCCTGTTTGTTCTCAACTATAACATCTTCCAGGAGCTCGGTATCTTCGGGGTAGGTTTTAATATGTTCATACCTCATTAGCTTTTCGAGAACGACTTCATTGGATTTTAGCGCAGTTGAGAAGTAAACAAGACTTTTTTCAAGCTTTAGTAGTTGTATAAGTTCCTTGTTTTTCATGGATTTATGCAAATCATGTTCTACCTTACTGCTGGTTTTGTCAATATGCTTCAGGTATTGGAGATACCTTGTCGAGTTTATGTGAAGTATTTGCAGAACAAATCTGGTTTTGAACTGGGTTAGGAAAGACTTTACCTTATTGATTTTAAAGTCCCTCAGAAGAGTGTCTTCCTTCAGACAAACTGTAATAATTGCATGCTTTATAATTATCATTGCAAGAGGGATAGTGGCGTATTGGTTCATTTGTCCCTCTTTTTCAACAATAGGTATATCGACTATAATTAAAGTCTGACCATCATCGTTCTCTATTCTAGCCCTTTCCTCTTCGTCTAGTGCAGCCTTTAGGAAATCGGTCTCCACGTTAAGGGAGGTGCTGACCTTGTTTATTTCTTCTTCGCTTGGATTGATCATATTGACCCAGATGCCTTCTTCAAAGGTGTCGGTGCTTACAAGCTCATTGTTTAGCGTTATAAAAATCTCAATCATTGGAGTCACCCTCTTTTCTACTTGATTTTTGTAGTGAGGGTTTATTGACAATACCTTAGATTGATAGACAAACGGTATGACAATAGAAGGCCTCACTGCTTTCAGGACGTCGCAAGTGACTACTGTTGCCAGAGTCACAATCCATACCGCTCACCTCCATAAAATAATTATTTCGTAGAAATAAAAAAACCGTCAGCAACGAGTGACGGAATACCATTGTATAACCATTTCACTCGTTGAGCTTTAGCACCATATAGCTTAGGCACTTCTTATCCAGCTGCATTAAGTAAAACCTTTTTCGGTAGTACCTGTTGACCGCGTTTGGCATCTCTCGATGTTTCCGGGTAGCAGCATATATCTGTATGGTAGCCTCACCTAACGAAAATTATTTCGATAATGCCATTATACTTCTACTTCAGTATAAATTCAATACAGTATATGCAAGTTATGTTCTTAGGTGATGTAGTTTATCTGTGTCTTCAGGAGACGCTGACCTCTATAGGCCGGCGATGAATGAAGGTCAGGTGGAGTTCAGTCTCCGCCTGACTCCCTGAGCGAAGTGAATTGACTCAATAGATGAAAGGAATATACCGTTTAGTTCTACTTTTATACTGGGCGTATGTTGTACCATGGATTTTTAGCAAATAATCCTCCTCACAGCGGACCTGAAGTTCAAGAAACAAAACAAATATAAGGTTTAGCATAAATATTGTCCAGGTAGACCATATTAGCCAGACGCCGATGTTTAGCAGGAAGAGGCCTAGATACGTGGGATTTCTTATGTATTTATACAGGCCGGTTGTTACAAGCTCAGTTTTAACTTTTTCATCAATTCCAACTCTCCAGGAATTACCCATTTTTATTTGTGCGTACAAGCATAATGATAGTCCGGCCATACCTGTAATGAAGCCAGAAATATCAAAGGCTATACTGTCAGTGTAACTATTTCTTGTGAATAGTGTGCCAAGCTGTATGTTTAGGGAATGAAGAATTAGTGCGACCGCGGCATAAATTGATATTGAGCTGGCCGACCAGCCCATGTACTTTTGTATTTCTGACGAGGAGCTTAACATTACATCGGGATTAATTCCATAAGTT
Organism: uncultured Oscillospiraceae bacterium; assembly: GCA_964512095.1. GTDB lineage: Bacteria > Bacillota > Clostridia > Acetivibrionales > DTU013 > DTU013. Next base: position 21,681 of record CAZEIH010000035.1, read on the forward strand.
TTTTGCTGTACATATTTCTTATACTTCCATAATCCGAAATACATCAGGAATAATGTTGTTACAAAAATCACTTCAAGTAAATTCATAATATGTCCTCCCATATTTTTACGGTAGTGTAAAGTTACTTTATCTTGTAGCATGCGGCTCAACTGATTGATTCTAGTAGTTGCTCAAATTTGCAGCTAATGGGAAGGTTGATTCCGTTTTCAGTCAACATAAATGCACATTAAGTGATTTATGTTGACTAGATGGTTAAAAGTCTCATTATTTAATTCAAATTTTATCCCTAAACCTGCATATTTGAGCAATCTATCGGCCAAGCGTGTCCTAAACCTGCATATTTGAGCAGTCTGTCAGCCGAGTGCTCCCTAAACCTGCATATTTGAGCTGTTTTTCATAAGTTACTTTACACTATCTAGTTTTATTATGTGTTCATGCGTATTATATGATAAATATTTTTATTTCTCAAGAAAATGTATTGACAAGAGGCGAATATATTACTATAATGATAATATCATTTAGTTAATAACAAAAGGAACATATCACTAAAAAAATAACAAGTGAGAGCAATAGAAGGCATGAAGCAATAAGCAGGAGAGCGAAGCCAAAAGTAATAGCCTAAGATGGGGAGCAATAAGCGGGAAGCAGGAAGCCAAGAGTCAACAGCCAAAAGGCAGAGGCAGGAAGCCAACAGGCAATAGGCAACAGGCAACAAGCAACAAGCAACAGGCTATAAGCATAATGGCAACAAGCAACAGCTAAAAGGCAGAGGCAGGAAGGGGGAGGGAGAGGGGGAGGGGGAGGGCATATGACAATGACGGCACAAGAGATATTGAAATGTACCGAACCAGGTGAGATGTTTCTGGAGGGTGTGGAGCATATCAAGGAAGAATACACGAGGCTGGCAAAGCATTGGCACCCTGATTACAATGGAAACTCGTCGGAATCCAACGAGGTAATGATAAAAATCAATGCTCTCTATGAAAGGGCAATGGAGCTAGTTCTTTCAGGGATGTGGAGAAAGCCAGGATTTTTAAGACTCCACTGTAGGGATGGAAAGGTACGTGAATTGAAGTATCGAAGTGAGGAGACTTTTGAGCTTGGTACCATGTACACCTGCGACAGCGTAGTTGCCTTTATCATTGACAAGAATTTTTGCGACCTTTACCGGAATGGGGAGCAGCAAATCAAAGGATTGAGATTTGCAGACACCAGAATGAAGTATGAGATGTCAAAATCCTTGCCCGAAATTATTTCACGGTTTGAAACCATGGATGGGCAGCTAGGAATGGTGGTGAAGAAGGCTCAAGATATGCTGCTGTTGGCAGATGTTCTTTCATACTATAATAACAGAATGCCTGACAGGCACGTTGCTTGGATATTGGGAACGCTTTACAACCTGGCATGCTATCTGGATTATACGGGGATCACCATCAATGCAATATCTACAGGTACATATTTCATATCTCCTAAATGGCACTACGGTGCAATCTTGGGCGGTTGGTGGTTTGCAACACCATCGGGAGGCGGAATGCTTGGTGTGCCTGAGAAAATATACGGTGTGTTGCCGCCGGATATAGCTTGTACAAAGCGAGGCAGTATAAGGACAGATTTGGAGTCTATCCGTCTGATTGGAAGAGAGCTGTTGGGTGACCGAACCGGTATGAGACTTGAGGATTATGGTGTTCCGCGACCTTTGGCAGCATGGCTGCGAAGTGCTTCGGCAGAAACGGCCTTTGAGGAATATAGTAGATGGAATCAGGTGTTAGAGGATAGCTACGGTGGAAGGAAATTTGTTGAAATGGAGCTGGATGCGGATAAGGTTTATCACTTATATCGGAAGAGTAAAACTGTACCTTGAAAGGAGGTATCACTATGGGTTATGGACGATGGACAGACAAGGATTGGGAAAGGTATGCAGCGAAGCATGTTTCGGGAAAGGCATCTGTGGGAGATATCTACACTCACAGATCAATTGCTAAGGAATTAGATCCAAAAGGGGTGAAAATCAGGGAATCTTGTGATTCAGCTGAAAATCCGATGTCAACTGCGCTGATAGTAGCCCTCGATGTAACGGGCTCAATGGGTATTATACTTGATACAATGGCTCGGGAAGGGCTAAAAACACTTGCTAGTGAGGTTTATGACCGAAAGCCTGTCACGGACCCCCATATAATGTTCATGGGAATAGGAGATGCAGAGGCTGGTGACAGAGCACCCCTTCAGGTGACACAGTTCGAAGCTGACATTCGTATTGCAGAGCAGCTAACAAAGATTTATTTAGAGAATGGCGGAGGAGGCAATACCTATGAGTCATACGCTCTTGCTTGGTATTTTGCGGCATTGCATACCCGCATAGACTGTTTTGAAAAAAGGAATAAAAAAGGTGTTTTATTTACCATAGGTGACGAGAAACCTACACCGTACCTAAGGGGAATGGACATAGAAAGAGTTTTAGGCTATAAGCCTCAGTTTGAAAGGATTAGCGCCAGAGAGCTGCTGGCTATGGTATCGCGACAATATGATGTATTCCACATTATTGTGGAGGAGGGTAGCTATTGCCGCAGAGCCAGCACCTCTGTGGAGGATGAATGGAGGACTCTATTGGGACAGAGAGCTATTATGCTTTCAGACCATACGAAGCTGAGTGAGGTGATTGTATCTACAATTCAAATCATGGCTGGTGAAGATATGGGAGATGTAATCTCAAGCTGGGATGGAGAAACTGGCCTCGTTGTGGCAAAGGCAGTAAATTCTTTAGGAAAACCAGACAGTGCTGCAGGCGGGATAATAAAGTTCTAGCTAAGAGTAGCATGGCGCCGGGATAGACAGGAGCAATGAACCTTCTGTCCCGGCGAATGCAAGCCCCAGATTGTCGGAGAACCCGTTAGAGATCCGACTATGCTGATGCTCTAGAAGTGAAAGGGGATGAGTCTATGAAAAACATTAAGGTAGTGATCGGGGCCAATTTTGGTGATGAGGGCAAGGGCCTTATGACTGATTATCTTGCATACCGTATAGCGGACAATGCCGGCGGTAGCCTTATGCATGGCCAAGGCAGGGGAAAGGGTATTGTGGTCAGGTTCAATGGAGGAGCTCAGGCGGGGCATACTGTAACAGCTCCTAATGGGAGCAGGCACATATTTGGACATTTCTGCTCCGGTTCCTTTGCCGGACTGCCAGGGTATCTCAGCGAGTTTTTTGTGGTCAATCCCATGCTTTTTCTAAAGGAGCAGGAGCAACTTAAAGGGCTTAGTGATGTCCCGGACAGTTATGAATTGCCAGAATACAGGGAAGCGCCAGAGGAAAAAAAGGTACCAGCTAATAGAAACTTAACACGAATAAATACTAAGCTGTATGTGGATAAGAGGTGTATGGTTACAACCCCCTATGATATGATGATTAACCAAATCGCTGAAATATCAAGGGGCGATAAAAAGCATGGTAGTTGCGGTGTCGGATTCAATGAGACCATTACACGGTGCTTGTATGATGAAGCCTACAGCCTTTGCGTCAATGATCTGATGGATGAAGAAGCTACAAGGCGGAAGTTGACAGCTATCAAAAATGAATATGTAAGGATAAGACTCGAACAGCTGGGGGTATCATCGATTCCTCAAGCCTATGCAAACTTAATTGTTAATGAAGGTATTCTTGAGGGTTTTGTTAAGGATGTAGCTGATATGCGTAATCGAGTTGAAGTTACTGGTATCGAAGTTTTAATGGGCTTTGATAGCATTATTTTTGAGGGTGCCCAAGGGCTTTTACTTGATCAGTCACATGAGTATTTCCCTCATGTGACACGGTCCAATACTGGAATTAAGAATGTGGCTGAACTGATGACTAAGATGATTGCTTTAGATAAGGCAGTAGCTACAACCGAAGCAAAAGCTACAACCGAAGCAAAAGCTACAACCGAAGCAAAAGCTACAACCGAAGCAAAA
>CAZEIH010000035.1:25724-30122 GCA_964512095.1 uncultured Oscillospiraceae bacterium
AGCTACAACCGAAGCAAAAGCTACAACCGAAGCAAAAGCTACAACCGAAGCAAAAGCTACAACCGATGTGAATGTCGCTAATAGAATAAGGCATATCGAGGTCATATATGTGACAAGAGCATATGTGACAAGGCACGGAGCAGGTCCTTTTCCGGCTGAGTTGCCTATAAAGCCGTATCCAGGTATTGTTGATGTGACTAATGTTCCAAATCCCTATCAGGATGTTCTGCGGTATGGTCTTATGGACATAGATGCGTTGAAATGTGCAATAGGAAGGGATTTAGTAAATATTGAAGGATTTGACTGCAAGGTTGGACTTGCCGTTACATGTCTCGATCAGTTAGAGGAAAAAGTGGACTTCATAGTTGGACAGGAAAAAAAGAAAGCATCTGTAAAGGAGTTCTTGAAAACATTATATGGAAGGCTACATATCGATAAAGGTTATCTTAGCTATGGCCCAAGCCGCGAAACGATACACGACTTAACTGTGTAGAAATAATTAACATAATTGTGTGGTGCTACATACTATGAATTGAGCATTATTTTAAGGAGGTACTGACTTATGAGTATTGATAGAGGATGCGGCGGAGTTGGTGGCATTTTCAAAGATGATTGCGCCATACTGTTTTTTATCATCCTTTTCCTGTTGCTTTTCTTTGATCATGGAGTCGGGGGTTATGGACCTGGGGGCTGCTAATTACAGATAGCACTAGGTCAATAGGTAGCTGGAACTAAGTATTCGAAGGAAGCATACATCCAAGGACCACAGGCCACGGCCACAGGAGTATAGATATGTCTCCTGTGGTTGTTTGCTGTGTAGTATAAGCTATATCTCATTTTCCAATATGCAGGGAACAAAAACCGATGTGGTTTAATACTATGTAATGAAAAGATTACGCATGTAAATTAAGTTACCTGGGGGTAACCCTGAAGGGAGTGAGGCAGATGGCAGAAGAGGAAAGAGGTTTTGGTCTGGGCTTCGGATGTGGGAATAACTGGATATGGTGGCTTATCATTATTGTTGTGGTAATTATCTTAATTTGTCCTGGGATATTCGAAGGAGTTGGAGGAATCGGGGGAGCTGGCTGTAAGAAATGCTGACTCTTGACGATAGCTAAAGAGTAATCCAGTAGAGGTGGGGTTCAGACTCCACCTGACTTCTCTTAGCGATGCGAATTGACTTTCAACTTACCACTATATTTGTTTCATTCAATTGAATATTTTATGTGGGTGAAATATAATAAATTAAGGGAGGCGTTGCATATAAAAAAATTCATGGCTAGAAATAAACTACTATTTATTTTGCTGGCATCGCTTCTCACAACGGTAGTACTAATGGTACTCGTAAGCCTGCAGTGGCGAGTAGGGGAGGCTCAAAAAAGCATTACAGTTACAGAGGAAAATGGGGTGTACGACTTGACCGGCATCCCGGAGTTAGAAAACACTGTAGTTATGCTTATCCCCGGCAATGGCTACTACCCTAATACCTATCTTTCGCCAAAGGATGCGGATTTCGCTGTACCGGAAAGCACGAGCCGCTTCGAAGAAATCCGGGCGGACTACCTCTCCCAGCGGTTTATTCTGAAGACATCAGAAGACAGCGGCGTGTATACACTTACCTTTACCCTTTCCGGCCGCCATGCCATGAGTGTCTATGTAAACGGCGAGCTTGTAGCCCAGAACGGAAAAAATGGTACAAGCATGGCGATAGATTTCCTCACAGTTGAGCCGCCGACCAGCAAACAGGGCAAAGCACCCAAGCAGCTGTAATTCCTTTTGTGTCAGAGGGATGTGCTTTTCACCAAGGACAGCATGATGGTGTCCAGCAAATGGCACCAGATCGACAGCCAAGGGCGAAACCATCAAAAGGTATGTAGTCGATGAGGCTTTACTAGCAGGTTGGACCATCATCGTGATATTAGTCTATGATAGAATTACTAAAGGCAGGAATAATAGAGTAGTGTATTAAGTTTATAGGAGGCAATGGATGAAGACTATTAAAAACCCTATACTTCCCGGCTTTAATCCTGATCTGTCCATAGTGCGGGCAGTGGATGATTACTACATAGCAGTATCGACCTTCGAGTGGTTTCCGGGGGTTCCAATCTACCATTCTTGTGATCTTGTACACTGGGAGCTTGCCTGTCATGCACTGAAAACAAAAGAGTACCTTGATTTGACGGGGGAGGAGGCGTCCAAGGGTGTTTGGGCCCCGTGCCTGAGCTATTGTGAGAAGGAAAAGAGGTTTTATCTTATCTATTCTAATGTTCACGGTAGCAATCCATGGTTTTTTGATGTGGATAATTATTTGATATGGACCGATGACATAAATGGTGAGTGGAGCAAGCCGGTTTACCTTAACTCCAGCGGCTTTGATCCGTCGCTGTTCCATGATGACGACGGCAGAAAGTGGCTTGTCAACAAGGATAGAGATTTCCGCCCTGATAATATGGATAACCGGTCCATCGTCATTCAGGAATTTGACTCAAAAAGCTGTACGCTAATAGGAGAGCCTGTGAGCATTAGCCGTGGTGCTACTAAGCGGGGATTTGTTGAAGCAGCTCATGTTTACAAATACAATGGTATGTACTATCTTGTAACTGCAGAAGGCGGAACGGGCTATGGACATTGCGTAGCGGTTTTACGCTCCAATTCTGTAACGGGACCCTATGAGCCGGATCCTGCAAATCCTGTGATAACAAGCGCAGCATGGGAGTTCTCAGCAAGCGAAGCTAAACCATATATGATGCCGGAGCTTTGCAACCCCGATGCGGGAGTTCAGAAGGCAGGGCACGGTTCACTTGTGGAAACACAGAGCGGTGAGTGGTATATGGCTCACCTCTGTGGCCGACCGATACTTCCCCAGCGCAGGTGCTACCTGGGTCGTGAAACGGCATTGCAGAAAATGACATGGACAAGTGATGGGTGGCTAAGGATGGCTGATGGCAGCAACCTAGCCAAAGCAGATACGCCGGCTCCTGACCTGTTAGAGCATGTTTTTCCCGAAGAAAAAATATTAAATGATTTTGCTGATGGGAAAATCAGTCCTTACTTTTGTTCGCCTAGGAACCCTATTACCGAGGATTGGGCCAATCCGGTTTCTCGTGAAGGATACCTTCGCCTCAGAGGCCGTGATTCGTTGACCAGCCGTTATGATGTCAGCTTGGTTGCGAGACGTGTTACCTCATTTAATGCAAAGGTGACAACAAAGCTTGAGTTTTTGCCGGAGCGTTACCACCAAATGGCAGGCTTGACTGTTTACTACAACAGCAATAATCACTATGCGCTGTACAAGACATTTGATGAGAAGCTTGGCCATTGTGTAACGGCTTATCTGTATTCAGATGAAAGACTTGTGGAGATGTGCAAGCCTGTGTCGGTTCCGGATGATGAACCAGTATGGTTTCAGGCGTTTATTGATGGTCCTTCTCTTACGCTTTCATACAGCACTAATGGTGAGAAATTCATACCTGTAGGTATGCCGTTTGATATGACACTGCTGGCTGACGAGTACGCGCATCAAATGTTTACAGGGGCTTTTGCGGGTATGTTTGCTGTGGACATGCATACAAAGAGCGTTTGGGCTGATTTTGATTTGTTTGAATACGAAGACATATAGCATTAGATGCATTATATTCTTGAAAAAGGGATTCATGGTGAACAGTTGCAGGAGTTCCTTTTTTAATATATAATTGCTTTGTTATTATCGGAGTGCTTATTTTGCGGACATAATGGATCTATATGATAATTAGTGAGGTTTGTAATGAGTAAAAAAGTAGGGGCGTTTTTAATTGCATTGCCTGCATTGATAGCTCTTTCATTAACTAAGCTATTGCCGGCGGTTCAGTCTGTTATACTTTCATTTAAAAACTATAATATGTTCAAGGGCATTGCCCAAAGCGAACCGGTTGGACTGGACAACTATATTACCTTATTCCAGAATGATATGTTTGCGGGAGTAATAAAAAACTCCATTGTAATCAGCGCACTTTCAATCCTTTTTACCTGTGTGCTTGGAATACTTCTTATACTTTGCATATTAAGGCTACCGGGTAGGATAGTCAAAACCTTGGCTATAGCGTTGATAGCCATACCGGCTTTTATCCCGGCAGTCTCTTTTATCAATGCATTTATGAGTCTGTTTTCAATGGATGGTATCGTCAACAGTGTACTGACTTCAGTGGGATTTGAGCGTGTGCGGTTCTTTGCTGAGTCGGCGCTTTATCCATATATGGTGGCAATAATAGATGCTATCAGGAGCGTATACATACCCGTGATCATTGGAGTGCTTGTTTGTGAAAGTAGGGGCAGACAATCTGAAGCAGGCAGGATTGCTCTTGTTATACTGGGGTATGTGGCTGCAAGAGCTATTATGATACTATCGCCTGATGTGGAGAC
>CAZEIH010000036.1:0-7583 GCA_964512095.1 uncultured Oscillospiraceae bacterium
ACGACAATTATTACAATATTTATACGCGCAAGGCGTTTGATACAAATATAGTCTATTCCCAACCGGTTGCTGCAACCGATGAAGTAAAGCATTATGTTTTAACAGCTATAGCCACACCTGCAGCTATTACAGGTTTATCCAATGGAACAGAAAAAACCGCATTGGCACTTGGACTTCCGCAAATGGTTACCATGGTGACGACCAGTGGTAATGTTCAGGCGAATGTTACATGGGATGTAACAGGATGCACATATGATCCTGCATTGAAAACGGCCCAGAGCTTCACTGTAAGGGGTACTATACCGGCGTTGCCAAAGGGAGTGGTAAATACTAGCGATATATCGCTGGAGACTAGTATCAGAGTGACGGTGAATGCAGAGGTGCCTGATGATACAGGTGATGATGACGATAAGGGTGACAAAGACAATGATAAGAGTGATGATAGTGGAGACGGCGGCAAGGGTAGTGGAGACGGCGGTAAGGGAGGTGGCGGCGGTAAGGGAGGTGGAGGCTCATCTTCCGGTGGTCAGGCTCCCGGAGGGAGTATTCCTGAAATGCCGGCATACAATGCAAAATTATCTGGTGGCGAAATAGCAGACACTACTCTCCCTGTCGATGTTGATGCAAACACCGGTAAGGCATCAATAAATATGGGTTCTTTGGCAGGAATCATTTTTAACGGTAAGGGAACAGTTAACCTCACAGTGCCTACAATTCCGGACGTAAAGTCATACGAACTTGAAATTCCCGCCCCTTCTTTGTCAGGATTACAAGGTGAAGGTGCACTTAGCTTCACTACTGATACAGGCAGTATAACCATCCCGTCAGGCATGTTGTCAGGTGTTGAAGGAACAGGAGCAGAAGTGTCAAGGATAGCAATCGCCATTTCCCGCAGTGATACCGCCGGACTTACAAGCAAAGCAAAAGGAGATATTGGGAATCGGCCTGTTGTGCAGCTCAGCCTTGTATTGGATGGCATACAGACTGAGTGGAGCAATATTAGTGTGCCTATAGTGGCTTCGATACCCTATACACCGACCGAAAGCGAGCTTGCCAATCCCGATAGCATTGTTATATGGGGTATCGACGATACTGGCAGGCTGGTTTGCATCCCTAATGGACACTATAATCCCGCAGCAGGAGCGGTTGTCTTTACAGCCCCTCGTTTCAGCCGTTTCGCCATAGGCTTTAATCAAGTGAGCTTCAAGGATGTGGAGGCTGGTGAGTGGTATTTCAATGCGGTTTCCTTTATAGGCGCAAGAGGGATAACTACAGGTACAGGCAAAGGCAATTTCAGTCCCAAAGCGAAGCTGACAAGGGGCGAATTCCTTGTCATGCTGATGAAGGCATACGATATAGCTCCGGATGTAAATCCTAAGGACAATTTTTCAGATGCCGGGGAGACTTGGTATACCGGCTACCTTGCTGCAGCAAAGAGGTTGGGTATATCTGCAGGCACAGGAAACAATATGTATGCCCCTAAGAAGGAAATTACCCGACAGGAGATGTTCACGTTACTGTACAATACTCTTGAAAAAATTGATCGGTTGCCTCAGGGCAAGTCTGGCAAGTCACTGTCAAGCTTCAACGACTCAGGGGATATAGCCGACTGGGCCCGGGATGCTATGAAGCAGTTAGTGGAGACAGGGATGATAAGCGGCAGTAACGGCAAGCTCTCACCTAAAGATAGCTCTACAAGAGCAGAGATGGCGCAGATGCTTTATAATCTGCTATCAAAATAGTTTTGAGTAAAGAAAGAAATTTGAACAATGTCACAGTCCCCCTCCTCTTAGGTCATTGACCGCGTTCAGTCTTTGGAGAAGCTGGAGGTAGTAATACAGGATCTTAAAGACAAGGGATTGTACTGGGGTGACAACTAGGTGGAAGAACGTTGACTAATTTTAAGCTAGTACATATAATTATAGCGGTAAAACGTTTTACCAAAAGCCGGTTATAGCAAATAAGGTACTAGCAATAATCGGGGAGAATGGGGAGGTGTGGCATGGAGCATCAGCAGGAAGTGACATTGATGCCGGAAGGCTATAAAAATCCAGTCTCCGCTGAGCTTCAAGGTACGGTTGTTGAGGTGTCATATCGTGTAGGCAATTATATTAATCCTTTGCGGCAGCTTGTTACAGATCGACATATTCATACCTCAGATGCAGGCAGAGAAACAGTTGAGGGGGATGGGATCACAAAGAAATGTAGCGTTTATTTGCCCAAAGGCTACAGCAAAAATGATAAGGCTAACTCGTACAATGTATTATATCTTCTTCATGGAGTTGGGGGTAGTCGTTTTGAGTGGTTAAGCGGAGGGGTAAATACCAGAGCAGTCGATGCTAAGGCTCTTAATACCAAAGCCGCTAATGCTACCAATAAATATATGCTGTGCAATATTATTGATAATCTTATTGCAAACGGAGACATCGAACCGATAATCGTAGTCATGCCTGAGGGTAGAAGCGCTCATGATTGGACCGATTGTACATTCAACACCAGAGGGACTAATATACTTGGCTTTTACTACTTTGATTATGAGCTGCGTTATGACCTGATTCCATTTATTGAGTCAGAGTTTAATACACTGGCCAATATAAAGGATACATCTCCTAAAGGAATTGCCTACAACCGTATGCATCGGGCAATTGCTGGACTTTCTATGGGTGGTATGCAGGTTCTGAATCTGATAGTTGGAGGACATCGGTGTGATTCCACTGAATATACTGGAGTCACAAGCCGTTGGAGCAATGGGCTGGATATGACAGTACTTGCACCTGGTATGCTGGACCTGTTCGCTTATACTGGGGCTTTTTCCAATGCACCCACGTCAAGCAATGGCAAGACTCTTGGCAAAAGCATAGCGTTGTCTGAGCACAAGCTTCATTTGCTTTATTTAACATGTGGAGATTCAGATGAAATATCATATGATATAGGTTATAACTATGCATCAGATGGACTTAAAGAAGCCGCAGGAAATAAGCTTGGTGATTTTTACAGAGTGAAAATAAAAAATGGTGTCCATAACTTTGCGGTATGGAACAATGGTCTTTACAATTTTGCCCGACTTTTAATGAAGACGAATTAATTAACTTCCTTTGTCAGGTGTAGTTCAGTCTCTACCTGACTCCCTGCGCGAAGCGAATTGATTCAACAACAATATAGAAGAACGGAGTGAGCGTATATGCTTAGAACTGTAAAAGTAGAAAATGGTGTTATTCAGGGGATTCCGGCAGCAGACCCCAGAATCACATGCTTCAAGGGCATCCCATTTGCAGCACCTCCAATTGGGGAAAACCGTTGGCGTGCCCCCCAGCCTGCTGAGAATTGGGATAATGTACTGTTGGCGTATGATTTTGCACCCATCTCCATGCAGCCCAAAATTGAGATTGATGAAAACAACATATATACGAGAGAATGGTCGGTAGACCCGGATATACCCATGGATGAGGACTGTCTTTACCTCAATGTATGGACCCCTGCATGCAGAGCCGACGAAAAATTGCCGGTGTATGTATGGTATTTTGGAGGAGGCCTTCAGGTAGGAAATACTGCTGAAATGGAATTTGACGGTGAACGCATAGCCCGCAGAGGTATTGTTGTTGTAACTGTTAACTATCGTCTGAATGTTTTCGGCTTTTTATGTCATCCTGAAATAACGGCGGAATCGCCTGAAGCTCCAGCAAATTTCGGTCATCTGGACCAACAGTTTGGTACCCGTTGGGTTAAACGCAACATTGCTGCCTTTGGCGGCGATCCTGACAACATCACCATAGGCGGCCAATCTGCCGGTGGTGGAAGTGTATTGAGCCAGCTTACTTCACCTCAGAACGAAGGGCTATTCCAAAAGGCCATAATCCAAAGCGGGATCATAGGCTTGCTCTACCCCGGGAACCGTACCCCCATAGTTAGACGCGATCTTAAGGATGCTGAAGGTAACGGCAAGGAGTTCTTTGAATTCTTAGGGGTCAATTCGCTGGCGGAGGCTCGAAAGCTTGACGCAGAGTACATAAGGGATAAATCGCTGGAATTCAAGAATTTCTGGGACATGATTTGGGGCACTGTTGTAGATGATTTATTCTGTACAGGACATGCATATGATCTATTTCTAGAAAACAAGCGCTGGATGGTGCCGGTTATGCTGGGCCATACCTCTTCAGAATTCATGAGCGTTCCAGTTGTGGAAACCATGGACGAGTTTAAGAGTATGGCAGCGGAAGTGTTTGGCGATAACGCAGAACAATTTCTTTCGCTTTGCAATGCGGAGTCAGGGGATATTGAGAAAGTGATTGAAAATGCAACTGTTAGCGCCCTAGAATACGGAATCCGAATATTAGCACAGGCCAATGATGAAACCGATGCAGGAACACCTCTGTATTATTATAACTTCGATGCCGAAATACCAGGCTGGGATAATCCCGGGACATTTCACTCTGTAGATCTATGGTTCTTCTTTGAAACGCTGGCAAAATGCTGGAGACCATTTGTCGGTAAGCATTTTGATCTTGCTCGCCAGATGTGTAACTACTGGGCTAATTTTATACGCTCAGGTAATCCCAATGGAAAGGATTCAACAGGAGAAGAAATGGCACAGTGGGAGCCTTACACTTCACAGGCGCCATATGGTATGTTATTTGCGGATAAGGCAGAGTATGTCAGGGAGGAGCCCACAGAGCTTATGAAATTCCTTGTGAAGGAGTATTTCAGGAACAGACCATAGCCGTCAGTCGGAAACGGGTAAAATGGTAACTGAGTTACCAAAATGTACAAAACTATCGCTAGAGGCTGAGTAATCAGCCTCTTTTTCCTGAGTGCGAAAAGTGTGTGGCAAATAGTTAAAGAATGTTAAATATGTGAAACATTTTTTTCATAAACCAGTCAAACATCCTGATTGGAAAATGCAACCTAAAAAGTAAACTAAAATTTCAATCAAGATTATGAAGCGAGGTGTATGGAATGAGTAAAAGCAGGTTAAAGAAATTATTATGTGTGGTTTTAGCTATTTTTGTACTACTTAACACATCTGCTGTTGTCTGTGGTGAATCGGAGGATATGACAGCAGATAAAACACTTTCCCCATATTTTTTAGTTGAGGGAGACGACTCGTCGTTTGATCAATATCCACTGAAGGAAACGGCGGTAGATGTAAATATTAATGGCACCATAGCGGACATTTATGTCACCCAAACGTATGAAAACCGTGGAAGTGTTCCTATCAACGCCAAGTATGTGTTTCCTGCTTCAACAAAGGTTTCGGTACATGGAATGAAGATGCAAATCGGGGACAACCTTGTTACTGCAAAAATTAAGGAGCGAGAAGAGGCAAAGAAGGAGTTTGAACAGGCGAAAACAGAGGGGAAGAGTGCCTCACTGCTCCAGGAGCAAAGGGCCAACGTGTTTTCTATGGATGTGGCAAACATAATGCCAGGAGATGTTGTCAGCATTGAGTTGCATTATACGGAATTAATTACACCTGATAACGGTACATATCAATTTGTTTTTCCGACAGTTGTCGGGCCTCGCTATTCTAACAAAAATAAAGTGGATGCTTCTGAAACTGATAAATGGGTAGAAAGTCCATATATAAAGGATGGCAATACGCCCCCTGGAAAATATGACATTACAGTCAATTTATCAACTGGTGTTCCTGTAAAGGATATAAAGTCTAGTTCACATAAAGTAAACATTTCAAAGGAAAGTGAATCCATTGCATCAATCAATCTAGCGGATAAAGATGATTACGCAGGCAACCGGGATTTTATCCTTGACTATAAAATGACCGGAAAGGATTTGCAATGTGGCCTAATGCTCTATGAGGGAGAGCTGGAAAACTTTTTTATGCTGACAATACAGCCGCCGGATCGGGTAAAGCAAGAAAACATACCAGGTAGAGAATATATTTTTGTATTGGATGTTTCGGGATCCATGTATGGATATCCTCTTGAAACAGCAAAAGGGCTGATAAAAAATCTAGTTGGAAACTTAAAAAAGACAGATAAGTTCAATGTTATCCTCTTTGCAGGAGCATCTAGCCTTATGTCTCCATCATCCCTTCCGGCAACAAAGGATAATATACAAGACGCTATTGATATGATTGACGAGCAGGAGGGCGGTGGTGGAACAGAACTGTTACCTGCACTTGAAACTGCTATAGCCCTGCCCACCGACAAAAGCATATCAAGGAGCATTGTGGTAATAACTGACGGCTATATTGATGGTGAAAAGGAAACATTTGATCTGATAAGCAAGAACCTTGGAAACACCAACTTTTTCTCATTTGGAATTGGAAGCTCTGTAAACAGATATCTGATAGAAGGAATGGCAAAAGCAGGATTGGGCGAACCCTTTGTCTTGGTGGATTCCTCGGAAGCTGACCAAATAGCCAACCGTTTTAGGGAATATGTTCAGTCACCTGTTTTTACCAACGTTGAGGTTCAATTTAATGGTTTTGATGTTTATGGCGTTGAGCCTCCAAACCTTCCTGACCTGTTTGCACAAAGGCCTATTGTGCTATTTGGGAAATGGCTTGGAGAACCGGAGGGCACAGTATGCTTGACAGGTAGGACCGGAAACGGTGAGTATAAGCAGGAAATAAAGGTTGCTGATATGACACCTATGGAGGCAAACAGTGCAATAAGCTATTTGTGGGCTCGTACTAAAGTTGAGAGGCTCTTGGGTTATGGGTTTGGTGGTGAGGAGAATCAGGACGTCAAAAGAGAGGTCACCGATCTTGGTTTAGAATACAGTATGCTGACACCATATACCTCTTTTATCGCTGTAATTGAAAAGGTTAGAAATACTGAAGGAAAAAGCACTGATGTAGATCAACCCTTGCCTTTGCCGTTGAATGTATCTAATCTTGCAGTAGGTGACCCTTACGCTCAGGGGGCTGAGCCTGAAATTCTGATTCTTGCTGTAGGCACGCTAGCTATGGGGTTATTTGTTTACATAAAGAAGAGAAGGAAAGGGACGGTAATGAGTTGAGTATGTCAGCTAATTCTTCTGTAAAGGGAAAATATACTATTAAAATGATGTGGTATAAATTAAGATCCCCTATAAAAAAATATGGTATTTTCTATGTGATTGGACTTGTTATCGCATTTGCCCTGAAGCTCTATTATAGCAGGGCGGATATTGATGCTCTCGACTGGATACTTGCACCTACCACCAGGTGGGTGCAGCTCCTATGCGGGATTATGTTTGAAAAGGAGCCGGGCATTGGGTATGTAAATCACAATTACAAATTTGTTATAGCTCCGGTGTGTGCAGGAATTAATTTTATAGTGATTGCAATTACCACATTGGTTTTATCCTTTACCCACCGTATGAGTTCAATGAAGGGCAGAGTAATATGGTTGCTTTCGAGCCTTGTGTTTATCTATCCATATACCATTTTAGTAAATAGCTTGAGGATAATTCCTTCTATTTACCTTCTGCAGATGGATATTTACGGCGGCTGGATAACGCCTGAGAGGGTCCACACAATGGAAGGTACCCTTGTGTACTTTGTTGCGCTGCTGTTTCTGTATAGTGCTGCCGATAGGGTTGCTAAATGCTTGGCGTTGCGCTTATCTCGGTATCCAGCC
>CAZEIH010000036.1:7683-14009 GCA_964512095.1 uncultured Oscillospiraceae bacterium
TAGAAGTGCAGCCAGCCCTAAAAGAACGCTCATCCAAGGATAAAGCCTCAGCCGTAGAAGTGCAATCGCCGAGGACTGCATACTTTACAGTAATCAAATGGTTTTTACCGGTATTCTTCTATTTTTCCATAACTCTTGGTATCCCTTTCTTGAATGGTGCTTACACAAATAACAGGGATAAGTTTCTTGAATTTGGGGTATTGGTGTCGGTGGTTTGCTTTTTTGTTTTAGGCGTATTATGTCTTTGGACCGTACTGAAAAGGCACCTCAAAAGTCAATTTGCTTCGTTCAGGGAGTCGGGTGGAGACTGAGCTGTGCTTAACTTAGTTGAGCCTCTACAGACTTGTTCATAGCTCTTATAGTGCTAAAAAAATTCTCATCTCCGTGAAGACATTTTAAAAATACTAGCGTACAATGGTGTGGACTTGCTATACTAATATAAGTGCTATATTTTAATCTAAGGAGTTGAGTAGATGAAAAAACTAATTTCATTGGCAGTAACAATTGTACTGCTTCTAGGCATGTGCTTCCAAATGACAATTGTGAACGCCGCAGAATCAGAGCTAAAGGCTCTTCCACAGGTGGGAGAAGTTATCTCGGGCTTTAAGGCGATGGAAGTTAGCGACATGGAGCTGATAAATTCTAAAACTGTTCTATTTGAACATGAGAAGACCGGCGCAAAACTATTCTACATACAAAGCAGAGATATTGACAGATCCTTTACCATTTCATTCAAAACACCTGCTGTTGATGATACAGGTGTCAATCACATACTGGAACACATATCAGTATCAGGCTCGGAAAAGTATCCATTAAAAAATGTCCTTTTTACAGTTGCAAACCAGACATATAGTACCTTCGTCAATGCCATGACCTCTTCGGCATTCACTGCATATCCTGTTGCATCCATGAGTGAAGAGCAGCTGCTAAAGCTTACCGATGTCTATATGGATTGTGTTTATAACCCATCAATATACAGCAATAAGAACATTTTCTTACGTGAGGCCTGGAGATATGAAATGCAGGACGCTGACGCCCCTTTGAACATCAATGGAACTGTCTACAATGAGATGAAGGGCTCACTTGGGAATATTACTACTGAGGCATATATTAATACCTTGAGTACTTTGTACCCCGACAGTTACCAGTCAACCATTTCTGGAGGGGATCCGGAAAAGATTAAGGATTTGACTTATGAACAGATAATCGAAACACATAAAACATACTATCATCCGTCAAATTCTCTAATGATACTTTATGGAAATGTTGATTACACGCGTTTTCTGGAGCTTATCAATGAAGAGTATCTCAGCAAATATGACAAGAAGGAAATAAATATAGATTATAAAAAGGTTGAGGCCTTTGATGAAAAAGTAGAGAAAACCTACAAATTCGCCGTAGCAGCAGACTCTGAAACTGAGAATTCAGCACAGATAGACTATGCATTTGCTTTAACTGATGTAAATGAAGAGGATATTCTTGGGGTATCTATTATTGCATCAATTTTAAGCGAAGACTCTTCTACATTGAAAAAAGCTTTCAATGATAAGAGAATAGGTGGGAATTTCATAGTTAATGTGAATACAAGCATAATGCAGCCGGTAATTACATTTACTGCTACTAATGCTGATGAAAAAAAGGCCGGCGAGTTTAAGGCGTTGGTTGATGAGTATATGAGCCAATTACAGAAAAATGGGTTTGACAAGGAATTGATTGACGCTACGATCTCCAGTTCATTGCTAAGCTTCGCAAATATGACAGAGCAAAGCAGCCTAGGTGTAAATCTTTCCTCAGGTATAAGTGTAATGTGGGCAAATACTGGTGAGTTTACCTACTATCATAACCTAATCAAAAACATGAAAAACATTTCTGGTAAGGTTGATAATAATTATTTCGAGGATCTGACTGAGAAATATATATTGAACAACAACCATGGAGCACTGGTAACCACTGTCCCAGAAGCAGGGTTGACTGAAAAGCTGGCAGAACAGCAGCAAAAGTATTTGACAGACCTAAAAGCATCCATGGGCGTAGAGGAAATTGAGAAAATTGTAAACGACACAAAATCCTATAACGAGTGGAACAGCAGAGTAGACAGCGAGGAAGATCTTACAGTCATAAAGGAGCTTCAGGTAGTTACGGCTGCTGAACTGCCGGTGGAAGTCAAAACATATGAAATTAATGAAATCAAAGGAGCTAGCGAAGAAAGAATCATATCAGCTAAAGCAGATGTAAGCGAAACGGGCGTTACCATCCTTGCACTAGATACTTCGGGGATGCCTGTAGAAAAGCTTCATCTCTTAAAATTCTATTCTACCTTGCTTGGAAGGCTTGATACAGGAAAATATAGCAAGGAACAGCTAAACGCTTTAACAACGAGGTATCTTAATGGAACGGGCTTCTCTATGTCCACGCTACCTCAAAAGGATTCTGATGAGTTCATACCTATATTGACCACATCCTGGATGGGGTTGATGGGAGAATACAATGAGCAGCTGGCTCTTGTAAATGAAATATTGCTTAATACTGATTTTTCCGACACCGACACTGTATTAAATATAATAAGATCGCAAATAGCAGATATGAACACCTTATTCACAGCAAACCCCATTAATATACTGGTATCGCGTAATCTGGCACTTACAAGCGATAGCAGCAATTATGGAAATTATATTTCAGGGCTAGAGTATTTTGATTTTCTTGTACAGCTAGAACAAGTAATGCAAACAGACCCTGAGGCTGTAGTGGCTGAGATTGAGGCTGTACATAAGCTGGTGCTTAACAAAACAAACATGATAGCAGCATTTGCAGGCAATGATAATGGCATTAAGGTATTCAATGACAATATAAATACTTTGATAGATGCCTTACCGGCAAATGAGATCATTCCACAGGATTACTCAGTATTGCCTAAGCCTTCCCAAAGAGAAGGAGTGTCAATGGACACTCAAGTTCAATACAATATGTTATCCGTAGCCTTTGATAAAATTGGGTTTGAATACAACGGAAAATATATTCCTATTGCATCGATGGTTAATGATATTTATTTGACTCCCATACTCAGGCATGGCAATGGTGTTTACTCCATCTTGTCAGAATTCAACGACACATCCTTCCTCGTCCTAACCTATAGGGATCCTAATATCAGAGAAACCTTCGCTGTATATGGAGAGTTAGCTGAGTTTGTGAAAAACGTTGAAATCACCCAGGAGGAGCTGGATAGATACATTCTCAATGCATACAGCACATATACTGCATCAACTGGAGAATTGACAGGTGCCTTGAACTATATAGGAGAATACTTGATGGGTAGGACCTCAGAGGATAAGCTGAAGCTGTTGGAGGAAATAAAGTCAGTAACAGTACAGGATGTAAGAGAATCAGCTGCTTTCTTTGAAAGTGTTATTGAAAACGGAGCATACACGACTGTTGGCAGTGCAGCAAAGATTGACGAAAACAAGGATTTGTATGAATCAATCATAGCCTTCGGACAGAAAAAGGGTCCGGAGGAACCGATTACAACAGTTCAATTTATCGAATTGATGCTGCAAGGTGTTCCTAATGCCATGGAAGTCGCAAAACAGCAGGGGCTGTTAGTAGGTGATGGCCAAGGAAATTATTTTGAAGATGAGCCGCTGACAAAGGAAAGGCTTGCTGTGTTCCTAAACAGAATAGCTACCATGAACGGTGTCCAA
This sequence comes from uncultured Oscillospiraceae bacterium, assembly GCA_964512095.1. Lineage (GTDB taxonomy): Bacteria > Bacillota > Clostridia > Acetivibrionales > DTU013 > DTU013. The sequence goes on from CAZEIH010000036.1 coordinate 11,379, forward strand.
TTGAGCGGTGGCGATGTAGTCATATTTGATGTGGACAGTATTAGTCCTTGGGCAAAAAGCAGTGTAACTGCCTTGGTGGGTACAGGTGTTATGAAGCTGGATGCAGATGGTAGTTTTAGCCCGAAGGGTACCGTAACTGCTTCAGACGTTATGGATGCTATGAATGAATTAGTTGTTGCGTTGACAAGGCAGTAAGTGTAAGGTGGGGAGGGGCAAGTCGCCTGATTGTGGCAAGGGATAGTCACCCCCCCGGGCCAAATAAGGAGATGAGGCTAAACAGAAAACTCATATAAGGCTGATGAAAGGCTGGTGCGAGAGTTGCGCCAGCCTTTTTGAAATTTGCTCCAAAAAGTATTTTGACCGAACATGTCGAATAGTGAGGATGAAACCAATAGAAGTATGACTAAACCATGCTATTTAACGTGTGTTAGAATAAATTCATCATGCTTACTTAATCGCTCTTCAATACGTTTTAGCTGGTCGGTATGCTGGGTTATGCCATCAAATAGAACCTCAAGCTTTTTGCCATGATCCTGCTCAATTTGTAGCAATACTTTCTTAATGCCACGCATTTCGGACTCAAGGCCAGTAACACGAGAGTCAATGCCAGCAAAACGAGAGTCAAACATTTTAAAGCCAGCTTGCATTTCTGAGTACATCTGTGTCATTAATTCAAATAATTTCTCATTTTCCATGACGCTCATCCCCTGAATATTAGTATTCAATTTACAATGGGGGCGGGCCCCCATACTCCCTCGCTACGGGCGAAATGAATTCGCCCTATGCAACACTCCGTGCGCCACACTTAAACGTGGCGTTTGAACAACGTCGGCTGGTCGATGACTTCGTCATCTGCTCGCCCATGCATCCTGACTGGGAGATTGTACCCGCCACTGAAAGCTTTTTTAATTGGTAACCCCCACCTAAGAGGAAGGGGACTGTGACATTGTTCAATATCACTATTCAATTATATCAGAATTTATCTATCTATGCGCAATATTTCTCAAAAACCGGGAAATCCCATACAGCCAAGAAAACTACTGTACTTTGCTTGTAGGTTTCAGCTCTGTTTCCCAGCATTTTATACTTTTAACTGTAGCGGGTATAATAACATATGATATTCAAATAGACGGATGCTTCTAATACTTCTAGAATGGAAGCAAAAGAAATAAGTAGCTGACTGGATATGCCGTCAGCCAACAATGTTATATATCTTCTATTAATGAGAAATGCCAATAATTCCGATAAAGTATATAGGATATATTTTGATACCAAGGAGGGAATTACTATGATCAACCCTATCAACTCTACTGACAGGTCGCAAAATGTCTATACAAACGACAAAAAATCCGAAGTAAAACAGGATTATTTACAAAAAGATGATACGGCTGCTATTCTTGAGCTTGGGAAAGGTGAAGCTAAAAGTGCTGTGTATAGCAAACCAGTGAATGGAAGAAATACGGAAGAGATAAGCCGGTTATGGAACGAAACTCAGAAAACGGTCGAGTCTCTTAGATCAATGGTTGTAAGGCTGGTTGTGAATCAGGGAAAGAAGCTTGAGGATGTACTATCAGGTAAGGAAAAGATTTTTGTTGACGGAGAAACCAGGGCTGAAGCCGAAAGGCTATTGTCTGAGGACGGAGATCTGGGAGTAAAGGCAGTTAGCACTCGCATAGTGGACTTTGCCAAAGCTCTGTCTGGTGGAGACAAAGCCAAGCTTGATGAGCTGAAGGCAGGTATAGAAAAAGGCTTCCGTCAGGCAGAAAGAGCATTTGGAGGCAAGCTTCCCCAAATTAGCTCGGATACTTATGATGAAATCATGAGACAGCTTGATGAGTGGTCGAAGGAAGAATAACGAATATTCGAAGGCTGTATGTAGATTATGGGATTAGATGTGAGAATATAATATGGGTTGGTATATTCCGACCCATATTATATTCTCGAAATGGTGCATGAGGCTGGCATCATTTTCATATCTAAAATACTATTGAGGCTTTTACCTATGTGTTTAATCAGCCCTACTACAAGGGCATTCCACATACAAAAGCACATAAATTTCTTTGGTATGCATATGCATTTTCTTTTAACTCTATTGATGCATATGGAAATCAGAAACTATATGCCTGTGAACAGAGTGGCGGAAAGAAGTGTTGTCCCCTTTCTTAGTGGCTCGAATTTTATGCCAGTTGAAAAGAGTGTCTTTATTAAACCCTACGATATTTGTAAAATTTTATCAACATTTCTATTGCAATTTATAGAAAGTTTTCAGAAACATGTCACAACGCTGTGAAAAACAATAGATAAATTGCAAGGTTATGTAGATTTTGCCTTGCTTATTTGATAAACTATCATGAGCAAATGGCTAAAGAGATAATTTATCACTTTGATGATGTTGTGTAACATAAATCAAAGTAACTATTACCAAATAAGGAGATATCGATCAATATGAGAAAGTATATGACAATTCTGCTCGCTATGCTGTTATTTCTGACTGCATGCGGCACAAACAGTGTACCAAATGATGTAGAAAGAAACAAGCAAGGTGAAATAGGGAACGAGAATAGTTCCGGCGATTTGGTAGACAGAACTGAGCCTGAGCCGGCCTCTGAGCCACCGCAGGAGCCAGCTCAG
>CAZEIH010000036.1:14109-27143 GCA_964512095.1 uncultured Oscillospiraceae bacterium
AGTGTCAATGACATATATGATAGCATTTTAGCTGAAGCCAAAGTCACAGACCCTGCAGAAATAACAAAACTGGACCTATATAATAAAAAGCTCGACTTGCTTGACGGGATAGAGAGGTTTCCTAATTTAACTAATCTCACTATTACAGCAAATAAAATAAGTGATATAACACTGCTGAAGGATCTGAAGAAGCTCAACACCCTTTTGCTTGGTAACAATAAAGTGAAGGATATAAGTGTTCTAGGCGAGCTTACTGAATTAGAGGCGATTTATATGCATAATAACCAGATAGAGTCTCTGATCCCCCTTGGGAAATTGCAGAAGCTCAATGTAGTTACACTAGAGGGAAACAATATAAGTAGCCTGGAAGGTTTGGAAGAGGCCTATGGCTTAACGCGACTTTACTTGGCGAGAAATAAAATCACTGACATTGGTCCAATCAAGGGACTGACAGGACTTGAAACACTTTATCTGTCAGGAAACAACATCAGTGATATATCTGCATTAAAGGAGCTTACAAAAATTGAGAGTCTTACCCTGAGTGATAATAAAATTGAGGACATTACTCCAATGGAAGGTTTGATTTCTCTTAGAAATGTTGATTTGAAAAACAATGTGATAAAGGATATTTCACCACTAGTTACAATGTGTGAAAATGGCGGTTTGAGCGGTTCCAAGTATAAGGGCGTGGATTATGACGTGGACTTGAGTGGCAACAAGCTGGGTCAGGCCGCACAGGAGCAAATTAAGGTGCTACAAGATACGTACAATGTACGCGTATCTTTTTAACTTCGCAGTTTTGTGGGATGGTACCGCTAAAACAATTACAATTGATACTTCAAAGCGTGGATAAAATATATAAGTAAGGTAGTGAATCGAAACTAAAACGATTACAATTGATACTTCAAAGCGGTATAGTGAGTTGTAGACCGTTGCTGTGATTATGCAGCAGAGTAAAAGATGTAAGAAAAGGGTGATTTGTCATAAATGAATCTAGAATAGCTTTTTCGTTAATTATGGTAATGCTTCTGTCAATGATGGTCGGTTGCACAAAGACAACAGCCGAGCAGTCATTTGGGGCAGGCTGTACAGCCTACTTGGAGAATTTACCCAAGGAGTATGAGCTACTACCTGAGGGAATACGTGATAAAGTTGAGATTACTGTATCATTGCGGAATGTTTCTTCAAATAAAAGATATTCCAACAAGTTGAATTATGCCAATGGCTTCCGGCAGTCCATAGATTTACTTCCTGGGACCTATGATGTCAGTAATGTACATATTTCAGAAAAAAGCCTTGCTATGCTTGATGTCGAGGTTAAGCTTGAATCTATAAAGGTCGATAAGGATAGCCAGTTTGAGCTTCCAGTCTACGTTAAGAGCCCTACTGATTTTATCGCCGCAATTGAAAATAATAAGCCAAAGGCTGAAATTCTTAAAGAGGATGTATATTCTAGAAAGGTACAGCTCAACGGTGAAATCATTGATATAAATAATATTAGGAATACAGTCAAATTTGATGAGCCGCCTACCAATAAAAACCTAGCACCTGCCGAAACCTTTCTAATTCCTTCTTCAAACAACGAGGGAGTTTCTTTAATTGTACAAAATCAGACAAATACCTATGCACCTGTTAGTAAAGCTACATTTGTAGGTGTTCAATTTTATGGCAGCAATGTTGTTTTTCCAAAGGGAATCACCTTGGGGACAGGGCTAGACGCCATATGTCATGCTCAGGACGGTATTCTGGGAACCCCAGATTATTTTCTGGGCACGCCCTTGATAGGTCTGGGATATGATAACACAACTGTGGTTTATTTGGATAAGGAATCGGGAGACCGTATAAGTCTAAATATCAAGCCTAGTCATTCATTTGCAAGTTTTATCACATATGAATTCAATAAATATGAGTAAAAGGAGCTAAATAATGTCAGCTGTTTTAAAGGTGTTTAAAATAAATATTTTGGCCTTGATTGCATTACCGTTACTGTTGTTATCTATTGCAGTAAAGCTAGTTCTAAAAGCCCTTGAAAAGGCTTTGGTTTTTGTGGGAGTCGGAGCTGCCATATTGGGACTGGGAATACTAAGCCTTATCGTTAAAAACCCAGGTGGGTTATTAGAGGGCGTAGGAACAATGTTAGCAATCCTGATTCTTTTTGGTGGAATTATTATTATCATAGTCATGGTGGTGCTTTTATTTGGAACAATTGCTGCCCAACTTTTTGCGGTTATTATGACTATCATAAACGGAATTTTTAACTTTATATATGATAAAAGCCATGATGGTTATTGCGCTTTGTTTGATATATGTAAAAGTGATTATGATGAGCTGCACAATGGGACTGGGGGTAAGGGTTTAAGGTGGTTTTGTGTTATTTGGAACCTGCTGAGATTGTTCAACTTCATAATCATTAAGCTTTTTACTTTTTCTCTGTACATCTCTATTGCAGCAAGCGTAGGCTTGGTTGCCTACTGTGCATATTATTTTCATAATATTATAATGAAAACCTTTGGGATAAGTATATTTGCTTATCTAAAGCTATATCCTCCAATAGAATCCGTGTTTACAGTGCTGTATTTTGCAGTTTTATTGTTAGGAACTGCTACTGTTATTATTTCACTTGGAATTGAATGGCGAGAATGGGGATTGCTTTTAGAGATATCTACGGGGGACTATCAAGGCTTTGGAGATATACAGCCAATAGAGATGGACTCTGCTATTCCAAGCGCATTCGAGGATGGAAAGAACGCACAACGCTGTCAACAGTACATGGATATTCTTTCGGAAATGTCCAATGAATTTGATGAGCTTAAGCAACAGTTGGAAATAGCAATGAGCATTAAGCATGACTCAGCCCTTAGTTATAAGTTTAGCGAATATGTAAGTCTTATGAATATGATATCAAAACAAATGTCATCTTTTAAGTCTGAAATTGATTTCGATACTTTTGAAAGGCAGTTTATACCGTTAATCGAGAAGGCACACCGTTTGTCTAAGGATATTACAAAGGATACGCTGAAAATTATCAATAAAAATGTGCACTCTTCCTCTGATGGTGCAGGTAGGACTATGGACTTTTTTCAGGGTTGTTCAACCGGGGAGGATTTAAAAAGAAGATATAAGGCTTTATGCAAGGCTTACCACCCAGATGTGGGAGGTCATGAAGAGACCTTCAAAATTTTGCAGAATCAGTATGAAGATAAAATTAGGACTGTGAAGTAAGATTTCATCTATGTCTTCAGAAGACTCTGACCTCTATAGGTCGGCCATGAATGAAGACGAATTAATTAACTTCCTTAGTCAGGTGGAGTTCAGTCTCCCCCTGACTCCCTGAGCGAAGCGAATTGACTTATGTCTAGTATTTAATCAGATGTCTTGTTTCTCTGGGTACTGAAATTAATTGCAGATAAATTAACAATGTGGTAATATGAAATTTATTACAGTGTCGATTTTCAATAAAAAGCACATAGAGTGTTTGGGGGGGCGCAAAAAATGTTTAGTGAGTTACAAAAGGCTGCAATGAGAAAGATTAAAGCAAGGATAATAATTTTGGGCACAATACTAGTTGTGCTGTTAGCTTTATTCGGCCCAGGCTTTATACAATTAATTCAAGGACCAAGGGACATGTATGATTTATCTGTAGATGAATTAAAGGGAGCTTATGTTGAAGGAGAAATTGCAGCTATAGTGCATTTATTTGCCGAATACACTGAAACATCAGATTCAGGTAGGGAAACCACTGTAACTGAGTATTACATAGTTCCTGTCGGTGATGCTGAGTTTTTCGGTGTAGGAATGAAGCAAAGTGATTTTAGCAAGGCGGATAAAATCTGCAATGATACCTTTGAATATTTGATGGGTGAAAGAGACGAGCTTACAGATTATATGTATATCAAGGGCACAGTTAAAAGTATGGGTGAAGAGCTTGACCGGTACTTCTATGAGTGGTTTGAAGAAACTGGCTTTGTTGAGTATTCGTCGCAGGCAGAGCTCGAACAGATTGCCCTTCCCCTTGTAGTTGAGCCCTACTATATAGGCCTTTTTAAGGAAGGCTATGTATATACTGCATTGGCAGTAACCGTTGCTTTAATTGTATTAATTGTGATTAATATTGTATTGGGAGCAACAGAAGCAAGTACTTCAAAGATAAGAAAGTTTATTGAAGAAAGGGGTAGTACAGACAGCCTTGAAATGGTGGAAGAGGACTACCAGAATGCTGTATCTGTTGAGGCGATAAAGATTGGCAAGCACTATACCTTCTACTTCAAGGGAGCCAAAGCACAGATATTGAAAAATGATGAAGGCCTATGGGCATTCAAGAGACGGACTACCCATAAAACAAATGGTATAAAAACAGGTACAACATACGAATTAATATTTTATACTAGAGACAAGTTTTTACATAGCAATTCTATGAGACGTGAAGAAAGCGTTGATACTGCATTAGCCTATTACACCCAAAATAATCCGCAGATAATAGTGGGTTATAGTGACGATTTACAGAGATGCTTCAATAGGGATTTCAATGCTTTATTAGAAATGAGTATTCGGCAGGAACAGGCTAGGGCGGCTAGGACGGCAACCGCTGCCACTGATCAGCAGAGCCAGCAAGCTCCGGGAACTAGAGGAGGCCAGGAAGCTCAGCAGAGCCAGCAAGAGCTTGGAGACTTGGGAGACACGGCAGGGGTAGTGGAGACGGCTTACGATGGCCCTGTTGCAAGAGTTATATTGCATAGTGTCGGTGAAAAACCAATCTTTGTTATTAAGGCAGTACGGGAAATCCTGGGATGTGGGTTGAAAGAGGCAAAGGATATAATTGATAATGTGCCTTCTATTGTAGTGGAAAATGTTCCTCTTAATGATGCTCTGGCTATCAAATCAGAACTTGAGGGTCTAGGCGCAACAGTTGAAGTTGAGCAGGCAATTTAGGAAAACTGAGTGGATTAGATAATTGTTTATATGTGATAAGCAAGGGGTAACTATACTGTAAAATCTTGAGAGGTGTTTAGTATGAGTAAAGAAAAAATTTTCAGTGAGAACCCCACTGGCTTTGAGCTTAATGAGGATGATGTACTCAAAGCTAAGGAGACATATTCTATTCCAAATGAAGAAGCCTGCTCTGCGGAGTTTTCTGAAGGCTGTATAAAAAATGGGGATCAGCAAGAGTAAGGCTGATTCCCATTTGGTATGTCAATTATAATCTCACCTAGTTTTTAAGTAAAACGGTTGCGAAAGCCCTGTTAAAGTATCTGATATTCCAGTTTTGGGTTAGAAACTTGGGCGGCGCTGTGAATGGTCTTTGCAACATCAAGTATTGCAGTTTTTGCATACCCTTTGCAATTGAGCCTGAATATAGTTGCTCCCGGCCTGCCACCCAAATTTGCAACCGATATGGAATGTGATTGGTGGCCGCTAATATATTCAAAGCATACCCCATCTGTGTATCTCTCTACCTCCTGGTTTTCCCTTAGAATACGCGAGTTGCTTTTATCTGATGTATTCCACATACGTAGTATATCTCTGTACCATATTGAGGCGCTTTCCCAGCGATCATCGTTGCTGAAGTGGGAGCGCTGCATAATTACTACACAATCACTGTACACTTCAATATAGCCGCCGCTGTAGTCTTTTCTATTAATTGCTAGAAATATGAAAAGACTAATACCTGCAAATATAAATAATCCAATGGCAATTAAGTTTACTAATGATAGGACAATCTTAAATAAACCCTCGGCATTAGGGAAAAGTGATGTAAGGTATGACACCAGTGCGCTGGTGAGAACTGTAATTATAAACCCAATACTAAGCTTTATTAATCTTTTTTTAGTTAGCACAACATTATTTGCTTCTTGGGGAGATATGCCCACTGCTTCCAGCCGAATGAGTGGTGGATTGTGATTCGGATTCATTGGTATTAAACCCCTTCTTTGCTATTGTTTTCTTTACTTCTCTTTATAACATATAATAGCAATGATAGCAATATAGCACCAAGAAGTATTGCCCCAAATAGGTAGCATGCAGTTACAAAGAGGGTGTTATACCTCTCAAAGACAAGTATCGCCTGATATGCATCCTGAACTGATTTTTCAACCAGCTTGGCGTATTCTGTCGTATTGATAGCCTTGGAAGCTGTTTGTCGCTTATAGAGCAAATAGGCAAGAACCTCTAGACCAAGAGCTGAGATAATTACGAGAATGTTCCGCACTACAGTTAATATAGCCCTAGGTCGTCCATGGGGTGCTTGCTTGGCGTATGAACGAGAGAGTAGGAGTATACAAGCCACTATTCCAATGCTTAGAATGAACGCTATAATAAGGGGCAGGTAACGCATAAAAAAGGTCTTGTCTATGTCAGTGGTTGTTCCAGCGGAGGAGTCACCCATTCTTATGTTTATTTTCTGCATTGATGAATTGCCAGCAGTGTCAGTGGCCGTTATGGTAAATTCATTATTTCCCTTAGATAATGCTAGCTTGTGTAAAAATGTACCGTCCTCCTTGAGGGTAACGGCTTGTTGATTTACTGTTAGAACACAGCCCGGCTCTGTTTCGCCAGCTAGAGTGTAGCTTGGTTCGGTGGTAGTGATTGTTGTTTTATTCTCATATAGTAGCAGTATTGGTGCTATCCTGTCTGAGTAGATATCTCGTCTGACAATAAATCGTACATTTGATTCTGGACTGTAGGAAATACTGACGTCATTTGTGAAATCACTAAGAGTGACTGAAAACTGGCCGCTTCCGGACAGCTGAACATCATCGGTGGCGCCATTTACCGTAACTACAGCCTTTATGTTTTTGTCAGTATTATACTCAATTACAGCCTGTGAGGAGTTGGTTTGTGATGGAGTAACAAAGGCTACAGTAATCCCATTGTCTAGCCGGATATCCTTCCGTAGCAATTGGGAGGTAACGCCTCTGAGCCTATATGATAATTCTACCCGGAGATACTCCACAGAGGGATCAATGATTATTGATGTACTTGTGATACCTGATTCAAATGTATTGGAGAACATGGGCTCATTAAGGTCGTTAGGGGTATAGACTGCTGCTATATATTCATCGCAGCGTACAGAGTATTCAGTCCAATCGATTAACAGAGATTCCTCTGATAAATCGATTTCTACAAAAAAGTCACTTATTTCTTCGGGAGCATTGTTGTTTGTATAGGAAAATGTCTCGCTGGTGATTGCCGTGTCAAACACCTCTATACCCGATGAATCCAGATAAACCTCCAGCATTAGGCGGTAGTTGTCATAGCTTGATAGGGAAGATAGGTTTATTTGCTCAGTAACAAGGCTACCTGCTATAGCAGAGCCTTTTTTGAGCTCTTTTTGGCCGCTGGCAAGGGAGTCTTTGTCTGTGGTGACTGCATATACAATGTACTGGTATACAGAGTTATTGGTGAAGGATACTTCAAACTCCACATCTGCAGTATTTTCGGAGGTGTTTGTGCTTAGTATTTTGAAGCTTTCTATGCAGATGCTATCTGCGTAAGGAGCATAGTTAACTTCAAGCTCCTTGTTCGTAAGCTTGTCGTATTCAATATACCAGTCGCCGCGGACAGCATTGGGTATCAGATAGTTAATGGCTCCTTGGGCATGTATTACTTTCATTTTGTCCTCTGTGACAGCGCCCTCCTTGAGCTTCTCACCAGAGGGAGATATAAATTCAATAATAGGTATTTCACTGTCGTAGATTACTGTGATTGACATATTCCTAGTTTCACTGAGGGTGAATAGGAGTGTGGATTCTGTTGCTGCAATTACAGCGATAGAGTTGGACAGTATTATTATGGAGCTTATTATTATAAGAAATAATCGTTTTATTGTACCATGGTGTTTTAGTGTTGTTAGCATAAAGCATTCCTCCTGATTTTACATATACAGCCTAGCATACACGAGCTAATATGTGCGGCCTTACATGGCTTTTATTTGAAGTTTCTAAAGCTTTTTACTTCCCGCATCCAATCCGCCTTCCTTGGACCAGGCAACAAAGATTTCCTTGGATCCCTTTTTGTCTGAGTAAGTTCTGGCCTTTACAGCAAAAACCACTTCGTTTTTGTGATTCTTGTACATTCCTAAGAAGGTTGATCCTTGGGCGTAGAGGCCTTTATCAAATATCCACCATCTTACTTCCACATCGCAGGTCCCTGTAACTGTGGTACCGATTACCCTATTGGTAACTGCCAGATCAACTGTTCCCGATAGGTCTATGTCACAATTTTTGGAGTTCCACATGATTCCTAGAGTAAGCGCAGCATGAAGGCCTGTTACGTCTTCGCTGTCCATGTTAAGCAATTGATTAGAGTAGCTGAAATTACCTGCTTCTATTAAAGCCTTTGCTAGTGTTATTTCTTCAAATAGCTTTACATCTGTTGATACACTGATGTATTTCTGTCCCAGGCTAAAAGCTAGCTTGGCATCCTCCAGCTTGATTACGCTGACGTCTCCAATCCACTTTTCCAGCTTTGGAAGTACTGCACTGATCTTTGCTGCACTGACCGACATACTACCTTCGAATTTCCAGTTTAGTATGTTGGTGTTAGTGTTTATGTCTGTTAGACCAATCATAAAATCGCTGTAGGTCACCGGAATGCCGCTTACAGTGGTATTGATATTTATATCTGCGTATAGGCGGACTTCTTTTGGTACAAGGTTGCCATCCCATTTAAGAGAAATACCAACTCCATCTCCGTCTATAAATGCGATTCTAGCTATGTATTTTATGTAGTACTCATTTTTGACTGTGTTGAGTTTTAGCTCAAAGCTACCAGGACTGTAGTATATAGGCATTGCTCCTAAATTTATCGGCGAATATGTTTTGTTGTCGGTTTTAGATTTATACTCAAGATTTATGCCGACATTTTTTGATGTTAATAGGCATTGTATATCTAAGTCAAAAGAAAATACCTTTGTTAAACCGCTTGATTTTAAGAGCTTCTTCTGGAAAGGGAAATCGGTTGTGAATGCAGAAGCATCAATGACAATGCGGTCTGGATATAGCTCCAACCCCGGAGTTGCAAGTGTCATTACATTAGAAATGTATAAAGCGGGGAGAACTGCTGTATCTACCTTATAATCCTCACTTGAAGGGCTGTGAGTAGTATCATTGTACAGAATCATTGTGCCAAGTGATGGTAGGTCAATGGTACGGTTGTTTTTTGCAAGATAGGATGCAAGTCCTTCACTTGTACCGGTGTAATACTGGATATATGATCCGTAGCTATCAGTAAGCTTGATTTTCGCATCCTCAAGGTTGCCCGTCAAAACAACCTCATCCTTGAAGCCCAGCCATCCATTCATATTGACATAGCCTGATAAGGTGGTTGTATTTTTGTCAACTACCTTATTGTATGATGTAAATACATATGGGCCAAACGACGTTGTTTTTTCACTTCCTTGGGTTACTATAGTTAGTCCGTTATCCAAAATAGCCTTTTTGCCATTTATTGTTACATGGACATCGTATGTTCCACAGGCAACACCGGCTGGTATTGTTAGTGCTATGGTAGTGTCATCGACATACTGGCAGCTTATTTTGTCGCTTTCATAATCTAGGTTTCCCTTTAGTGCAACGCTTATATTGTCATCTGCTGTAAAGCCGCTGCCCTGAAGGTTGACATTATAGCTGCTGCTACCTTTATACAACAGCTTTGGGTTAAGCCCTGATACCGACTTGTTATCCATATATATTGGACTGTTTTGGCTATCATCAAAGTCTGTATCTGTTAAATCGCTATCGCTTTCAAGGGAGTATGGCACAATATCATAAGAGAGAGAATCGTCTTTTACTGAAATTTTAAGTGTTCTGGAAACACTTAATGTATCTTCTGCGTTAAATGTAATAATGTACTGGTTTAATATCTGGTTGTGCAGGTATTCATAAAAAGAATTAAGGGTAACTGAATCAGTAACATGCAGGTAGCTGCCTCCTGTGGGAGCGGCGAAGCTGTTGAGATAGGCAGTGTCTACCGACCCGCCAAGGCCTATGGAATACAGTGATATACCTTTTGAGGCACACACACTGCCTATACTTGCGGAAATATCTGAGGCGGAACGTGGTGTGTTATCTGCACCATCAGAAAGCAATATTATGCAATTTAGCTCTCCCTGACGGGTGGAGAAGCGGCTGATAGCATCAACAACAGCATCAAACATATTTGTGCCGCCAGTTGCTTGCAATGAATGTGCCGCAGCAAGCAATTCATCTGATGTGGAATCAAAGCTGTAAAACTTATCAACACCTGAGTTAAAGGTCATAAGTGCAAGGTTCTCGATGCTTGAGCGGTTGTCAACAAATAGAGCAATGGCCTCCCTTAGGTGGTTTATTGGTGTGCCTGACATACTGCCAGATACGTCGCAGACCATTAGTATGTTAGCCCCGCTGTATTCTACCTTTTTTAGAGTAAAATCACTTATGTCAGCTCCACAATCTTGTATCCTCAGTATTGAAGCAAGTTCCTCTTCGGAATAGGAAACTGATTCGTCTATGTTAAATGTGGCACTGACTTTTGAGAAGTCTGAAGTGTCTACATTAACAATGTTGATTGAGGCACGTTTCTGGCTGACAAAGTCAGTGAGGGTTGTGCTGAATTCCTGGGTAGTAATGGCTGTGTCTCCGGCAGTGCTATCTTTAGTGCCTGTCAAATTGCCTATGTCCTTGCTGTCATCGGTGACCCCGGCCTCAGGATTTTGTGAGGTGAGCTTGTCCGGCATCTGTATGGTCATGGTGTTTGTTAGTACTCTATCCACATATCCAGCGACATCCTTGAGCCTTTCTGGGTCGTCCTTATCGGATATAATGCCAACGATTTCATACATGGGCTGGGTGAAGCTATTATCATCGCAGTCTCCCACTGTGTTCAGCGATGAATTTATATAGCTCTCGGCAGTTTTCTTATTGCCGATGGAATTTTCTATTTTGGCTAGTTGTAGAAAAACCTTGGTGCTGTCATATGCACTGTCGCCTTTTGTATAATCAAGCAGGCCTTCCTCAATACTATAGAGGGCTGGTTTGCTTTTAGCATTCTTTAGGCTTTTGATCTGCTCCTTGACAGGCTCTCTAATGCTTTTTTTCTCGCTTGCAAAGCTATTGTCATACACCTTTTCCAGTTGATTGGTGACTGCAGAATACTTATCCTTGCTGGTTTGCGTATAGCTGTCTTGAAACTTGGATGTTTCCAGGTATGAGTTTATGTATAATTCTGATACTATGAGCAATTCATTATAGTCAGAGTTTTCGTCCACACTGCCTGTGATACCTTCGTAATCCTCACATAGTATCTGCATTTTGAGACGGGCAGTGCGAAATTGGGGTATTTCCAGTAGCTGAGGATTTTCTTCTGCAAGGATATTAATTGTCGCCAACTGTCTTTCTGTCTTCTTTGTGTCAATTGCCCCATTTTCTATGTATTCATCATACATCCTTGACGTTTCAACTACTGAGTAGGCTACATCAGAATAAACCAAGTCATTCCCCGCTGAGGAGCTAATCGATTTATTCACTGCGTCATAGGCTGCATCACTAATTGTACTGCTTTGGGTAGTATTTGAGGGGATATCACTGCTTTCACTGTCAAAATGGTTCAATAGAACATAGTCGATTTTAGCATCATTAGCTACAGCAACAACTGCTTCGTACTCCTGCATCAAGGCCTCATTGGTTGCTGTTAGTGCGCTGCCTCCAGGTGATTGCGTATCGCTGTCAGGGGACTGTGTATTGTTGTCAGGCGATTGTATATCGCTTTCAGTTGTTTGAGTATTGCCGTCAGTTGTTTGAGTATCGTTGTCAGTTGTTTGCGCAACGCCACCAGTTGCCTGTGGACTGCTGCCTCCGGTCATCGCAACACCGCTAGATAGGTCCAATACCTTTTCGTATAAGACTTTGGCTGCTCTAAAATTACCGTTTTTAGCATAGAGCCTTGCAGCACAGAGGGATATATCATCATCAACTACCTGGGTCTCCCGTAAATCCTGGAGCATCTGAGCTGCATGATCAGGTTCACCTGCTTCGGCAACTGCATATATAATGCCTAGCTTGTCCAATGTAGTCTCCTTTTTTGCTGCTGATTCTACTGTGCCGCCACTGAACGATACAATCAAGCTTGTTATGCAGCATACAAAAAGTGCTGTGGCAGATATAATATTTCTTATTTTATGATTTTTCTGAACAAAATAAAGAATTAGAAAGAAAACAATCGCTGGTGCCAAACCAGCTGAAATCTGTATATATGTGCTGCCCAATGTATTAGCCCCCTCTATTGAATAATGACAATATATATTATAGCATGCAGTTAGTCTGCATGCTACCGTCAATAAAGAACATGGGAACCTTCTGCGGCTCATACGTATCGCATTCATCTCTTATGCGATTCCTGTTAATTTGCAAAACTAAATTCGACCATCTCGAAATTTGGGGTGGAATTTACTTTTCCACCTGACGCCTGAGCGAAGCGACTTGACTTTAGCAAATTGCTTATTGACAATGCTTTTATCATAATGTATTATATTAGTGTAATGATAACGATTATCAATATCGAGAAATGAATTGAGAAAGAGGAGCGAGCGATATGCCAGTATATCAAGCAAAACCCGGACACATAGGTCGGATCAAGGCTGTGAATGGAAATGAGAAGATGCGCAAGTTCCTTTTTGCTCTTGGATGTTGTGAGGGGGAAGAGCTCACCTTGATTTCTGTTCTTGCAGGTAATTACATTATTAATGTAAAGGATAGCAGATATGCAATAGACCGCAATATGGCAAGGGCTATAGAGCTTGTTTAGGCTAGGTCAGGAATTCCATGGGCTAGCTAAAGTAGCGGTCCTATAAAAGTTAGTTTATACAGGATGGTATAGATGTAGTAGACGAGCAGCTGGGCTGCTTTTCTTTAGAACGCTAATTGATAATCACTATCAATTAGCACAAATACTTACAAAGGCACAAATACTTACAAAGGCACAAATACTTACAAAGGCACAAATACTTACAAAGGCACAAAGGCACAAAGGCACAAAGGCACAAAGGCACAAAGGCACAAAGG
>CAZEIH010000037.1:0-26023 GCA_964512095.1 uncultured Oscillospiraceae bacterium
AACTTTCAAGGGAGGCAGGATATATGATATTTCCACCACTTAGTTCACTTTTAGATAAGGTGGACAGCAGATATACTTTGGTTGTGGCCACTGCTAAAAGAGCTAGACAGCTGTCAGAGGGTTCCAATAAACTGACAAGATGTGCTTCTGAGAAGCCGGTTACTGTAGCACTTAACGAGATTAGCGAAGACAAAATCACCTATATTAGGACAAGAAGCGGAATTAAATAGGCAGCTAAATCCAATTCTAGGCAGAATCAATTGATCAAGGTGTCAAGTAATGACAGGTCAGAGTAGCCTATGGCGAATTAATTTCGCTCGTAGCGAGGGGGTATGGGGCCAGCCCCCAGTGGAAATTGTAAGGAGGCATCATGATGGTGTTAAAGGACAAATCCGTGGTAGTTGGAGTTTGTGGCGGAATAGCTGCCTATAAGGTGGTTGAGGTTGTTAGCCGTTTAAAAAAGCTAGGAGCCGATGTGGATGTTATCATGACTGCCAATGCTCAAAAATTTGTAACGCCGTTGACCTTTCGTTCATTGTCGCATAAGCCGGTGGTGACGGATATGTTTGAAGAACCGGAATACTGGGATATAAAGCATATTTCTCTAGCTCAAAGGGCAGACCTTTTTTTAATAGCTCCGGCTACTGCAAATATAATTGGGAAAATGGCGTCAGGTATTGCAGACGATATGTTAAGCACTACAATTCTTGCTACAAAAGCTCCAGTACTGATAGTGCCTGCAATGAATTATGATATGTACGCTAATGAGGTAGTTCAACGGAATATAGAAAAGCTAAGGGAGCTAGGATACTTCTTCATGGAGCCGGAAACTGGTGTTATGGCCGAGGGCTCTTCAGGCAAGGGAAGGCTTCCAGAGCCTGCTACGATAGTAGATACGGCAGTAAACCTACTCAATCCAGTTTGCGATTTGAAGGGCCTTAAGGTTCTTGTCTCAGCAGGTCCTACAAGGGAGGATCTGGACCCGGTTAGGTATATTTCCAACTATTCCTCCGGAAAGATGGGCTATGCAGTTGCTCAGGCAGCTGCGGAGCGAGGCGCGCAGGTGGTTCTGGTGTCAGGACCTGTGTCACTTGAGGTGCCAAGAGGCGTTAAGTTAATCTCGGTAACGACAGCTTGTGAAATGCATGATGCAATAATGAATGATTTTGCTGGATGCGATGCTGTGGTGATGGCGGCAGCAGTGGCTGATTTCAGAGCCGCTGAGCTTTCTGCACTTAAAATAAAAAAGAAGGATGACGAATTTGTTGTAAGGTTGGAAAAGAACCCCGACATACTAAAGGAATTGGGTAGCATTAAGGGGGATAAGATATTAGTAGGCTTTTGTGCCGAGACGGATCATCTTGTTGAAAACGCTTTAAAGAAAATTGATGCTAAAAACCTGGATATTATTGTTGCCAATGATGTTACCATGGAGGGGGCTGGTTTTGGTACAGACACTAATATTATTAAGATAATAAAGAGGGATGGATCGATTGCTGATCTACCGCTTATGACCAAATTGGAGGCGGCTCACAGGGTACTCAACGAAATCAGTGGTATAGCAGTTGATAAAAAGTGAATGGCGTCCTATAGAGGTTAGCGTCTTATGGAGACATAGATAAAAAATGATATGGAGGCTTCATATGTTAGAAAAACCAATGGAAAAAATAGTAGCCCTTTCAAAAAATAGAGGTTTTGTATATCCCGGTTCGGATATATATGGCGGTCTGGCAAATTCATGGGATTACGGTCCGCTGGGCGTTGAACTCAAGAATAATGTAAAAAAAGCATGGTGGAAGAAATTCGTTCAGGAGAACAAATATAATGTGGGTGTTGACTGCGCTATATTGATGAATCCTCAGGTATGGGTAGCATCCGGACATGTGGGCGGCTTCAGCGATCCACTGATAGACTGTAAGGATTGTAAGACAAGAAATAGGGCTGATAAGCTCATTGAGGACTGGAATAAGGAGAATGACATTGAACTGGCAGTGGATGGTTGGGACTATGACCAACTGATGGCTTACATAAAGGAAAAGGGTGTTAAATGTCCTAAATGTGGTTCTGCTAATTTTACCGATATACGCAAGTTTAACCTGATGTTTAAGACTTTTCAGGGTGTTACTGAGGATTCCCAGGCGGAAATATTTTTGAGGCCTGAGACAGCTCAGGGCATATTTGTGAATTTTAAGAATGTCCAGAGGAGTACAAGGAGAAAGCTTCCCCTTGGTATAGGTCAGATAGGCAAGTCTTTTAGAAATGAGATCACACCCGGCAATTTCATTTTTAGGATTCGTGAGTTTGAACAGATGGAGCTTGAATTTTTCTGTGAGCCAGGAACTGATATGGAGTGGTTTGTTTATTGGAAGGACTTCTGCTACAATTGGCTACTGAGGTTTGGATTGGCCAAAGAGAGCCTAAAGCTTAGAGACCATGCGAAGGAAGAGTTGTCACATTATAGTAAAGCGACTACAGATATAGAATTCAAATTCCCCTTTGGATGGGGTGAGCTATGGGGTATTGCTAATAGGACTGACTTTGACCTGAAGCAACATATGGAGCATTCCAAGGATGACCTCTCATATTTTGATCCAACGACTAACAAAAAATTTGTACCGTACTGTGTCGAGCCTTCACTTGGGGCAGACAGGGTTACATTGGCCTTCCTGTGTGAGGCTTATGATGAGGAAGAGGTAGCAGAGGGGGATGTGAGAACAGTATTGCATTTCCATCCAGCCCTGGCTCCGGTTAAGATTGCTGTTCTCCCTCTTTCAAAGAAGCTTGGAGAGGATGCATTTAAGGTTTATGAAAAGCTGTCAGTCAAATATGTGTGTGAATACGATGAAACCGCCAGTATTGGAAAACGTTACAGGAGACAGGATGAAATTGGAACGCCATACTGTGTCACATTTGATTTTGATTCTCTTGACGATGAAAGTGTTACCATAAGAGATAGAGACACTATGGAACAGGTAAGGATCAAAATAGATGAACTGGATTCTTATTTCGACGGAAGGTTTGATTTCTAAGATATTATTATTAATGAAACACGGGGACGCATCTTTTGTTGCACGGCAAAACAAAAGATGTGTCCCCGTGTTTATCTATGTCTTCAGAATACTCCGACATCTATAGGTCGCCTCAGTCTCCACCTGATTCCCTGAGCGATGCGAATTGACTTTCCATTAATTTTTTTAATAGTCCTGTTTGAAGATGTCTATAATGGGAATGAAGAATGTAGTAATAGTTTATGCTAAGCTAATAATTATTCGGGAGATTATGATGAATACAAAAATTGTTATTATTGGTGCCGGATATGCCGGGGTATTAACAGCAAAAAAGCTGGAGAGAAGGCTCAAAAAAAGTGGCGATGTGTCGATTACCATTATTGACAAAAACCCCTTTCATACTATGCTTACTGAGCTTCATGAAATTGCAGCCGGCAGGGTGGATGAGGATAGCATTAAATTGAGCCTGGCAAGGATATTTGCAGGACGAAGAGTGGATGTGAAGCTAGACACGGTTATGTCTGTGGATTTTGAAAGCAAGACGGTGTTAGGTACCAATCATCAGTATTCTTATGATTATCTTGTGTTGTGTGCAGGCTCTAAACCGACATATTTCGGAGTTGAAGGGGCCAAGGAGAATGCTTTCAAGCTTTGGAGCTTTGAAGATGCTGTTATTCTCAGGGAGCATATACAAAACACCTTTAGAAAGGCTGTCAAGGAAACGGATCCAGATGAAAAGAGGAGATTGCTGACCTTCCATGTGGTGGGCGCAGGTTTTACTGGCGTTGAAATGGCGGGGGAGCTGGCAGAATACATGCCAATTCTTTGTGATAAGTATGAGGTTGAGCGAGACCTTGTTACCATTACCATTATTGATGTGCTAAAACGTACTGTGCCGGCATTACCTGAAAGGCTTTCTATAAAAGTAGAAAAGCGTCTTAATAGGATGGGCGTTAGGGTGTTACTAGATACCGGTGTAATCAATATTGGAAGCGACTTTATTGATATAAAGAAAAACGACAAGAAAATACGAGAAGCATCAGGAACCATAATATGGGCAGCAGGCATCGAAGCTGCAGACATTACTTCTAAGGCCGCACTTAAACTGGAAGCAGGAGATAGGGGACGCATCAAGCTGGATCAGTATTTGCGCTCGGTAGATGATGACCGTGTATATGTTGCAGGCGATAATATGATGTATATTCCTGAGGGGGAGAAGAGGTCCGTACCTCTAGTGGTTGAGAACTGTGAGCAAAGTGCAGATGTAGTTGCACGCAATATTGTCTGTGCAATAACAGGCAAGGGTGAGATGGAGGTTTATAAGCCTGCGTTCCACGGGATCATGGTAAGTCTGGGCGGTCGCTATGGAGTGGCCCATGTAGGTTTGCCCAACAGGATGTTTAGCTTACCGTCATTTTTGGCGATGTTTGTTAAGCATTTTATTAATATCTTATACTTCATTCAGGTGCTGGGATGGAACAAAATATTCAGCTACCTGAAGCATGAGTTCTTTACTATAAGAAACCGCAGAAGCTTTGTAGGGGGGCATTTATCCAATAGGACACCAAGCTTCCTACTGATGCCACTGAGAGTTTGGCTTGGTGCTGTATGGCTCTTTGAGGGTATTATGAAGATACTTGAGGGTTGGTTTGTGTCGCCAAAGCTTTATGGGTTTTTTAATGGAGCAAATTTATGGTATGATAATATATTAAATGGCGGAGCTACCAACGGGACAAGCGGAGCAACACCTGCCGATGCTGCAAGTGCGGCTACTGATACTATTAGTGCAGCAACAGGAGTTGTACAGAGTGTATCGTCAAATGCTGATGTGTTAAGTACGGCCACTGACGTGATGAATGTAGCTACCGATGTGGTGAGCTCGGCAACACCTGCCGCTGAAGGTGGGGCTGAGCTAGTCAGCTCAGTTGGTACAGCTATACTGAACTTTGACTTTTTGGGCTTGTTTAAGGTGCTTTTTGTTAGTGGAAAGGATCCTATGCATTCAACAATTGGAGATTATGCGTTTAAGCTGGATGTTCCCATTGTCAACTCGTTTATTAACAACCTTATTCTGCCCAATGAATCGGTCCAGTTGTTTATGCAAGTATTTATAGTTGTGGCTGAAATATTGATCGGCTTAGCGCTCATTGGTGGGTTGTTCACTACACCTGCTTCAGCAGCTTCATTGATACTCCAGGCAATGTTTGTAACAACCACAGGCTTGTACCTAAACACCTTCTGGATGGTCTTTGCCGGTATTGCGCTACTGATTGCAGCAGGAAGAACATTGGGACTTGATTATTATGCAATGCCTGTACTTAAAAGAAAATGGAAAAATGTGAAGAGGGTTAGAAAGTGGTATTTATATCATGACTGACGCTAAAGCGACTGTAGATATTACTCATATTGACTTTAACAGAGCTCTGTCAAAATCCAGGGAGGAGGTAGATAAAGCGCTATTTTCCTCCCCTGCACTGGTCAAGACATATGTGCAGCATATGGCAGGGACTAAGGGCAAATTTATTCGTGGTGTATCACTGCTAACATGTGCTATAAACAAGGATAGTCTAGTGGATATTAATGCTGTCAAATTAGCTGCAGCTATTGAGCTGTTGCATCTTGCTACGCTGGTCCATGATGATGTTATCGATGATGCTGATATTAGGCGGGGGGCACCGACGTTGCAGAAGAGGTTTGGGAAGAAGACTGCAGTTATATGTGGAGATTATTTGTTGAGTGTTGCGCTGGGGCTGGCGGCTTCTGTCAGTAATAAGAAGGATTTTTTTGATATTAATATACCGGACTATATTTCCAGGGTTTGCTTAGGAGAACTGTTCCAGCATATAAATAATGGCAACTATGACCTTACTGTATATAAGTATTTGAAGATAATTAGCGGTAAGACTGCTGCGTTGTTTGAAGCGTCATTCTTTGCGGGAGCCACTCTTTCAGGCTGCGAAGGCTCAGAAATTAAGCTGTATAAAAAGATGGGCCGCTGTCTTGGAATGATATTCCAATTGATTGATGACTGTATGGATTTTGAAGCGACGGAAAGCGTCGCCCAAAAGCCAGTCCGGTCCGATTTTGAAAAGGATGTTATGACCTTACCCATAATCAAGGCATTTGAGGCAGATAGTGATTTAAAAAATAAGGCTAAGAGGCATGTACTTTCTACAGTTGAGCTTAATGAGGCAGTCAGAAATGCTAAGGGTTTAATTTTAACCAGATTGTTGGCTAAGAAGTATTACAATAAGTATTTAAGGATAATGGATAGGCTTACATTAGCAGAAGAAAAGAAATTGTGTCTTATTGAGGTTGTAAACAAGGCCTTTAGAGTATTTTCTGCCGATGGGACAAATGCCTAGCCAGGTGTTTCATGAAACGATTTTTTAGTTATATTGAGATTAAGACGAAAATTACCAGTACCTTTGCATTTCTACTGGCCATAGGCTATATATTTTACAAGGGCTACCGCGTAGATTGGTTGAGAACCCTTGTCTTCTTTTTCTCTATGTTTGTGTTTGACCTGACAACCACTGCTATAAATAATTATATTGACACAAAGACTAACGATCAGCAGCTCCAGTTTAAAAGAAGGACAGCTCTTGTAATTATTTACCTGCTTTTTGGAATTAGTACTGCTTTGGGTATATATCTGGCTCTTATTACCGATATTGTGGTTCTACTTGTCGGCGGGATTTGCTTTACTGCCGGTGTGCTTTACACCTACGGTCCTGTACCAATATCAAGACAACCGCTGGGAGAGTTGCTTTCTGGTGTTTTTTATGGATTGTTCATACCGTTTCTTCTTTTATATATAAATATGCCTGCAGGAACTTTTTTGGTATACAGCTTAAGCTGGGATAAGATAGGTTTGGAAATTATGGTATGGCCGGTGGTGTCACTATTGCTATTGTCAATACCTCCGGTTTGTACTACTGCAAATATTATGCTTGCGAACAACATTTGTGATATCGATAAGGATATAGCTGTTAAAAGATATACATTACCATACTATTTAGGTAAAAAGGCGTTGTATTTGTTTGCGGCTGTTTACTATTTAGCCTACATTTCCATCATAGCAATGGTTGTTATAAATATATTATCTCCGATATGTCTTATATCACTGGTGTCGATTTTTGTGGTACAGCGAAATATAAGCATATTTTTGAAGCATCAGGACAAGACAGTGACCTTTATTACTGCGATCCAAAACTATGTCATAATAATGGGTTCGCTAGTAGCCACTGTATTTATATCTGTTATCATATGAAGTTGTTATCTTGGGATGTTTATACAGCTGTACTGTGGGTAAATATTATTCATTATCTAGAAGTTGAATGTAGATGTCAAATTATACTTGAGTGTTTAGGCAGGATAGGGATATGAAATTTTTTAAAAGGACCGACATACTTGTGATTACAGCTATTATTGCAGTAGCAGCGGCAATATGGTTCTTTTATAGTTCAACGGTTTCAGGAAAGCCTGTAAGGGCTGAGATATATTATTACTCCCAGCTGGTGAAGATAGTTGAGCTGACAGACGGGCAGGAAAAAGAATTTATCGTTCCCCAGGCGGAAAGTGTGATTTTACGGATGGATGGTGAAGGAAATATCCAATTTATTGAGTCGGATTGCCCTGATAAGGTGTGTATAAAGACAGGTAAGATACATCTGGCAGGACAAAGTGCTGCTTGTCTTCCCAACGGTGTGATTGTGAAGCTTATACCTGCCGGAGGTTGGAATGGTGATGAGCCGGATATTGTAATAGGAGTAATGGATGAACGAGAAAACTGACAACAATATAAGTGGCCGCAGAGCAAGGATGGAAACGGCAAGAGTTCACAAAGCAGGTTCCCAAAAGACAAGAGGGCTTGTATTGACCGGTCTGATTTTTGCACTTGCCCTGATTCTGTCGATTGTTGAAAATGCCCTCCCGGCACTTCCGCTTCCTGTTCCTGGAGTTAAGTTCGGTTTGTCAAATATTGCTGTAATGTATGCGTTGTTTTTTCTTAAAAAGGATCAGGCATATTCCATAGCGATTTTAAAAGGACTATTTGTAATGGTGACGAGAGGAGTGATAGCAGGAATACTGAGTATTTCAGGTGGCATACTATCACTGACAGTAATGCTGGTTTTGATGATGGCCTTCAAAAATAAGGCGTCATACGTGACAGTAAGTATATCAGGAGCTGTTGCCCACAATCTTGGACAGCTCATTGCAGTAACATTTATTTACACTGGGATGTATTTATGGGCATACATGCCCTTCCTGCTGGTGTCAGGGGTTGTTGCAGGTATTGTGACAGCCACACTACTGAAATTTATTATACCAGCGTTTGAGAGGATTGGATAACAAATGGATGGTATAAAACTAGGATATTTTAGATTTATATGATGGAGGAGCTTATTATGAAAAAAATTATTGCGCTATTTTTATGCTTTATTCTTGCTTTGCTAATGCTGACAGCTTGTGGTCAGGAAAATCAGACAGGTCAGGACAATCAGGCAGGAGGAACTGGCAGCGAACTTAAGACGGGACTTGCGGTTATTTCATCAGTTTCATCATCAGCTGATGCAGGGGAGAAGGATGGAGTTGCACAGATAGACTCGTCAGTAGTGGCAGTCACGGTAGATGCAGATGGAAGGATCACAAACTGCAAGATAGATGCTGCCCAGACAAGGGTTAATTTTTCGGAGACAGGAAAGATACTAACTCCCCTAAATACAGTTTTCAGCACCAAGCAGGAACGGAATACTGAGTATGGAATGGCGAAGGCCTCGTCAATTAAGAAGGAGTGGTTTGAACAGGCTAATGCTTTTGCAGCTTATGTAACAGGTAAGACTCTTGACGAAGTAAAGGGAATAGCTTTAAATGAATCGGGCGTACCTACAGCGCCAGAGCTTACGTCTTCTGTAACCATACATGTTAGTGACTATATTGCTGCCGTTGAGAAAGCAGTAATAAATGCTCAGGCTCTTGGAGCAAAGAAAGGCGATAAGCTGGGACTTGGAATAGTAACTACTATAAAAAATTCTAAGGATGCAACGGCTGATAGGGAAGGTGTGGCTCAGGCTTATTCGATGTATACTGCAGCTACCTTTGGAGCTGACGGAAAAGTCACAAGCAGTATTATCGATGGTTCACAGTCAGATGTCAAATTTACAACTGAAGGTAAGCTGACACTAGACACAAAGACAGCAGAATTGAAAACCAAGAATGAGCTGGGTGATTTATATAGTATGAGGAAGGCATCATCCATAAAGAAGGAATGGAATGAACAGGCTGCTGCCTTTGCAAAATATGCTACTGGCAAGTCGATAAATGACATCAAAGGAATTGCGTTGAAGGAAGGCGTTCCTACTGATGTTGAGCTTTCAAGCTCTGTAACAATTCATGTAACAGATTTTCTAACTATATTAGAAAAGGCTTCACAGAATGCTAATTAGGAACGAAAATAGAATTCATTAAAAATTTGTGATAATATTTATCAAAGAGGCACTGAAATTGCCTCTTTGATTTTGTTTTGAAATGGTGCTATAGGAATGAATGAAATAAAATACTGGATCATGAACAAAACATGCTTATTTAGAACAATAAAAAAACACAGTAGTATAATACAGCAGACATGCGTATTGCTTGTTGTTGTAGTCTTGGCGCTGAATACCACTGCCTGCGGATTAAATAAGCCTACGCGTTATGAAGCTACCTTCTTGCGTCTTTTTGACACAAAGACTACGATTATTGCATATACAGACGACAAGGAGGAATTCGCAAGACACTCCCAGTTGATTTATGACAGTCTGAGTGAATACCATCAGCTTTATGATATATATAACAGCTATGAGGGTATTAACAATTTGAAAAGTGTGAATGAGCAGGCCGGCAAGGTGCCTGTGAAGGTAGACAGAAGAATAATTGATCTTTTGAAATTTTCAAAGCTGTGGTATGACAAAACAGATGGAAATGTGAATATTGCATATGGTGCAGTTCTAAGTATTTGGCATGATTATCGCAAAAAGGGAATAGAGGCTCCGGATTCGGCAGAATTGCCTCCAATGGATAGTCTAGCTGAAGCGGCAAAGCATACGGACATTAACAGCATTATTATTAATGAAGAAGAGTCCACTGTTTATCTGAAGGATGCCGGAATGCGTCTTGATGTTGGAGCGATAGCTAAGGGCTATGCTACCGAACAGGTATGTCAACTTGCCATAAAAAACGGTTTTACATCAGGTCTGATAAGCGTGGGAGGTAATGTCAGGGCTATAGGCTTTAAGGCATTGAACAGTCAGCCTTGGAATGTGGGTATACAAAACCCTGAAATAGAGTCGAAGCTGCCAGATTTGCATATTTTGGATATTACAGATGCATCCCTTGTTACAAGCGGAATATATGAAAGATACTATACCGTGAATGGGATTGATTATCACCATATAATCGACTCTGATACCATGTTTCCTTCTGTTGAATACAAGTCGGTTTCAATAATCAGTAAGGATTCTGGTGTTGCAGATGCCCTTTCTACAGCGATTTTTAATATGGATATTGAAGATGGGATGGGATTCATTGAGGAGTTGGAGGATGTGGAAGCCTTTTGGGTGTTAAAAAATGGAGAGCAAAGGTTTTCAAGCCATTTTGTGGACTATATTAGGAATTAGGGGTATTGTTATAAAAACCTTATTTATTGGGTAATGCTAATCAGTATAAGGATGTTTTTTGTGCAATTTGATTAAACTTTTGTTGAATTTTAGATGATTTGCATCAAGTATACAAAATACAAAAAAACTATTTAATAAAAAATATATTGTGTTATAATGATATGGGAATTTTCAGGTATATTTTTCTTATTAATTAGGATACATATCAATAATATACATAAATGGAGGTTTATATGTCGAAATTTGTTTATTTATTTAGTGAGGGTAATGCCTCAATGAAAAACTTGCTAGGAGGCAAGGGCGCAAATTTGGCGGAGATGACAAGTCTTGGATTACCAGTGCCTAGAGGCTTTACAGTTACAACAGAAGCCTGTACCCAGTATTATAAGGATGGAAAGGCGATTTCCAAAGATATCGAGGATCAGATATACACAGCCCTTGCAGGCGCAGAAAAGGTAGTCGGCAAAAAGTTCGGCGATCCTTCAAATCCGTTTTTAGTATCGGTAAGATCAGGCGCAAGAGCTTCTATGCCTGGCATGATGGACACCATACTGAACCTGGGGCTCAATGATATTGTTGTTGAGGGTCTTGCTAAGCTGACAGATAATCCAAGATTCGCATATGACAGCTATAGAAGATTTATCCAGATGTTCAGTGATGTTGTTATGGAAGTTGAAAAGTCTAAATTTGACGCTATACTTGATAAGGCGAAGAAGGACAAGGGTGCACAGCTTGATACTGATCTGACAGCTGATGACCTTAAGGAGATAGTCAAAGTATATAAGGAACTTTTCAAAAACGAAAAAGGCTTTGAGTTCCCACAGGAACCTAAAGAACAGCTAATGGAAGCTATTAAAGCAGTATTCCGTTCATGGGACAACCCAAGGGCGATAATTTACAGAAGGCTCAATGATATTCCTGGAGATTGGGGCACTGCAGTCAATGTACAGGAAATGGTTTACGGAAACATGGGTAACGATTCAGGAACAGGCGTTGCATTTACTAGAAATCCTGCAACAGGTGAGAAAAAGCTTTACGGTGAATTCTTGATGAATGCGCAGGGCGAAGACGTTGTTGCTGGTATCAGAACACCTCAGACAATTGATAAGATGAATGAAATCAATCCTGCAGCATATCAGCAGTTTGTACAGATTGCCGATACTCTAGAGAAGCATTATAGGGATATGCAGGACATGGAATTTACTATCGAGAAGGGCAAGCTGTTCATGCTTCAGACAAGAAGTGGTAAAAGGACTGCAGCAGCAGCTTTGAAGATTGCTGTGGATCTGGTTAGCGAAGGAATGGCTACCAAAGAGGAAGCTATTCTGAAGGTTGATCCTAAGCAGTTGGATGCTCTGCTCCATCCTAATTTCCAACCTAAGGCTCTTAAAGATGCAACTATTGTTGCAAAAGGACTTCCCGCATCTCCAGGTGCTGCTACAGGTAAGGTGTTCTTCAAGGCAGAGGATGCTGTTGAAGCATTCAATAACGGAGAGAAGAAAGTAATCCTTGTTAGACTAGAGACTTCACCTGAAGATATTGAAGGCATGCATGTTTCACAGGGTATACTGACAGGCAGAGGCGGCATGACCTCCCATGCAGCAGTTGTTGCACGCGGAATGGGAACTTGCTGCGTTGCAGGCTGTAGTGATGTTAAGATACATGAAGGCGAAGGATATTTTACTGATAGAAATGGAAAGAAATATGTGAAAGGCGATTGGATTTCTCTTGATGGCTCCACAGGTAATGTTTACGGTGAGCAGTTGCCAACAGTTGATCCTGAAATGACCGGTGACTTTTCAACGTTTATGTCATGGGCAGATGAGATCAGGGTATTAAAGGTCAGGGCTAATGCAGATTCTCCAAATGATGCTGCTGTAGCATTAAAGTTTGGTGCTGAGGGAATAGGACTGTGCCGTACTGAGCATATGTTCTTTGAAGCCGACAGGATACCTGCTTTCAGGCGAATGATAGTTTCAAGCAGTGTTGAGCAGAGGAAGAAGGCTCTTGATAATATCCTTCCTGTTCAGAGAAATGACTTTGAAGGACTCTTTACAGAGATGAAGGGCTATCCAGTTACCATCAGGTTGCTGGATCCTCCGCTACACGAGTTCCTTCCCCAGGAGCCTGCAGACATCGATGCATTGGCTAAGGAGTTGGGAATCTCTTCTGAGGAGCTTAAGAGCATCGTAAAGAGCCTCCACGAGCTCAACCCGATGATGGGACATAGAGGCTGCCGTTTGGCTGTTTCGTATCCTGAAATCGCCGAGATGCAGACAAGGGCTATTATAGAGGCGGCTATTAATGTAAATAAGAAGGGCATGAGTATAGTTCCAGAAATAATGATTCCGCTGGTTTGTGAAATCAAGGAGCTGAAATTTGTAAAGGATATCATCACAAGCACAGCTGATTCAATAATCAAGGAAGCAGGCGTGAACCTTGAGTACTCAGTGGGTACAATGATAGAAATCCCAAGAGCAGCTCTTCTTGCTGACGAGATTGCAACTGAAGCTGAGTTCTTCTCCTTTGGCACCAATGACTTGACTCAGATGACTTATGGTCTGAGCCGTGACGATGCTGGCAGAATTTTGGATGATTACTATCAGGCGAAGATATTTGAATCAGATCCGACAGCTAGGATTGACCAGAATGGTGTTGGCAAGCTGATGAAGATGGCAGTTGCAGGCGGTAAAGCAACAAGACCTGACATCAAGCTTGGTATATGTGGAGAGCATGGCGGCGATCCATCCTCTGTAGAGTTCTGCCACCAAATTGGCTTGAGCTATGTATCGTGTTCACCCTTCCGTGTACCGATAGCCAGACTGGCAGCAGCCCAGGCGGTTGTTAAGGAAAAGTAGTCTAACTGGGTCAGAAGTAAGATAAATGAGTATGAGCAAGGCCCAGGTTGTGATATACCAACGAATTGAATAGAATCCAGACAAATGAAATATCTTGAAAAATCCTGCAGGAGCATTTAGAATGACTCATGTAGGATTTTTTTATCTATGTCTTCAGAAGACGCTGACCTCTATAGGTCGGCGATGAATGAAGACGAATTAATTAACTTCCTTGGTTAGGTGGAGTTCAGTCTCCAGCTGACTCCTTGAGCGAAGCGAATTGACTACACTTATTTATTTGTTTTCCGATATAAAGAATATGGAAACAGAAAAGTATTTTATCTGAAACATTAAAAATATGAGAGTAAAGGTAACTATGATATTATCTGGTTTCTACAAAAACAAAATAGGTGGGAGATCCAAATCATTTTCTATAAGCATAATCGCTAAATTTTTGATTACAGTGCTTCTATTAACATTGATGTATTCCATTCATATACAAACAGTTTTAGCAACGAGCTATAATTTTAGTTCGAAAACCATATTGGTAATTCATTCATACAATGAAGGGTTTCAATGGACCAGCCGTCAGAATGACGGTATCCTTGACAAGCTGCAAAATGCAGATGGGATGTTTGAAATACATGTTGAGTATATGGATTGGAAAAATTACCCTGAGGAAGAGGAGATAGAACGATTTGCAGTTAGAATGGCCGATAAATATGCCTCGAAGAAGATAGATATCATCATTACTACAGATGATGCAGCTCTTGAATTTGCATTAAACAATAGAGCTGAATTATTTTCTGACGCCCCTATTGTTTTCTCAGGGGTCAATGAAAAAGGGGCAGAAGCAATAACAAAGGGTAAGACAGCAGTTACAGGTGTAATTGAAGAGATGGATGTTACTGGGACAGTAGAGGCGGCACTGATGATAAAGCCGGGCATAAGAGATATATATCTGTTGTTTGATAATACTGAGAGTGGCCTTACTACAGGAGAGATAGCTATGGAAGCTATTCATAGATACAACCCTTTGATTAGAGTTATACCTCTTAATAATAAAAGAATTGATGAAATGCTTCATATTTTGAGCAATGCCAACGATGACAGTTTCGTAATATGTACAACCTATACCGCCAGCAGGAATGGATACATAATGGGGCTGGAATATATGAGCCGCGTATTATGCGAAAGCTCGAGGGTGCCGGTGTTTCACCTGTATGAGCTGGGTGTTGGAAATGGGGCGGTAGGCGGAAGTATTGTTATGGGCAGGGTTCAGGGAGAGGAAGCGGCGGAGAAGGCACTAAGAGTTCTTGACGACGAGGACATTTCACAGATCCATTACAGCAAGCTGCCAACCAAATTTGTGTTTGACTACAAGGTGCTTAAGCGGTTTTCAATTAGTATGGACAGGCTTCCTGAAGGGAGCGAGGTTATCAATAAACCATATTCCCATCTTGTGAAATATCAAAATGTTATTTTGACTGCAGTGATCATTATTGTGATGCTTTTAATCTTTATTACTATTCTTATATTTTACCTAAAACGGCTACATGCTATGAGAAAAGAGCTTTCTCAGAGTAATATTAGGTTAACCGGCCTGTATGAGGATCTGACCGTTGCCAGCAAAAAGTTAAAAAAGCAGTATGACGAACTGGTTATAGTGCAGAATAATTTGAACAGTAGCGAGTACAAGCTTGAGTTGATATTTGATAAAATGATTAATGGTTTTTTTATATTTGAGCCTGTATACAATTCTCAAAAAAGACTTATAGATATTCGTATATTGGTAGTTACGCCTGGGTTCTTTCAAAATATAGACATGAGCGAAAGGGATATAATTGGTAAGACTTGGGTGGAGGTGTTCGGCAGACCAAACAGTGATCTGGGCTATTTTGAAAATCTAATTGAAACCGGTAGAACAGGAAGGTTTGAGAGCTATGATCCTCTAAAGGATTTCTATTATTTGGTGGAACCTTTTTTGATTACTGAAAATCAGGTGGGTGTTATGTTTGAGAACATAACAGAATATAAGAAGGCGATACGAGAAGTAAAGAGACTGAATACGGATCTGGAAAAGCGCGTGGCAGATAGGACTGCTAAGTTGCAGGAAGCAGTTGAAGAGTTGGAGTCATTCTCATGCTCTGTATCTCATGATTTGAAGTCACCGCTGAGGGCTGTCGATGGTTATGTAAGTATTATGCTTGAGGATTTCGGTGAAAATCTGGATAGCGATGCTGTGCAGATGTTGAATAACATCAGTACGATCAGCAGAGATTCCATTGAAATGATAAATAAGATACTACAGTATTCAAAGACGTCCAGGGCTGTTTTAAACAAGGAGAGGGTTAATGTTGAAGCAAAGATCATCAAGGTATTCGATGAACTAAAGCATATGTCACCTCACCGCGATGTTAAGCTCATAATTGAAACTGGCCTGCCGGATGTTTTTGTAGACCGTGTTCTTTTTGGACAGATGCTGCAGAACATTATGTCTAATTCACTTAAATTTACTGAGGGCATAGAAAAGGCAGTTATTACTGTTGGCTGTACGATTACCGAGGACTACTTTGCTTTCTATATAAAGGACAATGGTGTTGGCTTTGAGATGAAGTATTCCAGTAAGCTATTCGGTTTGTTCCAAAGGCTACATACGGCAGATGAATTTGAAGGGACCGGTATAGGGCTGGTAACTGTTAAGAAGATAATTGAGAAGCATGGCGGAAAAGTGTGGATAGAGAGCAAGGTCGACGAAGGAACTACTGTGTATTTTACGGTGCCAATCAATTCGCTTCAATCAATTTGACTTTTATTGTATGTGTGTAAATCAATGTTGTCGAGTTAAGTGAAACTAGAAAGGTGGTCGATGTAGTATATGGAAAAACACAAGATAACAGCTTTTAAAGCCGCTCTGATATATTTGATTGCTGGAGCTTTGTGGATTTTTGTCACAGACAGTATACTAGGCCGTGCTATTGATGATAAGGAGCTTATTACAAGGGTAGGACTTATAAAGGGCTGGGTATTTGTGGCCGTATCAGGCTTCATTGTCTTTGCTCTTGTGTATAATGCTCTTAAGAAGCTAAAGGCGGCAGAGATTGAATTGATAAATGCTAACAATGATTTGTCATTATCGTATACCCAATTGTTAAAAATGAAAAAGGATCTCCATGATATGGCGTATTATGATCAAATAACAGGCTTGAGAAACCAGGCATCACTGGCAGAGGATGTTCAAAATTTAATTGAAAACAATGAAAAATTCGCTTTTATTTTTATTGATGTTGATAATTTTAAGTACGTAAATGATGCTGCGGGACATGTCTTTGGAAATAAAGTCCTTAGGGCTATAACTGACCTACTGTCAAGTCTTGTGGAGGAGAAATGTGGCATTTATCGTCTTGGCGGTGATAAATTTATTATTATTCAATTTGCCCAAAAGGGTGTGGATTTGGAGAGCTTTACAGTTAATATACTAAAGGGTTTTAAAAAACCGATGGTGGTAGAAGGCAAAACCTTCTATTATACTGTGAGCATAGGTGTATCAATGTATCCTGAGCATGGTAAAGATATGATGGAGCTGATTACCAGCGCTGAAATAGCTCTGGTTAAGGCTAAGGAATCAGGTAAAAATAGGATAGCGATTTATAGCGAGCCTATGAAATCAGCGATATATGAATGGATGGATACGGAAAAGTATTTGCGAAATGCTCTTGAAAAAAGTGAATTTGAGCTTTATTTCCAGCCACAGCTTGATATAAAGACAAATGAGATTTCGGGTTTTGAAGCACTAATCAGATGGAGAAATGATGAAATGGGCTTTGTTATGCCAAATAGGTTTCTAAAGGTGGCTGAGGATACCCAGATGATAATCCCGATAGGGGAGTGGGTACTGAGGAATGCGTGTATTTTTCTAAAGAGGCTCCAACAGGAGGGCTTCCAAGACAAGACTGTATCAGTGAATGTGTCTAGAACGCAAATATTACAGGATGACTTTGTTGAAAGTACATTGGAGTATATTGAAATGGTGGATATTGATCCAAATAATCTCGAAATAGAGGTCTCCGAGACTATTCTTATGGAAACATATGATATTGTACTGGAAAAGCTTAACGCTTTGATACTGAAGGGAGTAAGGATTGCCATTGACAACTTTGGAAAGGGTTACACTGCGTTGAACTATTTACACAAGCTACCTGTTACGACATTGAAAATTGACAAAACCTATGCGGACATAATATCTTATGGAGAAAATAGTAGGATGTTAACAGATTTTATGGTAAAGATAGGGAAGAGCGCAAACCTCTGCATAATAGGCGAAGGTGTTGAAACACAGGAGCAGTTCGACTATCTTTCAGACCTGGGATGTAATAAGCTGCAGGGGTACTATGTAAGCCGGCCGCTGCCTGAGAAGGAGGCGGTTAAAAGACTTCAATCAGCTCGCCAGTAATCGTAACTACATACCAATTTAGGTATTATGACGGAGTTGATAAAAATCCGCCATAATACCTTTTTTATTGGCCTTTGCATCTGTTTATTATGGGATTGCTGAAGGTCTACTAAGCCTGCTAAGACCTATCAAGGCTTCTAGCATGACGCTCGACCTTCTTCTGTTTTGAGGTTTCTTCGTAGTTTTCACCTTCGACGATTTTTGATCCGATATGTGCTTTTTCCATTACCATGTCCATTAGTATGTTCCTGATATCTTCCACCGGATCCTCAAGATCGAAATATTTCTTTAGTTCAGTGATAAAGGAGCTTTGATCAAGGTCCTCCATGTCAATGGTTTTTGATTTCCCAGGCGCATCGAGGATGAACTGGCCTTTATAGCTGTATTCGTCTTCAGTGATATGAAGTCCTGACAGTATTAATTGGTTAGTTCTCATATTCTCCCTCCTTACTAACTACTATTATATTTTACCATTTATATGCTTATTTTTAAATGCTTTTTTAAAACAATATAATTATCTTTTGAATTTCTTATTTTAAGGGGATATTATCATTGACAATTTGTCAGATTACTTTATAATTAAAGGGATTGTGTTAAAATTTTAACGCTTTAAAGCATTAGAACTAGTGGGCTATACGATATTTGTTATTATTCTATTTATAAGCTTATCGATAGCTGCGGCTATGTTTATAATAAAAATACAGAAGGAGATGAAGACTATGGCTGCTAATCAAATCAGGAAGGTAAGTATCACAGAAACAGTACTTAGGGATGCGAACCAGTCACTTATTGCAACAAGAATGCCATTTTCCGATATGGAAGAGATATTGACATCACTTGATGATGCGGGTTATTATTCTCTTGAATGCTGGGGCGGGGCGACTTTCGATTCTTGTCTCAGGTATTTGAATGAGGATCCGTGGGAGAGACTTGAAAGGATCAAAAAAAGGGTTAAGAAGACTAAGCTGCAGATGCTGCTGCGGGGACAGAATATCCTTGGATACAAGCACTATCCTGACGAGGTGGTAAGAAAGTTTGTTGCTCAGTCAATAGAATGCGGCATGGATATTTTT
Organism: uncultured Oscillospiraceae bacterium; assembly: GCA_964512095.1. Taxonomy (GTDB): domain Bacteria; phylum Bacillota; class Clostridia; order Acetivibrionales; family DTU013; genus DTU013. The sequence goes on from CAZEIH010000037.1 coordinate 19,033, forward strand.
AGGATTTTTGATGCTTTGAACGACTTTAGGAATATTGAAGTTGCTGTTGACGAGACGAAAAAGCGTAATGCCCATGCTCAGGGCTGTATTTGTTATACTACAAGCCCTATTCACAACCTTGAGAACTATGCAAGGATGGTTAAGCAGCTCGAGGGAATGGGCGTGGATTCCATTTGTATAAAGGATATGGCGGGAATAATGGGGCCTCAGGAGGCATATGACCTGATTAAGACAATTAAGGAGACAGTTAAGCTACCTGTTTATCTGCATACTCATTCGACTACAGGCTTGGGTCCTATTACACAGACAAAAGCTGTTGAGGCCGGCTGTGATGGTCTTGACTGTGCTATATCTTCTTTCTCCGGCGGTACGTCCCAGCCATCGACAGAGACTATGAACTATGCTTTGAAGCAGATGGGTTATACCACGGGTCTGAATGACAGTATGTTGAAAAAGATCAATGACTATTTTAAGCCTTTGAAATCCAGATATATTTCATCAGGACAGATGGATGCATTTGTTATGGGTACTGAGACGGATGCGCTTGTATATCAGGTGCCCGGCGGTATGCTTTCCAACCTTATAGCTCAGCTGAAGGCGCAAAATGCTATAGATAGGCTGGATGAGGTTCTTGAGGAAACACCAAGGGTGAGGAAGGATATGGGGTATCCTCCACTGGTTACTCCAATGAGTCAGATGGTAGGAGTTCAGGCTGCAACCAACGTACTTACCGGACAAAGATATAAGAATGTGTCTAAGGAAGTTGGAGCTTATTTGAGAGGCGAATATGGGAAGGCGCCAGGTGAGATTGATTCTGAGCTGGTGAAGAACGTTCTTGGCGATGAGAAGCCTATTGAAGGAAGGTTTGCAGAATCCCTGGAGCCGCTATTCGAAAAAACCAAGGCGAAGCTTGGTAAGCTGGCAAGGAGCGATAAGGATGTCTTATCTTATATAGCGTTCCCACAGATAGCCGAGAAATTCTTTAATGACAGGGAAGAAAGAACAACCACGAAGGTTGCATATACAATTGTAAAAAAATAAGGGGAGGGTGCACATGTCAATCTTTGAGAGCGTAATTGTTGGTGCCATATGTATGGCGTTAGTGTTTGCTGTATTGGCAGTACTATATGGAATGATTAGCTTGATAACCAAGAGTTTATCCAATGTAGGTAAAAAGGGCGCAACTGAAGAAAAGTCCGGTGTTATTATGAATGATACAGTATCTGCGCCAAGTGCAACGGCTGGACAAACAGCTGCAAATTCTTATTCAGCAGGTGAACTCAAGTTGAAAAACGTTGATGAGAAGACTGCAGCTATGATAATGGCTATAGTCAGCCATGAATCGAAGATGCCGCTCAATGAGCTGATCTTCAAGTCCATTAGCGCAGTTGAATGACGTACAAGGTGATTAGAGCTTGAAAAAATGAATTGTTAAGATACAGAATGGAGGTTACTATGAAATATATTGTTACTATCAACAATAAAGAGTATGAAGTAGAGGTTGAAAAAGGTCAGGCAGCGGTAGTAGGAACGAAGGAAGTTGCAGTACCGGTATTTACTGCAGGACAAACTCCACAGGTACAAACGGCAGCTCCTGCGCCAGCGGTAGCACCAGCACAGGTAGCTCCGGCTCCCCAGGCTAGTCCTGCACCTGTTGTAACAGGCGGAGAGACTATAAAATCACCTATGCCAGGTACGATTCTGGATGTAAAGGTCACCGCAGGAACCGTTGTTAAGAAGGGACAAATCCTTCTGATTCTTGAAGCTATGAAGATGGAGAATGAAATAGTAGCACCGACTGACGGTACAGTCGCACAAATACAGGCCACCAAGGGTATGTCTGTCAATACTGGGGATATCCTTGCTGTTATTGCGTAGAGAGGGGACTAAGAATGTTTATAGATGCAATTAAGACTATTTTACAGGACTCAGGTTTTGCTGCAATAACCTGGCAGCAGGGTCTTATGTTATTTGCTGCTTGTGTGCTTATTTATCTTGCTATAGTTAAGAAATTTGAGCCTCTTTTGCTGTTGCCTATAGCTTTTGGTATGCTATTGGTGAACCTTCCGTTAGCAGGGCTGATGAATGCTCCAGAGGAAGGCTCTACAGATCCAGGGGGCTTGCTCTATTATCTTTATCAGGGAGTTAAGCTGGGAATATATCCTTCACTCATATTTTTGGGTATTGGTGCCATGACTGATTTTGGCCCATTGATAGCTAGACCGTCTAGTCTCTTTATGGGAGCTGGCGCACAGTTTGGTATATCAGCTGCTTTTATAATTGCAACAGCTTTGAAATTCAAACCAAATGAAGTAGCTTCAATAGCGATTATAGGTGGAGCTGATGGCCCGACAGCCATTTTTCTTACTACAAGGCTAGCGCCTACATTACTTCCTGCCATTGCTATAGCAGCATATTCTTACATGGCGTTAATCCCACTAATCCAGCCGCCGTTAATGAGGCTATTGACAACAAAGAAGGAAAGAGAAATTAAGATGGAGCAGCTCAGGGAAGTATCAAAGCTGGAGAAGATTATTTTCCCTATAGCTGTAACTATATTTTGTGTACTGCTGCTGCCTTCTGTTGCTCCGCTGATAGGAATGCTCATGCTGGGCAACCTGTTTAAGGAATCAGGGGTTGTAGAAAGGCTTTCAGACACGGTTCAGAACGCTTTGATTAACATTGTTACAATATTCCTGGGCGTAACTGTGGGGGCTACTGCAGTTGCAGATAACTTCCTTAGACCTGAGACTCTTATGATAATCGGTCTTGGACTTTTGGCATTCATGTTTAGCACAGTTGGCGGACTTCTTATTGGTAAGCTTATGTGCGTATTGACAGGAGGAAAGATAAATCCTCTGATAGGCTCTGCAGGTGTATCCGCGGTGCCGATGGCAGCAAGGGTATCTCAAGTGGAAGGGCAGAAGGCCAATCCCGCTAACTTCCTTCTTATGCATGCTATGGGACCAAACGTTGCCGGTGTTATAGGCTCTGCAGTTGCAGCAGGTGTGCTGCTTGCACTGTTTGGCAGCTAATTGTTGTCTGTTATCTGGCGGTTAGTAGAGTAGCATTTTTTAAGGACGTATATCTTGGAGCTTAAACTCCATGGTTCTTATTCATGTTGATTAGCAAAAGTAAATTCCACCAAATATGAAACTGGTTGGAATTTACTTTTTTATCTATGTCTTCATTCATCGCCGACCTCTATAGGTCGGCGATGAATGAAGACGAATTAATTAACTTCCTTGGTCAGGTGGAGTTCAGTCTCCACCTGACTCCCTGAGCGAAGCGAATTGACTTGTTATTCCGAGCATACGACAGCCCTCTCGCCCTTGATATCCTCTAGTTCTAGTGTCGTGGATTGGGGTGGAAGTTACTTTTTCAATTGAGGTTGCAATCTTCAATCTCAGGATTTTTCAATAAAACCTATTGCATTATATATAGACAGTGTGCTATAATATGCACTGTCGCCAATATTGCGGGATTGTGTAATGGTAGCACTACTGACTCTGGATCAGTCTGTGAGGGTTCAAATCCTTCTCCCGCAGCCATATTAAAACTCAAATTTTGATACAATGTAAAGTCACTGATTTCAGTGGCTTTTGTTGTTTGTGGGGATGTTTTAATAGTGGTTTTCTTGAAGATTATCAGAGAATACAAAAGGAGAAATTTTTCAACGGATGCGACTACAGGTTATCTTTTATCAGTGAACCAGGAACCAGTGCTAAATTTTATGGTTGTTTCTCTGCTGGCAATGGAGTTCATGTAAACGAGGCTATTATACCAAGCGGGTTTCCTGTGCCGGAAATGTTCTCAGAAAGGCTATGCCTCTGCCACCCAATTGTTTCCAAGATAAACTTGCTAAAACTAAGAATAATTCTCTAAACATATTGACCTGTTAGATAAATAAATATATAATATTATTAACCTAATAGGTAAAAGCTAAGAAAATAAGGTGATATCATGCTTATAGAAAATCTGGAAGAAAATAGACGGGATGCTATATTAAACGCGGCATTAAAGGAATTTGCTACTAAAGGATTTGATGAGGCGTCGACAAATGTAATCGCAAAAGAATCTAGGATTTCAAAGGGATTAATGTTCCATTATGTAAATAGCAAAAAAGACCTTTTTCTATTTCTTTTCGATTACTGCACGGACATGATTGATAAAGAATATTTTGAATTAATGAATTTTAATGAACGGGATATTTTTGAAAGACTGCGACAGTCGTATCTTCTACAGCTTGAGCTGCTGCAGAAGCACCCCTGGATTTTTGAATTCAATAAGATCAGCACCATCACAAAGTCTGAAGAAATCAATAAAGAACTGGAAGAAAGAACGAAAGGAAAACAATCGTTGTGCTATGAGACAATGTTTGACTTAATTGATGAATCTAAATTTAGAAAAGGTCTTGTCGTTGAAAGGTGCAAACAGCTGATTTTTTGGGTGAATATCGGTTTTACGAATCAGATGCTGGAGGATATCCGGAACTCAGAAAAAAATGAATTGGATTATGACATGATTATTGCCCAATTAGATGGTTTTTTTAATGAACTCAAAAAAATATTTTATAAATGAAAATTATGGTGAGGGTAGATATGGGTTTTAAAATTTTTCATTTTTCTGCAACAGGCAATTCACTGGAAATCGCCCGTAAAATTGCAAAAGAATTGGGAGATTATGTCCTATATGCAATATAAAAATGGAAGAACGGCGTCCGGTTTGGCAGCATAATTGTGAACGATGCCTTGCCTGTATTCATTGGTGTCCTTGTGAAGCAATAGAATATGGCAAAAAACAGTCGGACGCAGGAGGTATCACAACCCCAATATTAAGATTGAGGATATTAAAAGAGGATGAGCATGCGAAGACATTTAGTCGTAAGACTGATTCTCATTTTACTTGCGATCATTATTCTGCCTGATATGGTGGATAACATTTTTTGTTCCGGAACGGGGAGTGATGAAATGAAAGAATTTGACGATCCGGTAATCATCGGATTTCCATTAAGAGGAGAGTGGATGACGCCCAACACTCCGGGAAAAAGGATTCCAAGCCACGGAACAGACCAATTGGGAGAGCGCTATGCTTTTGATTTTCTACAGGTTGATTGGGCAAGAGCAGGGAGACCATTTTATCGGATAAATCTATTACAGTATCTCTTCTTTGGCGTTCCCTTAAACAAGTGTTATGGCTGGGGTCAGGAAGTATATGCGCCCTGTGACGGGGAAATCATCAAAACCGAAGACGGTTATAAGGAAAGGCCAATAGTCAACTTGTTTTCCGATTTGTCCGTCGCTCTAAAGAATACTAATACGTTCAATCCTGAAAAAGATGATATTCAGAATGTAGCCGGCAACTATATTATTATGAAATGCGCTGACCATTTATATGCCGCATTCGCCCATTTGCATACAGGTTCCATAACGGCTTCTGTTGGTCAGGCTGTAAAAAAAGGAGATATTATAGGAAAAGTTGGGCATTCTGGCAATTCAACTGCGCCTCATCTGCACTTTCAACTTATGGAAAGTAGTAATATACTCACAGCGAAGGGTATTCCATGCGCTTTTGAGCAGTATGATTTATATCAAAACGGTAGATGGAAAACCGTATATAGGGGAGTTCCTTCAGATAAGGATAGAATAAGATATTAATGAATTGCCTCGGTTTAATGCTCTGCATTTTTGCATATTTTCCAATACCGTGGAAAGTATTAATATGAAAGTTCTGAAAAATCCATCCCGCCGCCAAGGTCCTACTAGGTAGATGCGGCATCTTCTTTGTCTCCTCGAGCCATGTTGAGACAGTTGTCTTAATGTCACGTAAAGATAAATAAACAGGTCCCAAAGGGCTTGAAATCAAAGGTTTCCAGACTTTCGGCAAAAATAGCCAATGGATGGGCACTTTGTTTTTTGTACTCCGAGTATGACTTGGAATATAAAATATAAGTTAGGGTTGAGACTACAGAACTGCTTTTTGCATTGCGAGACTAGGGAACTACTGTTTTTAGGATAGGTTGAGACTATGAAACTGTTGTGAATAATTGATTGACGTATTGAACAATGTTCAGTATAATGTAATTAAACATTGTTCAGGAGGAACCATGAAAGAAGAACAGGCACGTGATAGAATAATTGAAGCAACGATTGAATTAATAAATGAGAATGCAGGGGATATAAATAAAGTTACAGCTAGGCTTATTGCATATCATGCAGGAATAAGTTTAGGATTAATTAATTATCATTTTGGCAATAAAAATACACTTATACTTGAATGCACTCAGAAAATTATCAATCAGGTCGTTATGACATTTGATCCTCAAATTGAAGAAGATAAAACCAAAGGAGTTGAGGCGGGGCGAATTAGATTGATTAAGACGGCACAGCAAGTATTTGATTTTTTATTTAAGAATAGAGCTATTTCTAAAATATCCATTATAGGAGATATGCAGGAGTGTGAGTCTGATAGCAACACTGTTCATACGCAGATGGGATTTATGTATGTGATAGGGGATATCATATCTAATGAGAATAAGAGACTAATTTCATTTCTTTTGACATCGTCAATGCAATCAGCCTTTTTGGCGGCAGAGGTATCGAATGGATTTATGGGTTATGATTTAACTAAAGAAGGACAAAGAGATAAGTTTATTGCTGATACAGTTAATACTTTGTTTTACGGTATTGTGAAGGAGAATGATTGAAATGAAAATACTTGTTATTGACGGATGCCACAGAAAAGGGAACACATGGAAAATCACCCAAAAGGCAATGGAAGTAATTAAGAAATCCTTTTCAGATGTTACTTATGAAGAAGTAGTTTTGATAAAGGAAAATTTGCCTTTTTGCCTAGGATGCAGTAATTGCTTTAGAGTTGGCCATAATAAGTGTCCTCATCATGATATCATGTGTAGAATAATAGAGAAGATTGATGAAGCAGATGGTGTAATAATATGTTCTTCAACCTTTAATTGGAGAGAAACCGGGGT
>CAZEIH010000038.1:0-25670 GCA_964512095.1 uncultured Oscillospiraceae bacterium
CACTAGAGCCTATTTTTTTGACTCCGATTTTTCATAGGTTACTTTACACTACCAATTTATTCTTTAATTGCGGATGTACCATCATTGCAAAGGCATTTCGCCCGGCGGCTGGAGGCCCGGACGCGTTCGAGGGGGCACATGTCATATAACTACTTCATTCACGACGGGTGTCGTGTAATATTATGCTATAGTAGAATCTGTGATAAGTGTCGTGTAATAGTCATCTAGCTAAAGTCAATGGTATTCAAGTCTCGCTGCATACCAGTTTGATACATTGCATATTTAGTCACATTCCATTTCTAGATTACACCTTTAAACATTTTAACACAATATTCCATTTTTCTCTACTATTATTAAATATAATTATATAGCTACTATTAATCAAATAATCAGAAATTAAATGATAGAACTTGAAGAATTTTTAAGCATTTGCGTGTTTGATAACTCCCAAATCAACCACGCCTAATCGGACTTAATGATTCGTTCAGATTAGGTTCAGAGGTATAAAAATTTTCCCATTCAACTTTTATTCAACTTTTTCTGAAAGCTTATCTTCTTCCTAACAAAATAAAAATCCCCAAAAACGTAGTGTTTTCAAGGACTTACTTTGGTGAGCCATCGGCGATTCGAACGCCGGACACCTTGATTAAAAGTCAAGTGCTCTGCCAACTGAGCTAATGGCCCACAACTATGATATATACTGTGTGTTTCGCACCACACAAGTATATATCATACAGTATTGTCCGTAGTTTTGTCAACCACGAATTTTGTGCATTTTCACTCCATCTCAGACCTTCTGAAACACACTAATTCGAAAGCCTTTAGCCTTCCTTGGACTCCAGATAATCATTCAGCTGCTTCACTACCACATTAACATCTACACCATGAACTAAACATGCATCCTCCAGGCTTTCACCTGATGAAGACGGGCAGCCCAGGCAATGCATACCTATACCAAGCAGTATTGGCACAGTGCCCCTGTCAAGACTTAGAATGTCTGCAATAATCATATCCTTAGTAACCTTTGCCATAATATAACCTCCTGAAAAACATATTTTTTGTTTCATATTCTGACTGAATCATCAAAATTCTCGTCTATTATACACTATTGTTAATGTGAAATATACCCTCCTTCCAAGACCATTATCAAAAAATAATAACTCCTCAATTGAAAAAGTAACTTCCACCCCAATTTTGGGGATGCGGACTAAAACCTGGACCTGAATAATTAACAGGAATAATAACTATAGCATAATACATCTCACCCCATAGCTAAGCGGTGTTTTCCAGTTTGCTCTTATAAGGGCCACTTCCCGGATCCAGTTCGTCATATCAGCCTTGTATATCTCGAATCAGGTTTACCATTTCAATTGCACCAACTGCACAATCGAAGCCCTTGTTGCCAACCTTGCTACCTGCCCGTTCAATTGCCTGTTCAATATTTTCGGTGGTCAACACTCCGAACATCACCGGGATATCACTCTTCAGAGATACCTGGGCAATGCCCTTAGACACCTCACTGCAAACATAGTCATAGTGGGTCGTGCTACCGCGAATCACGGCACCAAGGCAGATTACCGCATCGTATTTCCCGCTTTTCGCCATTTTGGATGCGATAAGTGGAATTTCAAATGCCCCAGGAACCCATGCAATGTCAATACTCTCCTCGCCGACGCCATGACGTTTCAGCCCATCAAGAGCACCACCTAGTAGCTTACTAGTAATGAATTCATTAAACCTTGCTGCAATAATACCAATCCGAATGTCCGTAGATACAAGTTTTCCTTCAAAAGTCTTCATTATTCCAATCTCCTTTTTCGCTTAATAATTTAAAAGATGACCCATCTTTTCCTGCTTGGTTTTCAGATAGAATAAGTCGCAATCTGTAGCATCCATTTGAATCGGAATACGCTCTATGATTTCCATACCAAACCCGGAAAGCTGATAAATCTTATCCGGATTGTTGGTGAGAAGTCGTAAGGTCTTGGCACCAAGGTCATGTAAAATCTGGGCTCCTAAATAATATTCCCGCATGTCCCCCGGAAAGCCAAGAGCAATATTCGCCTCTAGCGTATCCATTCCCTGATCCTGAAGAGCATAAGCCCTCAACTTGTTAATCAGGCCAATACCTCGCCCCTCCTGCCGCATATAAAGCAGAATGCCTCGTCCCTCCTTATCAATTTGCTTCATTGCTGCCGCAAACTGTTGGCCACAGTCACATCGCACAGAACCAAAGGCATCCCCGGTGAGGCACTCGGAATGAACACGGCATAACAGGTCTTCTCCATTACCGATTTCACCCCTAACTAGCGCCACATGATGCTCCCCGTTGATCCTGCTAATGTATCCATAAGCCTTAAAATCGCCATACTTAGTAGGCAGATTTGTACATATTACCTGCTCCACAAGCTTTTCAGTTTTCTTTCGGTATTCTTGCAAGGCTTTAATTGTAATCATTTTAAAGCCCCATTTTTGCGCCAGCTCCATTAGCTCCGGCGTGAGCATCATGGTTCCATCCTCCCTCATAATCTCACAGCAAAGGCCACATTCCTTTAAACCCGCTAGCCTCAACAGATCCACAGTAGCTTCAGTGTGTCCGTTTCGCTCCAATACACCATTTTTCTTTGCAAGGAGTGGGAACATATGTCCCGGGCGTCGAAAGTCCTCCGGTTTACTCTCGTCTGCTGCGCATTTCATAGCGGTGATACTTCGCTCTGCCGCCGATATGCCAGTAGTGGTGTCCACATGGTCAACGGATACCGTAAACGCTGTCTCGTGGTTATCCTTGTTTTCGCTGACCATCTGGGGAAATTGCAGCTTTTTGCAGAGCTCCTCACTCATAGGCATACATATCAGACCTTTCCCATGGACCGCCATAAAATTTACATTTTCCGTAGTGGCAAACTCAGCGGCACAGATAAAGTCACCTTCGTTCTCTCTATCTTCATCGTCTGTAACCAGTATAATTTTCCCAAGGCGAAGATCCTCTATCGCCTCTTCGATAGTGCTAAATTGGAACATTTTATTACCTCCTAAAACCCGTGTTTTGCAAGATATTCAGCTGTAATATTGCTATTTTGCGATTCCTTCCCCATCAAACGTTCAACATATTTGCCAATGCAATCATTTTCCAAGTTAACCAAATCCCCTACGCGACGATTGAATAGTGTTGTCATTGAAGCTGTGTGGGGTATAATTGAAACACTAAAGCTGTCCTTATACAACCTTGCCACTGTCAAACTGATACCATCAATGGCAATTGAACCTTTTTCAATAATGTGACGAAGTATCGGTAAGGATGCTTTGATTGTATACCAAACGGCGTTATCATCTTTGCGTATGTCTGAAATTGTCCCTGTACCATCAATATGCCCAGAAACAATGTGTCCTCCGAATCTACCATTTGCAGGCATAGCTCGTTCCAGATTAACAGGACTTCCTATTTTCAACTTTCCAAGAGATGACCTGTTCAAGGTTTCATGCATTACATCAGCAGTAAAGCCTTTCGCGTAAATAGAGGTAACTGTAAGACATACACCATTTACTGCAATGCTGTCGCCAAGATGAGTATCCTCCATTATTTCAGATACCTGTACCGATAATACAGCCGAATTCACGCCCCTTTCAATGCTCTGTATTTTCCCGACTTCCTCTATTATTCCTGTAAACACCGAATCACCTCGCTTTCTAGTAAAATATCATCCCCTAGCTGGGTGATGATTGGCTTACTTAATAGAAGGGCTTCCTGGGGACAATCAACGCCTAAACCCTCTACCGGCGTCTTTCCGCCTCCGCCAAAGAGCTTTGGAGCAATATATGCCTGTACCTTATTCACAATTCCGCCCTCAATGGCTGACCAATTCAGCGTGCCTCCTCCTTCCAGCAAAAGACTGTCAATCTGCCTTTCTCCTAACCTTTGCATTAAGCTGTTCAGGTCAATATGGTTGCACCTCTTGGGGAGAACCATAATCTCACAGCCCGCATTCAAATACGGCTGATGTCTATTGGTATCCGTTATTGATGTAGCGATAAGAGTAGGAGCAGTATTCGTCGTAATTACAACCTTGGCTTGCAGCGGCGTTCTTAAACCTGTGTCGCAGATAATACGCAACGGATTTCTACTATTCTCCAGTTGACACGTCAGCATTGGGTCATCAGCAAGAACAGTACCTACACCAACCATAATTGCAGAATAGCGGTGCCTATCCTCATGGACACGCCTACGTGCTGTCGAACCGGTAATCCATTTGGATTTTCCAGTGCGTGTGGATATTTTTCCATCCATGGTCATAGCATATTTCATTACCACATAGGGTATCCTGCTTTGAATGTAGTGAAAAAAGCTTTCGTTAAGCTTATCGCATTCATCCTTTTCAACATTCTCTATTACCTCAATTCCGTGGTTGCGCAAAATCCCAATGCCTTTCCCGGCAACCAGTGGATTGGGGTCAGAGGAACCGACTACCACACGACTGATGCCACTTTCAATAATCGCCTCGGTACAGGGCGGGGTCCTTCCATGATGGCAACAGGGCTCCAGCGTAACATAAAGGGTAGCACCATTTGTCGATGCCTGACAATTTGCCAGGGCTTTTCGCTCTGCATGGAGCTCACCGTATTTCTCGTGGTAGCCTTGCCCAATTACTACGTCGTCCTTCACAATCACTGCACCAACCATTGGGTTGGGGTTTACCCACCCACAGCCTTTCTTTGCAAGCTGAATCGCAAGACGCATATAACCTATTTTGTCCATCCCGCTACCTCCATATAATCAGAAATGCCCTAAACAAGATGTTCAGGGCAAATAGAATAACAAAAGCTTTATTAAGCACACATGGGAAGGGGGTATACAAAAGCTCTGAAACGTCAATCATTTCAGAGCATATATACAAGTATCCACACAAAACGTGTTTTACCTTTATCTTCTACTATCAGACTTTACTGTCGGCTTCGGACTCTCACCGAATCAACCTTGCGGCTCGTGGGCTATACCACCGGTCGGGAATTTCACCCTGCCCCGAAGATTCTGTTCAATTGATAATATAATGACATAGATTATCATGATTGTCAACATCCTGGCAATACTTTTTGTTATTGCTTTGTCCTAATTTCATGCTTCAGCTATGCAATACTTTTTCCAATGATATTAGCGAGCTCTGTGAAGTCGTTTATATATTATGCTTGTTAATAGGCTTCAGCTGTGCTCAATCGATAGTCCTCCTCAGACTTAATCGCGTAATTTGTCCTAGGACCGCAAGGGAGTAGCCTGCCGTTATCCTGAGTAATGTTAAAGCCTGTACCTTTCTCTTCCAATACTGTACAGGTCTCTGCCTATATTGTCTATTACGACAATGGCTGGGAAATTTTCAACAACCAGCTTTCTAAGAGCCTCTGTGCCCAACTCAGGAAATGCTATGACCTCTTCAGAAACTATACACTTTGACAAAAGGGCACCTGCGCCTCCTGTAGCTCCAAAATAAATAGCACCGTGTTTTTTCATGGCTTCGATAACCTCAGAGCTTCTAAGACCCTTGCCTATCATTCCCGTTAAACCAAGCTCTATGAGTCTTGGAGCATACCCATCCATTCTGCCGCTAGTAGTCGGCCCGGCTGAGCCTATGACCATACCTGGGCGAGCCGGACAGGGCCCTACATAATAAATAATCTGATTGCTTATATCAAACGGCAGCTCCTTACCCTCATCCAGCAAGTCTACCAGCTTTTTATGGGCTGCATCCCTGGCTGCATAAATAATTCCGGTAATCTCCACAACATCACCAGCTTTCAAATGCCTGGCCATATCCCTGGTAAAGGGTGGGCTGATTTTCATAACCTTATTCAAACTAATACCCCCATATCTATTCCAGACTAACAGGTCCTACATATATCATAAAACTTCCCAGACCTAGCATCTATCTCCTTATACCACAAAAACTACCCCAGCCACCGCACCTATAGCACTTCTTCCGCATGTCTGGTAACATGGCAGCTCATATTCACAGCAACAGGCAGTCCAGCAATATGCGTAGGATAGACCTCTATGTTAACCGCCATTGCAGTAAGTCTGCCCCCCAGACCTGCCGGCCCTATTCCCAGCCTGTTAATTCTATCAAGCATTTCCTTCTCTAGCTTCTTGTAGTAGCTGCTGGTATTGCCCTTGTTGATAGGCCGCAATAGAGCCTTTTTCGCAAGTAGGGCTGCCTTCTCCATAGTTCCGCCCAGGCCTACACCCACTACAACAGGCGGGCAAGGGTTAGGCCCAGCCTTTTCTACCACTTCAAGTATAAAATCCCTAACTCCATCGATACCGTCTGACGGCTTAAGCATTCTGATACCACTCATGTTTTCACTGCCAAAGCCCTTTGGAGCCACTGTTATCTTAAGGCTGTCCCCCTGGACAATATCATAGTGGATCACAGCTGGAGTGTTGTCGCCAGTATTTATACGTTCAAGAGGGTCAGATACTACTGATTTTCTAAGACCAGCTTTTTCATAGCCCCTTCTTATTCCCTCATTTATTGCTTCGTAAAGGCTTCCCCCTGTAATATGTACATCCTGCCCTATTTCCACAAAGACCACAGTCATCCCCGTATCCTGGCATATGGCCATGCCCTCCCCAGCGGCTATCTTAGCGTTCTCAACAAGCTGGCAAAGTATCCTTCTTCCGATTTCTGATTTCTCATGGGCTATACCATCCTCAAGAGCCCCTATTATATCGCTATTAAGCTCACAGTTAGATGTAATACACAATCTCTCTACTGCTTCTGTCACCAGTAATACATTGATTTGCCTCATTGCGTCCTCCCAGGGCAAACGCCCACCATAATACTAATACATTGTCACGCCATATGCAGACTTCACATCATCTTGCTAATCGGGAACAAAGCCTTTGAAAGCTTGTCCTGTGTCATTTAATTATGATATATGATTTATTTATTCAATGCAAGACCGGCAAAATTTTGACTATTGTTTACACAAAATTCACAGGTTTTCACAAGACTTTTTTATACATTCTGATGTATAATTGATTAAGGAAACCATGTACAATCGAAAAGAGGCAAAATAACATATTATGAATATACTTGTTTGCGTTACTCAACAAAAGACCTGCGAGCGCCTGATAAATAAAACAAATGAATTGATGCAGTCATATGGCGGAAATCTATTCATACTGAATGTGGTTAAAGACGAATTCAACTTTCTTGACAGCCCTAGAGAGTCAGAAGCACTGGAGTATCTGTTTGGCATTTCCAAAAAACTTGGTGCTAACCTTTCTGTTCTTAAATCAAATGATATCCCAGGAACAATTGCCAAATATGCAGAGGATAATGATATAGACTGTATTGTTCTCGGAAAATCCCATGATAAAAACGCAGGTGAGCGCTTTGCTAAAAGACTTAAAAACATGTTGAAAAACGGCGCCGAAATACGAATATTGTCTTAATATTAGGACTTTGGTCATTTTTGCATAATTTATGTGATTCTAATTAACTAATTTATTCTGAAATGCTTGACTTTAAGCCACTTTCATTATAAAATAATGTCGAATTCCAAATTTAGGAGGTTGTATTAATGAACAAGACAGATTTAATCAATTCTATTGCCGACAAATCAGGCTTAAACAAGAAAAACAGCGAAGCTGCTCTCAACGCATTCATAGGTTCAGTTGAAGAAGCGCTCAAAGGTGGAGACAAGGTTGTTCTAGTTGGTTTCGGAACATTTGAAGTAAGACAGAGAGCAGAAAGAAAGGGTAGAAACCCACAGACAAAGAAAGAAATCATCATCCCTGCTTCAAAAGCACCTGTGTTTAAGGCTGGTAAAGGCTTAAAGGATTCTGTTAACAAGTAATTGCAATCTACTTATAACAAAAAAAGCTGCCAAGTGGCAGCTTTTTTGTATTGTTATGACAATTGATTATTGTGCCTGTCCACTGCCATATTAGACAGAAAGCTAATGATTTGGACGTTATTGGGCTTCCTTTCCCCATTTATTACTATGTACTCACTCCCAACAGAGCTACTGATGCTTTTTTTATCTTTGCACACACTGTCAATAGCACATCTTATAGCCCTCTCAATATTTCTCGCTTTTGTGTTATGAATACCGGCCAACTCAGAATATATACTCTTGGAAATAGATTTTAGCCTTTCCGGCTTCTCTATTGCAAGCATAATAGCCTCTCTCAGGTAATTATACCCTGCTAGATTGGGCTTAATGCCCATATTTTTAATAAGGTTAGCAGTTATCTGCTCCATTTGGTTTGATACAGACTCAGATCTTGAAATTACACAGCCAGCGCTGATTTGCACAACAGAGTATTTCTCATTATACAATTGCTTAATACGTGTTGCTAGCAAATTAATATCAACTGGCTTCAGCATATAGTAATCTGCTCCCAGCTCCAAGGCTCTTTGAACTACATTATCTCCTCGAATTGCCGTGCAAGCAAGAAACAAAGGGGTTTTCAAAGGCTTTTCCTTTGATATCCATTCCAGTACGCCTAAGCCATCAAGCTTTGGCAAGATTACATCCAGCAAAACTAAATCAGGCTCCAGCTCGTGAATCATATCGATGGCTGAAACTCCATCGCCAGTAGTTCCAACTACCTCTATGCCTCCTATTTCATTTAGACTCTTCTCCATAAGCTCGCTATATGCTTTGTTATCATCAACTATCAGAACAGAAATTAAACCTGACATAAGCTATTATCTCCTGTACAATATCTTTAGTTAATTTTCCTGTGCACATTACTGTGTAGTCAGAATACTTTATATAAAGAGGCCTCCGCTCTTCAAAAAGCTCCTTGAAGGTCTGTCCCCTTGCCTTAGCAAGCCGACGTCCCTGAGCTAACCTTGACTCTAGTACTTCTGAAGCCTCGTCAAGAAATATGATACACCCTATCTTTTTTAGGTGCTGCATCAGCCCATCGCTTTTAACGACTCCGCCACCGGTTGCAATTACATTAGCATTAAACTGCCGGGATATGATTAATTTCTGCTGTAGCTCCAAAAATCCTTCGTAACCATCATCCCTTACAATATCTCTAGGTTCTCTACCATCAGCCATTTTAATTATATCATCGGTATCTATAAAATCCATTCCTGCCTTTTGGGCAAGCAAGGGCCCAACAGTGCTTTTTCCGGCGCCTGGCATACCAATAAGTATAATGTTTCTATCTCCCAGTAACCCTTCCATTATTTCTATAACTCCTCCCTATGGGGATCAATAATGGAGGCAATACTGCTGTATCCTTTGTACATATAGATAGCATCAAGTATAACCATTCTCATCATCGCCTCACAAACAGGATATATCCTTGTGAGAGCAGACGGATCACTTCTGGATGCAAAAACATGGCTCACATTCTCAGCTTTCGCCAAATCAGCTGTATCCTGTGGTTGTAATATCGTAGGTATAGGCTTTACAGCCACCCGGACCCTTATCTCCTCACCGTTGCTTATACCGCCCAGCAGGCCCCCTGCCCTATTTGTTCTGAAACGTAGAGCTCCGGTTTCTTCTTCAAAATACGGTGTATCATTGGACTGAGATCCAGTAAGTCTGGCATGGTCAAAGCCAACGCCAAATTCGACGCCTTTGACGGATCCTATAGAAAGCATCGCATGGGCAATCAGAGCACTCAGCTTATCAAACACCGGTTCACCCAGACCCGCCGGCACTCCCTTTGCGACAATCTCAATAACACCGCCACAGGAGTCCCCTTCAGCCTTAACCTTCAGAAGATCATTTATCATTTCCTCAGCCTTTTTCATGTCCGGACAATTTATATCATTGCTTCTGTAGTTTGCCTTTGCTATCTCATAAGTCACCGGGGAAGCCTTTATCCCATGTGACTCAACCGTATATGCAATTATGTCTATGCCCATGGTGTCCAAGGCAATTTTAGCAACCGTCCCGCCTGCGACCCTGGCTACAGTTTCTCTGGCAGATGCCCTACCAGCACCAGCCCAGTCGTAGTACTTTCCATACTTTTTGTAATAGGTATAGGAAGCCTGACCTGGTCTGACAAGATTTCTATTCCCCTTATGCTGTTTTATATGCTTATCATCAATATCGCTATTGGGTATAATCATGCCCACAGGTGCTCCTGTCGATAGATCGTCCTCCATGACTCCGGAAAAAATAAACACTCTGTCCTTTTCCTTGCGCGGCGTACTTAGCTTAGTCAACCCCGGCCTGCGCTTGTCAAGCTCTTGCTCTATTATGTCCGCTGTTATTTTCAACCCTGGCGGCACACCGTCAATAATCACCATCTGACCGCCATATAGCTCTGATGGAATGGATGGATCCTTACGGAAGCCTCCTGAATATGATTCACCGCATGTTGTTATTCTGAACATTCTCCCGAATGAATTTCCCAGCATATGATACCTCCGTTGTAATTCATAAATACCTGTGGCACTTGTTCACCTTTAGTCCTCTTACAGCACGCCGCAGTTACACCTGTTCATATATGCCCTTCCCTTAGATATTGAATATCGCCGCCGCATTCTCTTATTGCATTTGCAAAGGAAGGCATGGTTACATTCACAGCCTCGGCAGTTTCTATGTAGGTCTCGCCCTCAGAATTCAGACCGGCCACAGCTAGTGCCATAACTATCCTGTGGTCATCGTGTCCATTAACCCTGCAGCCCTTTAATTTGCTGTTCCTTATTACTAGTCCCTCTGGAAGCTCCTCAATATCTGCCCCCATTTTAGACAACTCCTTAACCATAACCTTTATTCTGTCTGTCTCCTTCATCCTGGCCTGGGGTACATTGACAAGCCTAGTCTCTCCTTCGGCGAAACAGCCCGCCACAGCCATTGCCGGCAATGCATCAGGGGTAGAATTCAAGTCTATCTCAATACCCTTAAGACCGCTTCCCTTTATTACAATTCCCTTGCTGGTATGACTAACAACAGCACCCATATCAGTAAGATAATCCAGAACCATCTTATCTCCCTGGGGGTCAGACATATCTAGGTTTTTTAGTGTGAATTCTCCTCCCGATATCGCTGCAAGAACCATGAAAAAGGTAGCAGATGAAAAATCGCCAGGAATGGCCATGTCAAAAGCTTTAAATTTTTGACCACCTTTTATATGTATCACTTTATAATTATCATTTGTATACTCAATACCCTGATTATCCAGCCACCACATTGTCATATCAACATACGGCTTCTCGTTGAGCCTGGTAATCACCACTTCTGTATCCTGCTCCAATAGCGGAGCATTTATAAGAATCGATGAAAGATATTGGGATGTAAATGCATCAAGCTTAGTGCTACCACCCTTCATTCTACCTTTGACTACAACCGGCGCAGAATCATTGCCCCGTGTAGAAAACACACTACCTCCAAAGGCATTCATAGCACTAATCAATGGTCCCAAGGGCCTGCGGCGTATTTGGTTATCTCCCGTAAAGACAGTGTATCCGTCAGCCAGACCTGCCGTCATCAAAGCAAAACGCAGTGAAGTCCCCGAATTGCCGACATTAATAATATTTTCTGGTATTGACGGGGCTCCTCCAAAGCCATTTATAACAAAACTGTGCCCAGTATTCTCAAAATTCGCGCCAAAGGCCTTACATACATCAACTGCAGAAAATGCATCCTTTGAAAAAAGAGGCTGACGTACAATTGATTTGCCTTCTGCTAGGCTAGCAATAAAAAGAGCTCTGATTGTATGGGATTTGGAGCCGGGTATACTTACAGTACCATGTGTACAAGATTTCCTTACCTTAAAGAGCATAAAACCAACCTTCCTACAAGTAGCATTAGATTCTGCACAACAAAAAACGCTGCTAAATATTACTTATATATTAATATATGGTAACGTTTACGTCAAACTATAATGGTTTTTTTATGGAGATCCTTATTCGACAACATACCGAAAATCAGGCTTCATAAGCATTTATCCTACCCTTTGACAATCGGTAGCACAACAGACCTGTAAGCAGTGATAATACACCAAATACTGTAATAGCTGTAAACGTCGTTTCGCCTAGCTTTTTATGCCTTTACTAAAGATGATTCTCCAATAATCGCCTCGGCGGCGGACCATAGAATTGGTAATAGTTGCACAATATCCTGCCGTTATAGAGCTTTCTTTTTTTATCTGCCTGTCTACCCAACAAGGCTTCAAAACGAGGATGTGAAGTTATTACATAGAATGACCATGTATCGAACCCTTTAAATACTTCACCCATCTCCCTGTACAACCGTTCTACCTCAGGCATCTCTCCAAGTCGCTCTCCATAAGGCGGGTTACAAACAATAAAGCCATATTGGTATCTGGAACTGATATCTGACAACGGCATACGCTGCAGGTGTATGTCCTGTAACACCCCCGCCTTCTCGGCATGATGGCGGGCAAGACTTATCACACCCTCATCGATATCCGACCCATGTATTCTGTTCACATTATCCCTTTTAATTTTATCCTGGGCTTCTTCTCTGGCCTTAGACCATAAAGCTGCTGGTATCTGCCACCAGCTCTCGGCAGAGAAATTACGTTTTAAGCCCGGGGCTATATTTGCAGCTATCAAGGCAGCTTCAATAGGAATCGTGCCTGACCCGCAAAAAGGGTCAATCAAAGCCCTGTCCGGCTTCCATCTACTTACCATCAACAAAGCAGCAGCAAGGGTTTCCCTTAAAGGAGCTCCAGAGACCAAATCCCTATAGCCCCGCTTGTGCAATCCCATACCTGACGTGTCTATAGTAAGACACGCAATATCCTTATGCAAGCTGACTTCGATTCTATATCGCGGACCGTTGTCATCAAACCACTGCTTCTTATATTTTTGCTTCATTTTTTCAACTATAGCCTTTTTAACAATAGCCTGGCAGTCTGGGACACTTGACAGCTTTGAATGCACTGACTTGCCCTCTACAGGGAACTCAGCATCCTCGGGTATCCACTCGTCCCAGGGAAGTGCCTTCGTCCCTTCAAACAGCTCATCAAAGGTCAGCGCCTTGAATTCGCCAATTTTGACAAGTACACGTTCGGCGGAGCGCAACCAGAGGTTTGTCCTGCAAATAGCCTCCTCGTCTCCCGCAAACGTTACCCTTCCATTTTCAACCTGCTGGTCAAAATACCCTAACCATTTTAGCTCCCTAGCCACCACCGCTTCTATCCCAAAAGACGATGTTGCTATCAAATGCAGTTTAGACATTTATCCTCCTATATAATGAACGCTCTTATTAGAGTTGTTAATCCTCATTGATACAATATATACCAATATATCTATTATGGCAAACTCCTCTTCATTAAATTCAAAAGCCAACTTCTTTACCTGCAAAATGTTTTGCAATTTGCTAACTATATTGTATAATTAGTATAAATTAGCAATCGCATAATACCGGAGGGATTATATGAATAACAAAAAAACAAATATTTTTAAGTGTTTCATCTACAGCATTACCAGTTTTGACAATTATAAGCTGTTTTTAAGGGAGAGCACAGGCAAGGCTATCGGATATCTGGTACTTCTCTCACTATTGATTTCGATAGCAATATTTGCCCCGTTTTTTTCTATAGCAAATGAAGTAGCTAATGCAGCGCCAAACTTCATCGACGAAGTTATACCTGATTTCAACCTTGTCGATGGGCAACTTGAAGTGTATGGAGATATGCCCATAGTAATGGACAGCAGTGATCTTCCAGTAGTAATTGACACCACCCCAGGCGCGGAAGACAGATTACTCTACCAATATGATTCAATCATACTTATTACTCAAGATAAAATGATATTGAAAAACTACACTGAAAGACAAGAATACCCTCATAGTGCATATACGGGACTTGAATTAACTAAAGATAGTTTGATTGAGGCGCTTCCCATAATAAAGACATACATGACCGTTGCATTCATTTTCATAGGGATTCTTGTATACATTTTCGTTTTAATTGTAAAATTTATAACAGTTTTCATTGCCAGCATTATTGGATTGATAGTCAATTCATCCTTGAAAACGAATCTATCATACAAGAGCATCTTCAAGATTAGCCTTTTCGCCATGACACTTCCGCTGATAGTCTGTACTATACTTGATGTTCTACCGGTAAACATACCATTTATGCCGGTGCTATTCTACGCAGGAACAGGCGTATATATATATGGTGCCATTAGAAGCATCAAAAGAGAGCTGACTTTAGCAGGAGCAGACAATGGTGGCTATGGCTATTATGGCAACGATACCTTCAACGGCAATATTAACTATGGAAATAGTAATTTAGGTAATTACAATTACGGTAATCCTACGGGCACGGGCGATACCACTGACAACAATGCTCCAGGTGCAAATAGTGCTCCTTTAGAAGATAACGACTATGGTAATCCTACGGGCACGGGCGATACCACTGACAACAATGCTCCAGGTGCAAATAGTGCTCCTTTAGAAGATAACAGCCTCAATGAAAATGATGATAGTAACGATAGAACTGAATAAAGTCCAATACATATTTAAATTTACTAAGCCGCCATTTGGCGGCTTTTTGTATTAAATCCATTATTAATGAAAAAGCTATATGTGAATATTTCTCTCACTAATATATGGAGGTCTGATATGAATAAAAATACGCAAGACAATCTTAAGCTGACTGATGTACCGGTATCTCTTTGGATAGATACAACAAGGGATACCAATTACCCTGTTCTTGAAAATGATGTAGAAGTTGATACAGTAATCATCGGTGGCGGAATTACTGGCCTCACAGCTGCCTATCTGCTAAAAAAAAGGGGCTTACCCACTGTGCTCATCGATGCTAACCGCATTGTGAAAGGCACAACAGCCCATACTACAGCAAAAATTACATCCCAGCATGCATTAAAGTATTACAAAATGATAAATGCTGTAGGAGAAGAAAAAGCGGCCCAGTATGCAGCTGCAAACCAGGCTGCTATAGATATGATAGTAAAAATCGCAGACGAAAACAATATTGAATGTGATCTCAAAAGAGTACCTGCATATGTATTCACTCAAGACGAAAGCTATATACAGAAGCTTGAGGACGAGACAGAATCCGCACTGAAGCTGGGGCTGCCTGCTGAATATACACAGACTCTGGATCTTCCCTTTGGAATCCACGGTGCAATGAAATTTACAAACCAGGCGTATTTTCATCCCAGAAAATATTTGCTTCAGCTTGCGTCACTTATAGAAGGCGATGACTGCAGGATCTTCGAAAATACAAGAGCAGTAGATATACAAGAGGGTGATACCCACACAGTGGTCACTGACAACGGTAGCAAAATTCGAGCAAAGCATGTGATCCAGGCAACCCATTACCCCTTTTATGACAAGCCGGGACTATATTTCAGCAGGCTGTACCCCAAACGCACCTACCTGATGGGCATCCAAATAAATGGCAGCTTCCCCGAGGGAATGTATATCAATGCAGAGGATCCTTCCAGGACACTACGTTCACATAGCGGCGGTGATACGAATATAGCTTTGGTAGGAGGAGATAGCCACAAAACAGGCCACGGTAAAAACCTGCATAATCACTATGAGATAATAAGAGATTTCGCTAAGTCATTATTCGATATAAACAGCATCCCCTACCGCTGGTCAGCTCAGGACTATACCACACCGGATGAAATACCATATGCAGGTCATTTAACCTCGAACAGGAATAGAATATATGTGGCAACAGGATTTGACAAATGGGGCATAACCAACGGTACGGCCAGCGCTATGCTAATAGCAGATTTAATTGTAAGTGGAAAAAGTCTATGGGAAGAGGTGTTTAGCCCATCTCGCTTTACTCCAGCTGCATCGGCAAAGAATTTCATAGTTGAAAATGCTGATGTGGCAGTAAAGCTTGTTTCAGGCAAGCTTCATATCCCTGATGAAAACGCCCCTGTAGAAAGAGGTAAAGCCGTAATAACAGAAGTTGACGGGTATAAAGTCGGTGTATATCGCGACAACGAAGGCAAGCCTCACTATGTAAGTACTACATGCACTCATTTGGGCTGTGAGCTAAAGTGGAACTCGGCAGAATTGTCCTGGGATTGTCCATGTCATGGCTCAAGGTTCACATATGATGGTGATATCATCGAAGGTCCTGCTACTGAATCCATAAAGCCGTTGGAGAGCGACCTCTGATAATCACACTGCCAGCCCTCGATTGTGCGTGACGTGCTCCCGCCGCCTATAGAGGAGGGAGCACGTCACGCACAATCGAGGGCTGGCGGTATACATAGTGTCACTATATACTACGAATTTTTTGAATTCTCAGGATTATATATGCCATGTACACTGCTCACATCCTGTATAAAGATAATACCGTTTCCCGGTTCCTCAATATCCAGGCTTTTTGCTATTGCAGAAGAAATTTTGTCTGCTGTATCAGTTTCAGCCAGTATCAGCACGACCTCTTTTTCAGGCTCTATTTCCATTGCAAAAAGCTTGCTTGTCTCATGGATACCTGAGCCCCTGGCATTTATTATGGTACCACCCTTTGAACCTGCTTCCACAGCTGCGTCTATTACTTCCTCTGCTCTGCCCTTGTCTACAATTGTAAAAATTACTCTATACATACTATCGGCACCTCTTTCTGTAGTAATGTTGCAGTCTATGCAATGTGTTCCAATAATTTTGTGAACGGGTACAGTAAACGCTATACCATGATGTGGCTTATCAAAATGTATCTCCTTATCCAGCAGCCCAAGAATATCAACAGATGCATGTTTTTCAGAAATCATTAAAACGATTTCCTTTCTCACATCATAAAGACTTAGTAATTGAAGAAGGCGACTCTTGATAGTGCCTCTGCCCAAAAAAATCGTACCGCCACGGACACCATTTTGTTTGGCAAATTTAAGCACCTTACTACCTTGTCCGTTATTTACAATGACGCAGATTAGTTCAAGCCCTATGTTTTCTGTGTTTTCCATCACTTGTCAAACCTCCTTTGTGGGATTTGGCTTTGTAAATTAGTCCCAGGATTTGTAATGCAATGAGGGGTGTAAGTGCCACCATTGCTATCATTCCAAATCCTTCGCTCAGTATATTCGCCCCTTCTATGGCATCAGCGGCTCCCTGAGCAAATGCAAGGATGAAGGTGGCTGTCATCGGACCTGAAGCAACTCCTCCTGAGTCAAAAGCAATACCAACGAATAAATCCGGCGAAAAAAATGACATTATTATAGAGATTATATACCCTGGTAGTAGATAATGCCATAGCTGAATACCGGGAACAACAATCCTCAGCATAGAAAGTGCAACTGCAGCTCCTACGCCAATAGAAAGCGTCATTGTTACAAGCTTTCTTTTTACATAACCACTAGTTACATCCTCTATTTGGTGTGTCAATACATACACAGCTGGTTCGGCCAGTATTGTAACAAATCCCAGCACAAACCCTACAATCACAACCAATGTGATACTGCCCATGGCTGCTATCTCACGGCCTACAACAGCTCCCACATCCATAAAGCCCGCATTAACACCTGTTAAAAACAGTGTGAGACCAATAAAACCATACAAAAAGCCCTTAATAATGTTCCCAAATTGCTTCTTTTTCAGCTTAAAAGCCACCATTTGGGCTATAATGAATATAATAAACAAGGGAAGCAGTGCAACAGCTGACTCTATCGCAATCACCTGTGTCTTACTTAAGAACGGCCCCAGTATAGATTCTGTATGGTAAGTACTCTTCTCTAGAACACCAGTCATTCCGCCTGTTCTCCTGATAATGCTCATTAAAAGTACTGCCAAAATTGCGCCGGCAGATATAATCCCCACCAGACCAAAGCTGTCCTTCTCCGCTGCCTTACTATCCTTCTTAAGATTGGATACCCCCAAAGCAAGGGCCAGTACAAATGGCACAGTCAGAGCCCCGGTAGTAGCACCTGATGCATCAAAGGCAATTGCCATAAATTCAGGTGTGGCAAATATTGCTACTATGAATATTATTGCGTATATAACTGTCAAAAACTTGTATAAATGAACATTGAACAATATCCTAAGCAGTCCTGCAGCAAGTAATACTCCTATCCCAACAGAAACCACTATTACAAGTAGCCATTTGGTTATCTCACCTGCTGTAACCATATCCACCTGACCAGCAAGTATGTGCAAATCCGGCTCTGCTATGGAAACTACAAATCCCAACAGCAGTCCAGCAAACACCAAAATCATTACTTTATTCGACTTTGCCAGAGATGCGCCCATCAGCTTTCCCACCGGAGTGATTCCCAGATCCACTCCCATCAGGAAAATCGTTAGCCCAATGGTTATGAGTAGTGCACCTAAAAGAAACCTGACAAGCATTGTGGTTCCCAGCGGCACAAATGTGAAGTTTAAAATAAGTACAATTACTGTAATTGGTAGTATTGAATATAATACTTCTTTAAATTTATCAAGGAGTACATTCAAAAACATCACTTCCTTTCGTCATATTATTCTCTTATATTAATCAGGTATACCATCATGAAACAGAGAAATAATGATGGTTTACGACTTGATGAAAATACCCCTACTAATTATATCAGAACTCTCCTTCTATTAGTATAATGAACTTTATTACCATGGTTTTTCGTAACCAAGGTTACCGTTTTGCAATTATTTTCATTATATAATTTAGTCATAAGATAAACAACTGGAGGGATAGGATATGATAAGAAAAATATTATCTATAGATGAAGAAAAATGCAACGGCTGTGGTCTCTGTGTAGATGCATGCCACGAAGGTGCACTTGTAATGGAGAACGGGAAGGCAAGGCTGATATCAGACACTTACTGTGACGGTCTAGGAGACTGTCTACCCGAATGCCCAACTGGGGCTATTAATATAATCGAAAGAGAAGCGGCTGAATATGATGAAGAAGCCGTAAATAACAAAGCTGAGGCCAGTACAGCAGTAAGGGCGCAATCACACCTAGGCCAATGGCCCTGCCAGATAAAGCTGGTCCACCCGTCAGCACCGTACTTCAACAACGCCCATCTGCTCATTGCTGCAGATTGTACAGCCTTTGCATATGCCAATATTCATCAGGATTTCATGAAAAATAAGGTTACGATCATAGGCTGCCCAAAGCTTGATGATGTAGATTATTCAGAAAAGCTAGCCCTTATCCTGGCTAACAATGAAATCAAGAGCCTGACGGTGCTTCGTATGGAAGTACCCTGCTGCGGCGGAATAGTCCATGCAGTGAAAAATGCTATGATAAACAGCGAAAAAATGGTGCCTTGGAATGTAGTTACCATAAGCACTGATGGAAATATCATCGAGACCTGATAGTGAGTAAATGATTGCTGCCGTATCCATTGTCCTTTTATGCTAGCGCTACATCCAGCAACATCATTAGTGCAAAACCAAATAAACAGCCTATAGTCGAGTAATCTGAATTATTCGATGATTGGGCCTCAGGAAGCAACTCCTCCACTACAACATATATCATAGCGCCTGCAGCGAAGGACAATGCATACGGCAGCAGTGGCTTTATTAATGTCACAGCAACAACTCCCAGCACACCTGCAATAGGCTCCACAATTCCTGAAATCTGACCATACCAAAAGCTCTTAAGTCTTGATAGACCTTCTCGCCTGAGGGGTATGGATACTGCCGCCCCCTCGGGCAGGTTTTGAAGCCCCATTCCCAGAGTAAGCACAAGAGCTCCTATAATTGACGCAGAGCCTATGTTATTTGCAGCAGCACCTATTGCCACTCCTACTGCAAGCCCCTCAGGAATATTGTGCAACGTAATGGCCGCGACCAATAATATACTACGTTTCCAGCTGGTTTTGATGCCTTCTGCGCTTTCTGAGGGCGAACCAATGTGAAGATGAGGCATAATGGTATCCGATAGCTTCAGGAACAGTCCTCCGGCTAGGAAGCCAATAACAGGCGCAAGCCAGGGTAGCTGCCCTTCCTCTCGTGACATTTCTATAGCTGGGGCCAGTAAAGACCAGAAGCTTGCGGCAATCATAACACCAGCCGCAAATCCCAGCATCGTATCTAGAACCTTCTTATTTATAGTTTTAAAAAAGAAAACAAAAGCAGAACCAACTGCTGTCATAAACCATGAAAAGCCTGTGGCTATCAGGACCTGAATAACTGGACTTAAGCTATTAAAAAATTCATCCATTGCTGCCTCCCCTGCATTTGCTGCACAATCCGTAAAACTTCACTCTATGATCAGTAACAAGAAAACCGTTCTTCATAAGAATCTGTTCCTCCAAAGAATCAAGCAAATCGTCCTCCACCTCAGAAACGCTGCCACATTTGCTACAAATCAAATGATGATGACGATGGTCCTCGTCCTGCCTTGTCAGCTCATAACGGCTGAAACCGTCATCTAAATCCAGCTTTATGACTACTCCGATCTTCTCCAGGAGCGTTAAGGTACGGTAAACTGTTGCAATACCAATCTCAGGGTTGCTACTCCTTACATAATTAAATATTTCTTCAGTACTCAAGTGCTTACCGCTATATCTCAGAAGAACCTCCAGAACAGCACCTCTCTGGCCGGTGAACTTGTAACCGCTACTTTTAAGCAGCTCCCTAAGTTCTCTCTCATCTGCAGTACCCATCTTTACACCCTCAAATCCTTTTTGTAGTCAGCCGTTACCATTACTTGCATTACTTCCTATGCAAACATTTTATTATTATCATCTGTTTTTAGCAAGTTTTTTATCTAAACTCCTTAACCATCCTTATATGCTTTATTCCCGCTTCCATAAATGTATCTCCCTCTTTTTCAAATCCCAAGCTTCTATAAAACTCAACAGCAGTGAGCTGGGCACCAATAATCGCCCTTTCAGCTCCCTCATCCCCTGCAATTGAAATAAGCAGCTTACATATACCATCTCCAATACCGCTTCGTCTCATATCCTTTTTGACTGCAACTCTTCCTATACGAGCATCACTACCTTCCAAAAAAAGCCTTCCACATCCAACAGGCTCACCATCAACGCTAGCTAGCACATGGATTGCCTTACTGTCCAGTTCATCCATCTCTATCTCCTCTGGTACGCCCTGTTCACGGATAAAAACTTCCCGCCTGATTTCAAATACCTGTTCCATTTCATACTCCGTTTTAACTCTGATGATTTCCACCATGCTATGTTCTTCCCCTTCCTTATTAGCTACTTTGCAACTTCATAAAGGCATAAGTCAGCACCTATATTATGTCTCTTGTACTATTATACTTCACGTCTCATGCTAAAAATAGTACTTTTTACTCATGGCTAAAGAGACCTGGGTACCTTTTATTCTTTTGAAAATAGCATAAAATTAGATTAGAGGAGGTGTCTGTCTTGAATCTTTCATTTAGGAATCGAAAGGGAACTGCTGCTGTTACCACCGCCCTAATGATGACAGCCCTGTTAGGGTTCTGTGCCCTTGTTGTGGACATTGGCGGTATGAGCCTTGAAAAAAGCAGGCTCCAAAACGCAGTAGACTCTGCAGCACTGGCTGCTGCTCAGGACCTGCCAAGCACACTTGAAGCATCTAATACAGCAGAACAATATCTGGCAAGCAATGGCTTTGATGAAGCTAATATAACTATCAGCTTTGCCAAATCAAGCAGGCAGATAACTGTCGAAGCAGTATATCCTGGCAAATACGCACTTGCAAGAGTACTGGGTGTAGACAACCTAGATGTAAAGGCCTCAGCCACAGCCCAAAAGGGTGGCAAATACTTAGGTGGAGTATTTGATTATGCCGTGTTTTCCGGCAGTAAGAATGATGAAATAAATATCAACTCAAACAGCTATGAAACGTATATCCAGGGAAGTGTACACTCCAACAATGGTTTCCGTTATAATGGTAACAAGGATAAAATGACAATAACAGGGGCCATTGATGCGGTAGGCAAAATTACACTCAATGGTAATAATTATCATATTGGCAAGCTAATTCCCTATAGCAATTACATCGAAATGCCGGACTTTTCCGAGGAAATAAAACAGCTGGCCCAGTCTGTTGGTACCTATTACAACACAAATCATATATTTAACAGCAATATTCACCTAAATGAAGCTATATATGTGGACGGTCATGTTCATTTCAACTGCCAGAAATTCTCCGGCGTTGGCACTATATTAGCTACAGAGGATGTACACTTCAATAATTCGGTTGTTTATGGAACAGATGATGATTCATCATCCATATGCATTTATTCAAAGAATGGAGATATTATCATAAATAATACCAGTGCTGTTGTAAATGGCACGTTTTATGCTCCAAATGGAAGTGTAATACTTAACAATGGAGCACATACCATCAACGGAAGAATCATAGCCAAGAAGCTGATATTCAACGGCGGACTTGAAGTGTACAGTTCAGATAGTGATGTAGTGTTCATGGAATCCTTTGACGAAGGCATCAAGCTTGTGAAATGATTAATAACTTTATTGCAAATTAGCTATTTACTCTGAGGCCGGACAGGATGCTCCCCCCTCCTGCATCTTGTCCGAAACCTCAGTCATGGCTAATTGGTTAGCTAAGCTCTGATGTGCAGTTGGGGCACCTTGTTGCTTCTTTATTAATACTTGTGCGGCAATATGTGCATTCCTTCGTTGTTACCGGCGCAGGGGCAGGCTTCTTTTTAACTCTGTTTATCTGTTTGATAAAGAAAAAGATAACAAGTGCAATTATTAGAAAATCGATTACATTGGTTAAAAACATTCCGTAGTTAAATGTAGCTGCTCCTGCTTCCTGAGCAGCGCTTAATGTTTCATAGCTTTTTCCATCAAGAGCAATGAACATGTTCTCGAAGCTCATATCTCCAGTTACCAGAGTAATAAGTGGCATGACAATATCGTTTACCAGGGATGTGACAATTTTGCCAAAAGCACCGCCAATAATTACACCAACAGCCAGATCGACAACATTACCTTTTACAGCAAACTCCCTAAACTCTTTAATAAATGACATATTGGTACCCTCCTCGTTTAATCACAGCTTCATATAAAAGCCTGTTTTTGCAACCCGATCAAAGCCTGAACCCTCATAAAAAGAATACACGCCCTCATTTTTTCTGCCAGTCATAAGCATGGCCTTGTAGCAATTCTTTTGGCGAGCAGTCTCAACTGCCTTTTTCAATACAGCAGCCCCATAGCCCTTCCTTCTGAATCCTCCATGGGTCACAACGTTTTCGATTAACGCATAAGGACTGCCGCCCCGTGTCAGGTTATTGATAATAATCAATGTACAGGATGCCACAAGACATCCCTCCTCCTCCAGTACAAAAATACACTGTCGTGTATCATTGCAGATATCTTCCCATAGCTCCTTCGTTGTCTCCTTTTCATAAATGTCGGGATCGTCTGGATTAAGATATTGGTAAAGCTCCAACAGCTTTCCAAGCTCATCATGCCTTATTCTTCTGACCCTTTCAACCATATTGGTACCTCCCTATGAAATACAAGCTTATCCTCCGTGCTCATGCAACAACCTTTCCTTCATATCCCAAAGCTTTTGTGATAGGTCCACATAATACCTATGAGGATTCTCAAAACGAGTAACCTCATCCCACAGAGTATTTACCTGCTCTCGACAGTAATCCCTTATCTTGTTCAATTCCAGCGGTTCATAAACGTAGTTCCCCTTGTTAAACAACTGTACCATAAGCTTTCTTGCATGAAAATTAGTTACTGTCTTCCGCTTCCATGTAAATTCAGGATCAAATATTTCATACGGCTTGCTATCATCGATAACTTCGTCATGCATAGTCAGAACATCGGCAATAGCCTTTCCGCTATCCCTATCAAAAAGCCTCCATACCTGCTTATAACCCGGATTTGTTATCTTTCCAACATTCTCACTGACCTTAATCTTAGGAATGACTTGTCCATTCTCCTCAATAGCGCTTAGCTTATATACCCCACCAAATACAGGCTCTGACCTGGAAGTAATAAGTCTTTCACCAACTCCAAAGGAATCCACACGCGCTCCTTGTGTGAGGATATCTCTGATTATATACTCATCCAACGAGTTTGAAGCAACTATGGCACAATCTTCAAAACCAGCTTCATCCAGCATTTTCCTTGCCTTGCGTGAAAGGTATGTTATATCTCCAGAATCTATCCTTATGCCCTTAGGTCTGAAGCCTCTGGGAAGTAATTCCTCATTGAATACCTTAATAGCATTGGGCACTCCCGACTTTAGAACACTAAAGGTATCGACAAGGAGTGTACAATTAGATGGATATATCCTGGCATATGCCCTAAAGGCATCAAGCTCTGAGGGAAACATCTGAACCCAGCTATGAGCCATAGTTCCCAAAGCCGGAATGCCATAATCCCGGTCTGCCATTGTACAGGCTGTTCCTATACATCCCCCAATATATGATGCTCTTGCTCCGTTCACAGCACCGTCATACCCCTGTGCCCTTCTGGACCCAAACTCCATTACAGTACGCCCCTGCGCTGCTGTCACTATCCTATTGGCCTTAGTTGCAATAAGACTCTGGTGATTTATTGATAAAAGCACCATTGTTTCTATAAACTGAGCTTGAATGACAGGCCCTCTCACGGTCACAATAGGTTCGTTGGGAAATATAGGGGTGCCCTCAGGAATAGCCCATACATCACAGGAGAACTTAAAACCCTTCAAATATTCAAGAAACTCTTCAGAAAATTGCTTTTTACCTCTCAGATACTCAATATCCTTAGGCTCAAATCTTAATTTTCTTATGTAATCAATAAGCTGCTGTAATCCTGCCATTATGGCAAATCCACCCTCATCCGGGACTCTCCTAAAAAACATATCAAAATATGCAATTTTATCTTTTAGATTACTGTGTAGATAACCATTAGCCATAGTGATTTCATAAAAATCCGTCAACATCGTAAGATTCTTTTGGTTCAATTTCTTACACCTCCGTATAATATAATTAGGCTACCCTCAACTCCATCTTTATCTGGCAGCTTAATTCTGCACCGCCAGCAACATCTTGTAATCATCCATAACATAACCATTGCCAATATCTGTCACAAGCTGCTCCACTATTTCAAAGCCAAGCTTTTTATAGACCTTTACAGAACTGTTATGCTTATTTACAAACAAAATGATATGGCTTCGACCTTCCTCACGAGCTATATGCTGAATTTTTTCTAGCATTATCCTGGATATACCTTGCCCCCTATGCCCCTTCTCCAAATACAGCTTACTCAAAAGCAGTACCTTCTTATCCTGCTCCGGTTTGATGGCAAAATAGCCCACCGGCTCCCTGCCATCATATGCCACAAAATAGCTGTAGCTGTTGCTACAAATATCATTTAGTATACCCTCTGCACTTTGGAATTTAGAAAGCATATATTCAACCTGTTCCACACCAATTATGGGAGTATAGTGCTCCGTCCATATTACTCTTGCTAGTTCCTCCAGTTCAGCGGCTTTCTCTGTGTCCTTTGGACTTAATTCAACAAAATTTACTTCATTCACAAGGTGCCCCCCTAAAGCTCTGCGCCTATATACCTTTATTTAATCCTTATTTATCCGTGTTACATAGGTGTATACTAGCACTTTTAGTACAAAATAGTCAATATCAATAATGCCTGTATCATGGAAACATATATTTTTATGAATGGGGAAATAATAAAGTCTGAGAAAGATAATCGAAGGTGGCCATAATGGAGAGAAAAATCACAGTGAACTACATCGCCATTGAAATGGCGAGCTTCTGATTCGAGATAAAGCCTTCGTGTGAGCTCCATCT
>CAZEIH010000039.1:0-23886 GCA_964512095.1 uncultured Oscillospiraceae bacterium
GTGATGCTATAGTTTAGATATAGAAAAGCAATTTCCTATCTAGTCCTATCTAGTCTAGTATCTAGTCTTAAATTCCTCCAATATTGCTATAATATTCTCTGTTTTCTAGTCTATCCCCTGGTTCATCAAAATATCGCTTCCTGCTTTGACATATTACCAAGTGCAAATTTATCAGGATTTCTTCTGTGCAATTCCGTAGTGAAAGACACCCAGATTGTTATGGGACAGGTCAAAGCCTGCAGCCTCGATATTTTTATGACTCTCTAGAATTAACTGACAGCCTCTAGCCATCCGTCGCCAAGCTGGATTGATTAGCTTTAAAAATTTGGCAAATAGCCGCGACTCCGACTGCTCATGTTCGAGGAAAATATAGATCCCGTCAGATTTGAGCACCCTTTTAATCTCAGCAATAGCAGCTAGCTGATCTGGAATCGTACAGAGGGCCAGAGTCATCACCACCGTATCAAAGGTCTCATCAGGAAAGGGCAAGGTCTCAGCCGTTGATACATGATAACTTACATTCTCAAAGTCACCCATCTCATCATTAACATCTAGAGCGTGGAGGGAGCTAATCTTATTGAAATTATAGTATTTCATATTGGCCCCAGAGCCAAAGGCTATTTCTAGTACCTGTCCATGGGCATGAGGCATAATTCTCCTACGAATCTCGGCAAGAAATAACTTCTCCAGTGGCGCCATAATTATATCGTATCCCGACATCCTAGCCCTCCAAAATCAAATTTCATTACTCAACAAGTTATATCATTTTCTGTATTATATTATGGTATACTAAACTAAAATGAGAATAAATACTTTCTCTCTAAGGAGGCTACGTTGTTTAATACATCTGCTAATGTGTTCAGATTACCCTTTAGTTTTGCTTGTTCTTTTAATTCTAGAAAAGCAAAAATTTCCTCTTGTACCTCATATATGTTGTCTAGTTTTTGCTCTACACTAGCAATAGCTACAGCCATAAACAGCATAGTCGGATTAATGGGCAGCTGAGTCATTTTTGCAGTACCACCGCCTACACCCCCATCTGCTGCTTTTAGTGAACCGATATATTTATCTCCACTCTTAAACATGGTCTTCCCCGATGTATCTACATAGTAAAGCCCACTTTGGCCACCGCCACCCATAGCATAGTTAACTAAGCCAGCCAGGGGTTCAAAGGCCACTCCTAAAGCAGCTAGTTTGTCAATCGGAAATGTGCGAGCCTCTGATATGTCTATATTAGACTTTTGAAGTTCTGCGGGTGGATAGTATTGAATATCCATCATTTTCTGAATGAGGGCATTTTTCTCTTCCATTCGGAATTCCTCCCTTAATCTTTTCTTATAGCTAGTCCCTCAGACATCCAATTGGGATTACCCAGACTCCATTCTTCATATGAAAGGCATATTCCGTAGCTGTAACTACTGCCAAAAATGATGGAGCTGGTGTCTTATTCGTGTCGATATTTGCAGCAAAGTCGAGCAGATTCTCTGCAGCCTGCTCGATAGCTCCTGCTCCCATTTTTACTTCTATAGCTGCCCAGCGACCATCCCTTAGCTGAACAATTGCATCCACCTCTAAATTCGTCTGGTCGCGATAGTGATAGACCGAGCCATCTATGCTATCCGCATAAATTCGCAAATCTCTGATACATAGGGACTCGTACATAAGTCCAAAGGTCCTCAAATCTTTTAAAAGTTGCTCTCTGTCAGCCCGTAGCGCTGCTGCCGCAATCGAAGGATCTATAAAGTGTCTTTTGGCAGTGGTTCTAATTGCTCGTTTTGACCTCAAATGTGGACTCCAAGCCGGTAGATCCTCTAGTACATAAAGTTCCTTCATGGCTAATAAATAATCATTTATTGTTTTGTCTGACAAACCATCATCGTTGGATAAGAGGTCATTTAATAGTGTCTGGGTATTAGCCTGAGTAGATATATTTCTGGCAATTGAACGGAGAAGGGCATAGACTCTATCAGGATTACGACTGACATTATCAATCTCCGACATATCCTGGTGTGCTACTGCATCTAAATAATTGTAGACCATCTTTAATGCATAGGATTCATTTTCCTCGGCAACCGCCTCTGGCCAGCCACCACGAGTTAGGATAAAGGCTATTTCCTCAACACCCACCTTGCTCTCACCAGTCATACCTCTTTTTCCATCGAACAAATCTTGTAAAGAAATCTCGCCAGTGGATTCCCCTGATTCATAAAGCGACATGGTACGCATGACCATTCGACTGATTCTGCCAGTTCCCGTATGCATGACCTTGCCCTCAGGGGGCACGACAGAGCCAGTCAGAATAAATTGCCCACGCAAACGGCGCCTATCAACTGCAAAGCGGACTGCGTCCCACAAGACAGGGGCCTCCTGCCATTCATCGATTAGACGTGGTGTATCTCCATCTAGGAGTTTTGACGGCATGGTCTCAGCCAATAATTTATACTCAGCAGCATGATCGGGGTCCTGCATATAGAGAATACTAGCAGCATACTCCTCGGCTGTTCTTGTCTTGCCCGACCATTTAGGACCAACAATGAGAACTGCCCCTGATGTGGCCAGAGACAATTCTAGTTTCCTATCTGCAATTCTTGGCAAATATTTATCAAGCATATTATAAACCCTCACAAATCCTTATTTCATAAGGAATTATAGTCCCTACTTCCTGATTTGTCAAGAATTCACTTCCTAATTTGTCATAACTTTACTTCCGACTTTGTCAAGGTTTCACTTCCATCTTTGTCATGATTGTACTTCCTGATTTGTCAGTCTTATTCTACATCCAAATGAGATAGTTCCCAGAGGTAGAGGCTGGCTACTGATGCATAGGGGGAGTATCTTTTTTTATATTTGGCAAAGAGTTCTGGGGTAATTTCCTTGTGGCCATAGAGAACTCTTAGCCCTCTAATAATGGCTAGATCCTTGTCACTGATAATATTGGGGCGACCCATGGAAAAAACCATCAACATCTCAGCTGTCCAGGGTCCCACACCTTTTAGTTTTACTAATTCCTGGATAACCTCTTCATCAGACAGCTCTTGCAAGCCTTCCAAGTTAAGATCTCCGTCAACCACAGCCTGGGCTATTCCCTGAATATATGAGGCCTTGCGCATGGAGACGCCCTTAGCCTGAATTTCTTCAACACTTAAGGCTGCCATCTTAGCTGGCTCTAGAGGGCCAAAGGCATCCAAAAATCGCTGCCAAATAGTAGCTTGGGCCTTGGATGATATTTGCTGGCCAATAATTGATTTAGTCAAAGCCGAGAATAAATCAGGAATAATTTCTCGCTGAATAGGGCCAATTTTTTCTATAGCTCTAGCTAGTTTTTTATCCTTACTCTTGAGGTAATCTATTTCTTCCTGTCCATATTGAAAGTAATGCTCCATCTAATTTATAAACCCCCTAACTCTCTCTTCTAGTTTACTTATCCATACTTATCTTGCTTATACTTCTAATACTTATATTGTTTTGCTTTCCATTTAGTTTTTTACTTTGGATTTTTATTCTTTATCGATAGTTTTCAGTATCTACATTAATAAAGGCTAAATTCTAGCTACTAGTATTCTATCACTTAATAATATTTCTGCTAGTTCTTTCGCTAAATAAAAGAATAGCCCCAGGTTCTTACAAACCCAGGGCTCTCCCATCTTAAATTAAATTACCTCTTTTAAGTAATTTGATTGTAAATCAACTACATCGCCTTGTTCATTATAAAATCATGAAATATCTGATTTATAAAAGACAAGGCTAGCTATTGTTTGTCAAGTTCCAATCTCATCTCGCCATAATCCGTCCACATGCTGCCCGACAAATGAATACCTGACCCCTGGTAGCTGAATTTCAGCTCCATCCGAACCGATACGTCACCAAAATTAGAGACTAGACTATAAGTATCCGTTTGTGGATCATAGTCAAGGTTCAAGTTATCATCATCTTCATCAACCATTCTCAGTCCACCATCAGGTCTGATTGCTATGGTCGCATCACTACTAAAGTCTTCATCATCGTCATCGTCCGGATCATCAGGATCCCAGGACCGTCCTAGATAAAAACCTGCTATTTCGGCCGCACTTGGGGAGTCCCCTGCGACAACTGATGCTGTGTCTTTACCAGCGGCCTTCCCTTCGTCAGCACTTTCTTGGATTACACTTCCACCTGCACTAGTTTCTGTCTTGCTGCCTGCACTGCTGCCTGTTGGTCCCTGCGAACTCGACTGCCCACCACTTCCTTTGCTATCAGTCACTCCACTGTCGTCTGCATTTTTATTGCCACAGGCTGGCAGACTAAATAACATGACTACAACTAGAAACAAAGCTAAATACTTTTTCATTTCCTTAGCTCCCTTACCATAGTATTTTATAAATGCTCATTTTCCGTAAACCATATCTGTCACCTTCATTATAGACCTATTCTAACCAGATAACAATGAGAATATTTATAAATTTGTAACCGATAAAGAAGCAGCTATAAAATTGGCTCACAAGGGTTATTTCTGCTATCGAAAGAGAAAAGCAGCCATGACTGGCTGCTCAAGTTTTACTAGTTCTTGCTAGAATGCTCTCTGGTTTACAAAAAATCGCTCGAGGATAAGGGAAGTTTCTGTACGGCTAGTTGCCCCTAGCGGGTCTAATATCCCCTGACCCCTTCCTCTAAACAAGCCCCTATCTATAGCCCATGATAGGGCCTCTCTCGCCCAATCAGATATAATTCCCTCATCTGTGAAATGGGATAAACTGGCTCTCTCCCCACTGATGAGGCCCTGACTGATGAGACCCTGATAGCTGGCATAATTTTTTATAATTACAGCCATTTCTTCTCGGCTAACCAGATTATTGGGAGCGAACTGACTAGAATTATAACCCTTTACAATTCCCACTGATGCGGCCCAATTTACTGCCTGCATGTAATAACTATCGGCTGGGACATCGCCAAAGACAGAGTCATCCCCATCTATTTCTGGTCGTCCAGCTGCTTCGTATAATAGCTCGACCAATACTGCTCTAGTCAGCTTGTCTCTTACACTTTGACCCCTTTCAACCAGTCCCCAGCCACTCTCAATACCTTCTCCCACTAGACTCAGATTGTCTGCTCCTGCAAATAAAATGGCCCTAATTTCAGCCGGCTCTAGACCAGGATTATCCATGAGAATTTGTGCAACAAGTCCTGCCACATAGGCACTAGCATAGGAGGTCCCGCTCGCTCGACCAGGTTCAAGAGCATTTTTATTAGTCACTGTCGCTAGATTTACGCCTGGGGCTAGAACTGATAGACCCTGTCGCTGGGAGAAATCTGCCACTTGCCAACTTCCTGACACTTGGGCAGATGTCTGTCCCTGACCTGATAAGCTAGACCCTTCTGCACGCCACTCGGCTGCACCTACACCGATTACTGTGGAGTAGGAGGCTGGGTAATATGATCGTTCAGGATATTTTATATTATCATTACCTACAGCCGATACAATGACAACTCCCCGCTCCTCAGCATAGTCAACGGCCTGGCCTAGTTCCGGATTATCTTCTATAACACCCATACTAATATTAATGACCCGACAGCCATAGATATCAATAGCATCATAAATAGCCTGACTCATGACCCTGACATCTGCCTTCTTAACCAGGCCAGAGGGATACCTATCAACAGTCACCAGGGGCACAGCTTGAGCTTGGGGGCAGGAGCCCGCCAGCCCCAAACTCTCAGAACCCAAAACCATACCAGCCGTCGCCGTCCCATGTCCATCCCGATCTTGGCTGTCTTTGTCTGGAAAGACATAGTTTCTACCAGCTGCTAGCTGCCCCTCTTTGAAGTGCTTGCTAGAAATGCCTGTATCAATAAAGGCAATCCTAATTGGCGCATCTGAATTAGACTGCTGACTTGTCTGAATGGTCTCTTGGGCAAAAGCAGGAAGGGGGACCAGCAAGACAATTATCAAGCACACAAGGCCTATACTTCTTATCCAAGTTAAATTCCCCCGAATGACTCCGCTCACAGCTATCTCCCCCCTTAGAGCATTTTTGCACTTTACTATTAAAAAATTTTCACAAGATTCTTTTTATACATCACTTTTATCTATTTTCTAAAATCATTTATCTATTTTCTAAAATCATTTGTCTAGCAAGCAAAGCGTCTCTTTTCAAGCACTTATTTATAGATTTCTGCAATTAAAGTCTCGATTAATCCCATCAGGACCACACTATTCTCCGCCCGAGTCGCCTTGCCCTTTGGCTGGAACTTACCATCAGGATAACCTTTAATTAGACCCAAGGCCTGGCAATAAGCAATGTCCTCAATCGCCCAATCAGGGATAGCCCCAACATCTGTAAAGGACAAGTCATCGCCGCCCAGAGCAGGTAAATCAATTTCATAGAGACGAATAAACCTAACAATCAAAGCACACATCTGGTCTCGGGTCAATTCGACATTTGGTGCAAAGATACCAGATCCCATACCCATGACTATTTCATTCTCATAGCCCCAAGCTACGGCATCTGCATACCAGGCACTAGCATCCACATCTGTGAAAGTCCCCCCAGCTCTAGCTGCCGGTTCACCAGCCAAACGATGGAGAACAGTTACTAACATTCCCCTTGTCATAGCCTGGTTCGGTGCGAATTGATTATCTCCTACGCCCTTTAAGAGACCGCGGGCTGTCATAAAGTTAATCACAGTCGCTGCCCAATGGTCGATTGTATCCTTAAAAGCAATCCGATTATCTACGAAATAATAAGTCGCATCAGCTGGTGCTTGGAAATAAAGTTTGCCATTTATAGGGGCAGACAGGGCAACGAAGGTCCTGCTGCCATCACTATTGATATAATAAGCGACAAAGGAACTCGAATTAACACCTGTTGGAATACTGGTTTCAACCAGCTCTCCAGTCTCCGCTGTTTTCGTAACAATTACTGTATCTGGATCATAGAGATAGTCTTCATCATCATCATCAGAGCTAGTCGGTCTGAATTCTGCATGGGCAGTCACATTAGTCCCCCGCGGCATCATGAATGTAATCGTCGATAGGCCTGTGTTATCGACTGTAACTCCATCAATAGTCCAACCTGCAAAGGTGTAACCGCTATTAGCCGTCGCCTTTATAGTCACCAGTTGACCCGGTGAATATTGGCCACCACCACTAACCTGACCCCCTGCCGAAGCAGTTACTTTGACCATGCCCTCGTTAGTCTCTGGGCCAAAGCTCAAGACTGCAGTCCGGTGGGCTCCTGTGGCTACTTCTAACATGCCAATCAAAATACCAGTCGCATCATTGCTCAAGGTCACATTTCCATAATCATCAATTTCAGCACTACCATCTGTAACTAGAGACTGCCAACTAATGGTGCTGTCATCACTGATGCGGAAGCTCTGGCCCTCACTGGTGATGCCAGCTAGGGCAAGGCTCTGCTGGCCACCCAGCAAGTCCTCTGGAATGCTGCCATCTGCCATCGAGGCGCCATTGACCAGAATCTCTAAACCCTCTAAGTCGGCCAAGCCCCCGTGGGTCACCCAGACATCCTTGGCTAGGCTATTGCCCCACTCATCAGCAGCAGCAATTGTAAGTTCATGCCTAGAGGCAGAGTGCGGATTAGGTATATTGACCGTAAATTCAAAGGTCCCATCCGCCGCAATTGTGCCAGCTAATTGGCTAACAGTCTTTTTATCTACAATTTTACTGCCGTCAGCATAAATTAGGCTAAAGAGGGCATCAGGATCCGTAATTCCCTTAATAGTCAGGCTACCATTTTTATTGAAAAGACTACCATTGACCGGACTGGCTAGTAGGAGCCGTGGTGGAGTCGTGTCCACTCGGAAAGTGTAATCATGCTTAAAACGATCCCCCTGACCATTGGCGCCTGTTAGAGTTAAAATATGGTCTCCTTCTGCCAAATCTGCCAGTACAATATCCACACTAGAAGTATTTGTGAAAGTTCCTCTGGAGTCCACTAACTCCGATTTCGGTCCAATAATTTGTGTATCATCGAGGACCCATTGGCCGATGACAGCCTCTGAAATTATCGCTGTAAAGTCTATATTCTTGTCCTTGAAAGTCCCCTTTTGTTCAGTCTGGTCAGCTGTAATTGTCACCGTCGGCTTGGTCGGAACTGGTAAGGTTAACCAATTGGACATTACTTCCTGGCCATAAAGTATGCTATCATTCTCTCCATTATTATCAGTGTCTAGTAATTTATAAGGGGTGACACCAGCATAATAGGTATGACCACCAGCTAAACCATGGGTCTGTAGAACACCTGCCTCATCTTCATATTGGTAGGAACCACCAATATTGAAGGTCGTCGCACCAGAGCTTGCTCTATCATAGGTCAGCCCTGCCACATCACTAGGGCCATTATTATCGTAAATAGTCACTAGGTAACCATCAGTCTTGTCATCTGCTGGGTCTCCTATGGTTAAACTATATTCTAGGTTACCTGCTGGAGCAAAATTATTTATCATAGCAGTACCTGGCATATTAATATTAGTATAAGATATTGTATTCTCGCTAAAGAGCAGACCATTGACCTGG
The DNA here is from genome assembly GCA_964512095.1 of uncultured Oscillospiraceae bacterium. Classification (GTDB taxonomy): domain Bacteria; phylum Bacillota; class Clostridia; order Acetivibrionales; family DTU013; genus DTU013. The sequence goes on from CAZEIH010000039.1 coordinate 8,513, forward strand.
TCTTCCTTGGAATAGACTGCCCTAATATAGTAGTCACCTGTTGGTAAATCTGCAGGAAGGTCTAGAGTCGCTGATTTGCTAATAATATCAGCTGATTTATCTAAAACTGTTAGGGCTCTACCTGCCTCAGCCGCAGCCAGGTTATTAGGATCTCCCTTGTCATTAGACTCAGTCAAATAAAAACTAATCTTATCTAGACCAGCAAGATTTGCCCCATCCCAGGTCAGGTTTATTTTATTAGCACCCACATCCACTGTACCATTGACTGATGTTAGCTCTGGTAGTAGGCCTACATTATAGAGCATAACCGTAGAAGTTACTTCCCCAGTCGAAATATACCAATCTTTGTTGTAGTCTAACTCATCGGTCACAGTAAAACTACACACAGCCTGGCCCTTTGCCTCATCATAACTGACATTTGCATTTGCCACTTGGTTAACTGGGTCAGTGTCAGGCTTAGTCTGGTCATAGAAATATAGTGTTAAAGTATCACCAGACATATCCGCATTTGATTTCACCTGAAAAGCATTAGCCTTGGTCTGGGCGTCTTCTTCATCAGCTGCAGCGTAACTAATCTGGACAATAGCTGCATTATTGTTGCTGTCCTGGACTCCTAGATTAAATTTATGTAAATTGTCATCAGGATCAGTCCACAGGCCCGCTGCCATCAAGCGTGGTAGGTCAGACGATTCTAACACTTGGGCCGGTCCGATTGGACTAATATTAGTACCAAAGCTGGCATAAAGGGTCTGGCCACGGTCTTCATCATAATAGATCGGGATATCATCATGGCTCATTAGATTCGGGAAGGTCGGCTGGGCCATTTGGTCACCACTTGTAAAGTCAACTCCATCCTGACCCCAATAATAGGTGACTCCATAGCCAATACCTAGAATCTTAAAGCCACCCCAAATTTTGTCATTGTTAGCGCCTAAATCAACACCCAGCAGGGTCATACCTCCCACTACCGGCACTGACTTTGGCACACCCAGGATGGCATAGATATATATTTCAAAGAAGAAATCCTGATAACCCTCACTGAATAAGACAATATAACCGCCACCCTTGATTACGCCCTCAAAGAAATCCACAGAGATTGAGGCCTGTAAATCAAAATCTGGATACCATTCCAGACCCAGCGAGATACTTTCAATCGCCTTTAGAGCTCCTAGAATTTTCAAATCCTTGGCCTCTAGGCTAATACCAGTTAGGCCCAGGGATATGTCAGCACGGCCATCCATTACCTGAATAATGCTAAAACTAACCGAAATTAGTAACTTGAGTGGGGGCACCGACTGGGTCATGAAGATGGTATCGTAGATGTTAGACAGACCACCGCCACCACCTGTAATCCAGACTACCCCACCGCCATCAATATTTATACCCGGCTTGAATCCACCCACATAGAAATATATCTCATCAGGTACAGGTATATCATTATGGCTCTTGAATTTTAGCCTGGCCTCCATCTGCATAGTCGGCAGTTCCATACTGCCCTCAAAGCCAAAGGACCAATCATTGATTGTATTTACCTCTAACTCTCCGCTAATTTCCGGTAAGCTATCAATCATATTCTGCACACCGATAGCCACTTTGAAGTGAAAGCCGATAAAACCCTGGCCACAGCCAAAGAGGATATCCTCCACCATTACGGCAGCGCTAACACCCTTTTTCTCAGGTTCTTCCTCGTCCACATCTTCAAAATCAAAGAGTTTATTGGCATGGTCTTGGGAATAAAGGTGTGCCCGTAAATCCTGAGATGTATCATAAAAACGATATATATCCTGAATCTTGGACCAATAGGTGATTTTTGGGTCATCATAAGGGTCACCCGGCACAGCCTTGAGAAAATTCAGAGATAGGCTAGCCGAAAAGGACAAAACCCTACCGATTTCATCGCCATCATCATCCTGCATGACACCTAGCTCGCCATAGGCTAATTTGAAAACCATTCCAGCCAGGGTTTGACCTGCTCCATAAATAGAAGGCCAGACCAAACGAATTGTATTGTCATTAAAATTCTCTGTCCGCTCCCCATTTTCATCATAAGGCCGCAGAGAAAAGCTCTCCCCCTGGGATATTTGGGTCAAAATCGACTTGCCCGTCCAGATAGAGGTCCTGGCATTACTGGTCAGGAGTTCACCGTCAAATTCTACATTTATCGACGAAGTCTTAAATCCATCTGGGGTCTTGTAATCCTCATAATAGACCAGCATACTGCCGCCCTCAAAATCCATAGCACCATTAATGCTAATGGTGTTATCTACCTCATATTCCCTGGTCGAGGGGTCTAGGGTCTTAGTGCTGACAGCGCTATAATAAGTGTATTCTTTTGTGTCTTTGCCGTCCTTGCCACTATAACTTACATATTTGTCAGCCGTAAATTCTCCTCGGAAAATCAAGAGAATCTCCTCATAGTCTCCCTTATCTTTAAATTCATTAAAGTCCTCTTCACTTACAAAACTCTCCAACCTATAAGCAGGCGGCCCTGTGAAGACCTCATTTCTAACCTCAGAGCCCTTCTTATTATTGTATTCTACGACAGAGAGAATGCCGTAGCTGTCATTTCTATATTTAGGGTCCTCGGACACGACAAAGTTGAGCTGAGGTCCTGTTTGTTTCTGGTCCTTGGCCGGGACTAGTCCAGCACTGACTGCTGCATCAGTCCACTCCAGTTGTAGGAACCAGCTTCCAGGGGCTAACTTTATCTCATCAGTTAGGGCCAAATCCAAGACCCCATCATTGATGGTAATCAGATTATGGGCTATCTCTAGGCTTTGCTTTTTATCATGACTGTAGGCCTTGAACTGCCAATTAGCCCGGTCGGTCAGGAGGGTTGCATTAGTCACCGTCACGAAGAGATGACGGGTCCCCGAAGCATAGACGATATTAGGTGTCATCGAAGCAAAGTTGACCTTGGGCACATCTCCATCACTACCCGGTAATAAGATATAGATTACCTTTTCACCCAGGAGTTTATCTGTACTGAGTTCGCCAGAAGTAGCAGACACATCATAGACACCAATGGTAATACGCTCATAGGCAGCTTGGTCACTAGCCCTAGCCTGGAAATAAATTTCCTTATTGATGGGCTTGCCTACCTGAACATCAGCATAGCTGATATTGAGTGACTTGTAAGAGTCGTAATCATAGCCCGCCATCACCTGGCCAGAATCGTCCAAAACCCGGAGATTAGATGTAGTTTGAATTGCTAGGGCCACATTTTTCAAAGGCTGGGCTCTATCACTAGCATAATTTTCAAAACTAACACCAGCTACAAAATCAGCTACTCCCACATCGACTAGTGACTTGTAGCCATCCTTCTCATCATTTAAGGCCAAACGCAAGGGGGCTACCACATCAACGGCCACACTATTAGCTGTCGATACATTATGACGGGAATAGACACCGTAATAGCTAATTAAACTCTCCAGCCCACCCCCAGCTGCCACACTACCCAAATCGTAGTAAAGGGCATAGGCACTGTCAGCAGTCAGATAGTCATTATAGGGATTGGTATAGTTCAAGCTAGTATCAGGACTAAAGTCAAAGAGGCTGGCAGCCAAATTATTCCAATGACCAAAGGCAACCTGATAAGGCATATCCTCAGATTTATTAACAGAATAAGCCAGGACCTCTGGATCAAAGGGATTATCCATAGCATAGAAGTTCATGGGTATGGTCGCACCCTGGATAATCTTCTCAGCAGTTATAGTTTCAGTAGAGGCGTCCTTGACCACCTGATAGCAGGCATAGTCCTGGTCGCCCAGGCTAGTGTCTAAGAGGAGTCTGGCCTTGATTGAAACAGGCGAGCTGCCATTATTCTGGCTGGCTAGTTGAATCGACACCATGCCATGCTGGCTAGACTCTTTATTCTCTAGGCTCAAGCTCTGGAAGAAGGTCAAATCTCCCACTGACCAAGAGGCCAACACAGGTCCATTTGGACTTTCCTGGACGATGGTAACCCCCTTGTGACTGGGGTCACTAGAATCGCCATACCTACCACCAAAAATATATTCTTCAACCCTAGCTCCACCGTAATCTACTTGATAGGAGACAAAGGAAGTATCAAATTCATCATTATGAAAAAGTAATTTCTTATTATTGTCGGACTTTTTCAAGAGGTCGCCCTCAATTGTATTGACAAGAAAACCCGCATTTTTCTTGGATACTTGGACCTGGACATAGCCATCTTCAATCACGTATGGCTGCAGGTCTGCTGCCATAACCCGCAAAACACCTAAGGGCAATATCGAGGCTAACAGTGTCAAACTAAGCAGACATGAGATAAAACGTTTCATTCCTATATCCTCCTACCTTTCCACATAAAGCAGAGTCCGATAACTTTGTCTGCTCTGACTTATGATATATATGGTATAAAAACCCTCTTGGTCGAGACTAATCTTGCCGTCAACAACTGAAAGACTAGACTTGAAATATTTCATCTGCCCTTCAGTCAGCATACCGCGACGGATTTTTAGACTATAGGGTTCGCTGATCCCCGCTGCAATTTCACGCAGTCCCTCGACAGCCAGGCTATGAGTCCCTAGGGGCAGGACTGTGATTCCGTCTGGCTCAGTGAACTTATCAGCACCGATGATAATCATAGGCAGGTCTTTGCTGATGACCTTGACATAGCGAATAGCCTGACCTTGGTTGAGAGCACTATCTGTCACTGTGTAGGTCACTGGATAGAGGCCTGGACTAGCTAAATTAACAGCACTAGCTAGGTCCTCATAGGACCAGTCTAATTGGTCAATAGAATCCAGATTGTCCCAAACAATTACTCCCGTCTCCATCAGGGCTTGCAAATCTAGAGCTGAAGTCCCCTCTTTGACACTGATGCTGGATTTATCAAAGCTAATCTTGGGTGCCACCTTATCAATGTTACCAACTGTAACAGAGATGCTGTCAAAATTACCCGCCTGGTCATAGGCCTTAATTATATAAACACCATTCTCAGTAAAAGATATGCTCTGGGCCACATTGGCTGTCAAGTCGTAGGTCGTGCCCTGACATTCTGCCCAGCCAGCTTCGTCAGATGTAATATCTACAGCCACACTGCCTGCCGTCATTGCTAGGCCAAAGGTATTCTCGGGGCTGACTGTCAACTTAGCTGGCCTTGTATCAATGCCAGTTGTTGTCACAGTAATCTCACTATGATTACCCGATGCATCGGCAAAGAGATAAGTCTTAGTCTCATTCTCATCTGTATTGATGATCAGAGGGCGCTCACTATCATAGAGGACCGTTCTTTGCCCGACATTTAGGGCATAGGAAGGCTTGTCGGGAGTCAGTGTAATCTTGGCCCCGTAGGCCACTGGATAAGACTCTACATCACTCTTTTGTCGATATTTATATTCTAGCTCCTGGCCAATTGTGATCGGGACCTTATCAATTACATTTGCCCCCAAATAAATTGTCTCTGTCGCTGCCTTGCCATTAGGGCCAGTCACCGTGAGACGGACACCATAATTGCTGGCCGTAAAGGTCAGAATAACCTGGTCTGCCAGTTGTCGATAGCTGACAGACGCATATGCTTCTGCCCCCCAGGATTGTCCATTGTCATTGGAATACTCTAGCGTCAGCTGATCAATAACTGTGCTAGAAAAGACAGTCGCTGTCACATCTGTATTGATTGGACCGCTTGGCGGACTGTTCTTATTTATATCACTTGGGTTATCTGGATTTATATAATAGGGATACCAGGTCGTCCTAAGTTCTGGCAGACTTTCATCGATATTATCTACCCTGAGGCTCTCTCTTCCCATATTCCCCGCTATATCATAAAAGAATAGGTCTTCACTAGTATTTGTGGTAAAGATCTTTTTGTACCAACCCTTATAGTCGCCATCTGCTGTTTCTGTTTCTAGCTTAGGACTGTCCAGGCTAACAGGGCCCGTATCATCACCCTGGTCATTTTTATCTGATAACTTAATATAGAAATTCTTCTGGTAGAGATTTTCCCATTCCCCTTTGACCTCTGCCTCAGGTGGAGTCTTGTCCAGCCAGTCCGCTATATCGCTAGCCTTGACCTCGATATAGCTGGCATTGTCTGCTGGGGCGTTGGTTTCTGCCATGGCATTATCGACAATGACGATAGTGAAATCTCTTGCCTCTGTAATGCTGATGGTGTTAGATGCTAGACTAATCCCAGCAATATTATCACTAACAGCATCTGCATAACTGATGGAGCTAGGACTTGTTGCCTTGATTACTATTTTATAGGCTGACTGGTCATCTACATTCAGGGTCAAGAGATAGGCCTGAACATAGTTAGCAGCGGTAAAAGCATCCTCGATAGATTGCCTAGATGAATAATCGCCAAAGCTCTCTACATCCCGATAAGTCCCGTAACGCTTAGCCTTGAGATTAACCTTGACCATGGGGGCATTTTTATCCACTGGTGCCGCACCCGGCTCTGTCAAAGTAATGCCTAGAGCTGCCAGGTCTATATCTAACTGACCTTGATTAGAAAAATCATCCACATAAGTAAAACTGTGATTTGTCTGACTACCATATTTAAAGATATGGCTAGAGCCCGTATCATTGCTTGGAATTACATTACGAGATGTTTTATACCAGACTCTTACATCCCCTGACGTTTCCATAGGTAGGAGGGCACTCAAGCCATCCAAATTATATTCGCTACCATTAGCTTCGAAATAGAAGTAAGCCTGAGCCGATGGAGCCCCTTGGACAATATTGTCAACCTCAACCTCTAATCGATCAGCCCGTCTGTAATAGCCCTGATTGAAGAGCTGATTAGCATCATATAATTCAGGATAATGCATAATCACCAGAGTCTGGTTCTCATCTATTTTAATGGCCTTGTCAGCTAGTGGGGTCTCACTATCGCCATTAATATCAGTGAGAGCCGATAGGCTACCGTCCTCCATTTTTTTGAAGACCAAAATCCTGCCCTCGCTGTCAGTCGCTAGAGTTTTCACTAATATTTCTACCGCTTCCGTCGTTAGCTCCATTGGATGAATACTTAGCGATAGACCTTTCTCCTGGAAAACATCTGTCAGAGTCAACTCTTCCTGATAGGGGCTACCAAAAATATCCTGATAACTAATAATCCAGCTCCCATCCTCTGTAATAGGGAAGGCGTCGGTCTGAATCATCCCGTATTCTGGCTCTGGATTAATCCAGGAAGATTTTGGCAAGACTGGAGAAGTAAAATGTATTTGTAAAGCCTTATCGTAGTCTACAGCCGTATCTATATAGGCAGGAGCTTTTAATCCGTTAATGATAGGCTCGGCTTTGACCGGGTCGACATTGCTAAAGTCAGCACTACCGTAGAGCTGACTCCCAACTCCAGAGTCTGCTGCCGGCTTGGTGCTATTGCCTAAGGCATCAGTAGCATCCATGATGAGACTGAAATCTTGTGCGCCTGTATCGTCTGTATTGTAGCCTACAACGCCCTTGACACTAATCTCTAGCCAAGCTTCTGTATACCAAGACTCTGGCCCAGCTGCCTGCTGCCTGCTTGCCCTGACCTCGTAGATACCAGTAGGGCTAGCCTCGCTCGCTAGCCATATAAAATCCTCCCCATCTTCATTCAAGGTCAATTCCAGACCCACATTTTCCTCAATACCCAACCAGTCCGCCCGCCCCTTATCAAAGCGAAGTCTGATTGCCAGCGGCTGATAACTTCTAAGCCAAGAGCTGTCTTCTTGAAATTCAACTGCAGATAGGCTATCGTCTTCTAGTTTGAATTTTGCCTCGTATAAGCCATCACTAACACTACTATTAAGCAGACTAATTTTTGGCGACTCTTGGTCTACTATTACAGAGTCTAATTCACCCAAGATTGTCAAGTTACCATAGGCATCTATGGCATAGACACTATAAACATACTTACCCGCTAGTAAAGGATAGGTATAGGTCCCATCTCCCTGGGCTAACATTTCCTGTCCCTGCAGGCCATCTTTTTTATGTAAGTTACCCTCCGAGTCTACATGGGCAACTGATACATATAAGCTAGTCCCTACCAGGGACTGGCCTGCTGCTGGTGTAAAAACTAGATTACCCACAGTTAATAGATTTGATCCATCCTTAGCCTGGCTAAAGGACAGTTCTCCCTCAAACTCCTCAGCAACTGGGTTAATAATATAATAGCGAATGGGCGATTTCTTGCCATTGGCATTTAGGACCTGGACAGCAATTGTGTTGGCCTGGTTCCTAATCAGCCCCAGCGTGGTGTAAGTATTGCCATCTACTGTCTGGCTCTGGCCAGTCTCACTAATAGCCTGACTGGCTGTATCCCAAGTCGTCAACAAGAAGGACCGCTCATAATCAGTCTCCCTAGTAACCGAATAGCTTGCATCTTCTGGACCTTGGCCAGCTGTTGCATTCCAAGCGACCAGAGCATAGGTCTCTGGTGTCTGATTTTCATCTATTGCTACTTTCATAATATTTGTAATTGTGGCCTCTCCCTTAGCTCCAGCGGAATTGACTGGTAGATAGAGGAGCTCACCAGCATTATAGTAATTGATTGACCCATCGACATTATGCCAAGGGGCAGCATCTCGGTAATTATCTACCTCATAGGTCAGAGAACTTATAGCAAAGTCCTCGACAATACTGCTATTATCTATGTATATTTGCTCTCCCAAGGATAAAGTGTAGCCTTGGCCTGCCTTACAATTAACAAGCAAATTCACCTGATAATAACCGGTCGGATAATCAGCCTTGGGCAGGACTAGAGTCTGAATGGGTCTAGGGGCTAGATATATTTTCTTATCCTCTAACCAGGATGCATCCGAGCCTTGATAGATTATTTCCACATAGGAAGAGGCATAATCAATATCTTCGTAATTCCAGCCGTTCACATCTGTCCCTAGATTTATCTGGACTTCAATTCCTTCTGCAGTTGAGAGCATAGAATGACTTCCCTTGTCCCAAAAGCCTGGATCATGTTTAGTGTTAATGATATTGTTAGTTGAAAAATTCATCCCTGTAAAGGAAGCTGCTAGTCCTGCCTTGGTGCTAGAGACCCGTAAATTTATTTCCTCAACAGAAATAGCTGTTGCTGAAGTCGGATATAACTGGTCACTATGCTCAGGACTCTCCATATTGAAGGCATCATTTGATCCTGCTAGAACTGTCAAGGATAAATCGCCTGTGAAGCTATAATCTTCAATAATAGTACGTAAATAAGTGTCTAATGGATAGTCATCATCCTCTTCATGGAAAATGGTAAATCCGTATGTCCCATCGTCTTCGACTACCTCCATGAGTGTCCAGTCCATCTGGTCACCATTATTATCTCCAGGGTCGCCCATATCGATTGGTCCCGCGAAGATATCTCTGGGGTCCTTTCCCTCGCCTGAATGCTCGTAATCTGCGTATCCTCCCAGGACATCTTGGTAAAATCTGTCAAAGGATACAAAGTAAAGGTCTGACCTACCAGGAGCTGGAATCATAAAAAGCAAGGTTCCCCCACTGTAGTCAACACCCTCGCCATTTCCAACTGCTAACATTTTCAAGGATGCACTATTAGTAATCTTAGTAGAATATTCTAAACTGTATTCAATTGCTGATAAATCATATTTATAATCACCTAAATAGGTTAGGGATTCGTTACCACTGGTGTCCTTAGCCTTAACTACTAGGTGTTTGTCAAAAACACCACCACTGGGAATAGTATTTGTTGCTGTTCCCCTGCCACTACGCTGGTCGCCTGAATCAAAATCAATCGTAGTAACCGGAGCCCAAGCGGAAATATCCCCTCCTGTAAGGGGGAGGTTAGGTGCAAAGTCTAGCCAGCTATAATAGAACTCATCAGACAGGGCAAGCGAGTCCTCTAGCTGAACTTCTACCTTTAAAGTCCAGCCTCCCGATCCATCTGGGCTTCGTTTGACCTTGTCGACCTGAGCCCTTGGGGCAAGATTATCCCAACTAGCATCTAAGCTAAAACTAATCGGTGATTCTGGGGCCTGTCTATTACCTGCGTAGTCCTTGGTGAAAAACCATAACTCTGTCTTATTCAGGCTGTATTCATGATTAACCAGAGGACGGATGAAAATATATTGTTCTTCACCGACCTGGGTAAATTCATAGACCCTGCCTGTCTCTCCTCTTTGCCAGTCCTCACTAGCATCCAGGGATGACTTGGCAGTTACTACATAATCATAAGGCTCGGCCAAACCTTCGGCATACCAGGCAAAAGAACCCTTGAGCCCTGCCACACCAGAGGAATCATCACTAACCTGAAAGGGAAAGCTAAAGGACAAATCTTGGGGATCGAGACTGATAGGCACTACATTATAAACCTCATCACCGTCTATAATGCTAGAGCTAGCTGTCGTATCAACCGTGGGGGCTGCCGTATCTAAATAAACTGCTGCCATGGGAATTGCTAGACCAGTCAAATCTAGTTGTGTATAGGCTGTACCAGCAAGATCCCTAAAAGGTGGTTCTCCATTTATAAATTCAAGGCTGGTTATCTTCAATGCTTCATTTGCAATGGCACTGGCCATGTCAGCTGTAATCACCATATCTCGCATGGAAATATGGGTGACCTCTTCACCAGCAGAATTATAATAATCATAGGCCCAGCCTGATTGCATACTGATTGGATTACCACTTTCATCCTCCCAGTTAGTATGGGCTAGGAGATTGAAATAATTTACTGTCCCCTTTTCCTGAATCAGGGGAATATCCAACCTCTTATTCATTAGGATAGATAGGGATAGGCTGTCTCCAACACCCAGATAATTATCACTTTTATCCAGATAATCCATGGCTTGGGGGTTGGTCTTGCCTAAATCGTCTTTTACTTCTTGGTTATTAGGCTGCATATAGACCTTAATTTCATCAATTTTCAGTTCTGTCGTATCAATATAGGCCCGGCCTGGAATGGATTTTTCTGTAATAGCATTACCAGCTAGGTCTGTAATATAGGCCTTGCTAGTGGTGAAACCAGTCGTCTTACCGCCCATATCTGTAGGCACTTCTTCTATATCAAAATTAGAGCCCCGCCAAATTTGCTTTAAGGGAAGATCCTCTGCCATCAGGGGTGACAGGTCAACTCCTGTGATAGTGAAGAATTTTCCTGGTTCTGTTTCTACTTCATATTCAAAATAAAGGGTCTTATTATTGAGTTCTTTCAGCATAGCCTTGGGATAACTGGCTGGACTGAGACCCTCAATCTGTAAACCTATGTATAAATCATCGTGCAAGTTACTATCATCAGCAAAGCGAATAAACTCATCATAGTTGACTTCCACCTTTATCGTGTCACCTGCGCCAAAGGAGCCCTTATTCATCGGCTCGCCACTAGCATTTTTAAAAATCACACTCTCGACTAGGGGTGCCCTGTCATCCATAAAGGCAACTACGATTTTAGTTACATAGTGGCCGCCGCAGGTGCAGGGATTGTCCTTGAGGTCCGAAATCTTGTTGCGGAAAAAGTTTAATTTCATCAAGGCCGAATCCGGGTAACCTGTACCCATATTATTGACAATTCCATACTTCATATTGCCCAGTCTGGCATTCTCTTCGTTATGTTTAGAGGAACCGTGTAAAATCGGACCAACATAGTCACCCTTAATTCGTAATTCCAGACTAGAAGAGGCTAGAATTTCCTGGGAACCGCCCAAGCCCAAAAGACCAAAGGAGTGAGTATGCCAGTTATTATGAAAAGTGCCTGATAAGTTACCCTTTAAATTACCACGAGTCCAGCTCAGTTCATTCAGTACCGAATCCTCAAAATCAGGATACTCAACAGTCGTCATAGATACCATATCGCTGTAAAATACTGGCTCTGCCGTACCCAGATTGGTATATTGAAAGAGGTCAATGGCATTATATAAGCTAGTGTCTGACATCAAGCTCTCATAAAAGATGGCACTAGAGCCCGTATAGGCATTGAGGATAGAAACTTCTGGATTAGCCCGTGAATAGGCAACCGGACCTGGCTCTGCTGCCATTGCTGCCGGGGGCCAAATCGGTAATAATAGACTAATTATTAGGAAAACTGCCGTAACTTTCTTCATCTTCATTTTAACTTTGCTCCTCTTCAGTGAATTTTTCTCGGTCTCGATTTTCTTTCCTCTGCCATTTGACGCACGAGATGGTTATCAATACCGCTGCTATAAAGGATAATAATCCTACCAGGACATAGCCGCCCGCATCCTCGTATAAGAGCATGGCTCCATAGGCACCCTGGACCTGACCAAGACTGTCCCCAATAATAGTGTGAATTACTGTCATTAGGGCCATCCCTAGGACCAGGGACAGACTAGACAGACTGCCAATCGACCTCCTGTCCCTCCTATAGTCCAATTCCTTTTTGCGTAATTCAACACGTCTAATTCTTTCTACTGTGTCGTACATAGCCGAGACTCCTTCCTGACAAATAAGACTTATCTATAGAAAATCTTTCTAAATACAAAACTTCTATGGAATACCCTTTTACTTAATATAGGTACATAAAAGCCTAAAACTACGCAGGAGCAATTTATAAATTTTTGGCTTAGAGAGGCTGGGTAAAATCTCTAAAATATGAAAAAACTCATGAAATCATAGGCTAAAACCTTGATCTCATGAGCTTTTTATTTAAATATATTCGTTTTTATGCTGGGATTTTACTTTTATCCCAGCCTCTAGCTAAAGCAAACTTTATGAAGTCACAACAGACTGCTTGACACTTTTTCAATTTTATTAACAATATATCTGTAACTTTACTTTACAAAAATCTATTATTTAGGCAAATTTAGCCTGATAGATCCTATCCACCATGACCCCGACAAGGATGGTAAATAACGGCAGGGCATAGGCTATATATTGTGTCTCACCACCATGGGCAATTAATAGATTATAGATAGCATGGAAACTAATGGCCGCACACAAGAGACCAAAGGTCCCAGCAAAGCGCAACCAATGATGTTGCCAGACATAAACCAGACCATAACTGGCAATAGCCCCGCAAACTATATGCATAGCACCTGTTCCAAAGCCCCTAATTAGAATAAAGGAAAGCTGGGTTGCACCATTTTCGATTAAATAATAAATATTTTCAAAGGTAGCAAAACTAGTAGCTATAATCAAAATGGCAATAATCATTTTATCAGCCTTGGGCTCAAAGACCAGGAGATAAAAAATTACAGGCAATAATTTCATGATTTCCTCGACTACAGGAGCAATCTGGGTGGTCGCATTGATGAAATCAGCCCCATACAATCTGGCAAAAAAAGTATTAATATAAGCTGACAAGACACAAGCTGCCATCCCTGCTAAACAGAAGAAAAAAATACTATAATAACGACGGCCCATATAAAATGCAGTTATTACCAAAGGTGCCGCAATGCAGACAAAAACATTTTCTATATAAGTCATAAACCCACCGCCCTTCTAGTCGCTGGAAGTAGATTAATTAGTGCTAAAGTCAGAAGAAAATCAATCCAGAAATAAGGGTTGGTATAACTGTCGCTCACCCAAAAACAAGATGCTGTCCAGAGGGAAAATTCCAGGAAAATTATAATTATGAGTGCTAAATGAAAATACTGCATATCTCTGGATTTACCTGTCTGCTCTCTGGCATAGAGAAATCCTCTAACTGCATACCACATAACTGCCATAGCTAGGCCACAGATTAATATATTAAATAAAATATCACCATAGGACAAATAGAGAATCAATTGCGGGAGACAAAATAGTGGGACTAAATAGACTAGAGGATGGCGAAAGTCCCTCTCATCAGGACTAGCCAAACTATGAGCCAAGGTCAGGAGAAATAAATGGCTAGCCAGCCAAGCTAACTCTGATACATAAAAAATCTGCGGCGTATAATCAAATAAGAGGTAGTGCAAGGTCCAATAGAGAGTACCTAACATAAAACTGGCAAAAAAACAGGTCAAAAGCAAATTGACCTGGGAACGGTTTTTGTAAAAGGAAATACCCGCTCCAATAGTAGCTAATAAAGTTAATAGAAACTGAGATAAATTATCAATTAGTTCAATCATGGCTCTCCTCGTCGAACTCTTGCCTAGCGAGTTCGCTCTAATCTACTGAATCCAGGTCTTTTGTTTTTCTATATCTTCTAAATTTTCTATCTTCTCTATATCTTCTATATTTCTTTCTTCAAATTGGTTTATCTCTTTAATCTTATAGGCTAGAATGGTCACACTAATACCCAGGACAAAGGCTAAAAATCCCACAAGAACAAAACCAAATACATTATTAGCATTAAAGATACTGGCCGTCATCAGAAAATTACTATAGTCACCATCAGGCATTGAGTCTAGTAAAGTCGGCATAGCAAATGACAGGCTCAGGATAAATAGGAGCGAAGCAGCTATCGAGCCAGTCAGTAAAATATATTTTTTATCTAAAAATCTCTCTTCTGCTAATTCTTGAACCCGTTTCTCTACGGCTAGGACCCGTTCCTCAGTAGTTCGCATCACTAATCCCCTCCTCCAGCAAATAGCCACGCAAAGAATTTCTAGCCCGAAATACCAAATCCGATACCTGTTTAACACTTTTCTTCATAACTTGGGCAGCCTGGGCGTGGCTCATATTTTCAAAATAAACCAAATAGAGGGCTTCCCTATATTCCAGTTTTAGCTTGTCCATGCATCGATAGAGGCAGTGGTGGAACTCTTCCTCTTGAATGATTTCTTCAATTAGAATTTTACTCTCGGCCTCTCGCTCCATCTCTTCGAGAGAAAAGCAGAACTTAGATCGCTTTTTCGCCTGATATCTCAAGGCTAAATTTCTAGCCATCTTATATAGATAAGCCCGAAAACAGCCGTCACGAATTTGGGGCTGCTTGGAAATTAAATAGGCAAAGGCCTCAATCATCAAATCTTCGGAATCTTGCAAATCATGGAGATAGCCGTTGATGTAGAGGGTCAGTCGATTACCATAACGCTCCATTAACAAGGCTAAAGCAGCATTATCGCCATTTAGGTAATCCCTATACAGGTCCTCGTCAGGAATCATCGCTAATCTCCCCTCTCTATTAGTAAGGATATCTTACCACAAAAACAGCTAATTCCAATAGCTATTTTGCTTGAATCTCACTCTCAGAACACTTAATCCTTCTCATATTGGAGGGCACCAGTCGGGCAGCGATTAATTATGTCATTTGATTATTATTAAATTTCCCCATAACCAGACCCCCTTTTTGTCTTCAATCCTTTGTCGATAAACTTCCAGTCTTTCTTGTTCACTAATTTTACTTCTTACTGGTTATTTATGAAAAAAACAACTGTTTGAAAGTTCGAACAAGAGTTCACTGTATAGGAAGCTATATAATTTTATGGTAGAATATCTATAAAGAAGCATTTGCCCTTTATAAGAAAAGAGGTGACTAACTATTAGAAGTCAAGTATATTTCGAAAGAAAGATACTTCTGAAAAATG
>CAZEIH010000040.1:0-23206 GCA_964512095.1 uncultured Oscillospiraceae bacterium
TGATGAGTTCTATCCCTTCATAATAGAAGTCAGTCCTGACACCGTCGACAGTTTTAGAGGTACGCAGTCTATTGTGGTCATATGTGCTCTCGATGGTTTGTCCATCGGCTGTTGTTGTCTTTATCAGCCTGTTCAGGCCATCGTATTCATAGAAAGATGTTTTTGCAGTACCGTCTGTCGTCTCTGATACTGCTGTCTGGTTGCCGTTGCTGTCATATGTGTAATCGGTCGTTGTAGTGATGCCGTTCCTGACCTCTACTGTTTGAAGCAGACGGTTCCTGCTGTCATACATATATGTAATGACACTGTCCGCTCCATTGCCGGTAACTGTCTGTGTTGAGCGGTTTCCTGCCTTGTCATAGGTGTATGTGGTCACACGGCCGTCCGGTTCTGTAACCTTTGTAACTCTGCCCAGTCTGTCATATTCGAATAATGTCATCCCCTTGGGCTCAGTTTTGCTCATCTGATAACCATTTGCATCATAGCTGTAAGTGTATGTGGATTTCAGATAATCTGTCCCATCAATAGTTTCAATGGTGTGGCCTGTATAATCTATGCTGACGTCCTCTGTTGGATCTGCCATCAGAAGGCTGTCCATATCGACCATCAGCGCAGCATCCGTTGTCGATGGAACGAAATCTACCGCAGATGGTGTCGATTGCGCAATGCTTATGGCATCGGCGTCCGCCATCTTCACATAATTGCTCATCACCGTCAGCTGATTGTTCCTGTCATACTGATAGGTCGTGTAGCTGCCATTGGCAAGCATCAGCTGTGTCCTGTTGCCGTTTGCATCATAGCTGTAGGTATTTATGCCGTCTGGAGTCGAAACGTTCATCATGCGATTCATCATGTCGTATGTATAAGCTGTTGTTTTTCCTGTCGGATCAGTGACTGTCAGCTTGTTGCCTGCCGCATCGTATGTATAGCTGATCCTGCGCCCGTTGGGCAATGCTTCGCTGATCAAATTGTAAACAGCATCATAAGTATAAGCCGTAGTGCCTGCCGATCCTGTTACAGTCAGCAGATTCCCCACGCCGTCATAAGTATAGCTGTAGGATATGCTGCCCAAGCTTTCAGATTTCAGCAGGTTATTATCGTAATATGTGTATGTAGTCGTATTGCCGTTCCGGTCGGTTTTGGAAGTCATGCAGCCAACAGCATCATATGTGTAGGTCTCCTGACCGCCAAGGGCATCGATCTGCCTGACACATCTGTACAGGGCATCGTAGACATATCTTGCGGTATGACCTTCACCGTTTGTTTGGCTGGTCATATTGCCTGCTATGTCATAGGTGTATCTTGTGACAGTCCCTTCAGGGTCTGTGACCGCAGCGAGTCGACCGAGAGCGTCATATGTGTATGTGGTCGTGTCATTGTTTCTGTTCGTTACACTTGTCCGGTTGCCTGTTTCGTCATAGCCATAGCTTTCGACACCGCCCTCCGGATCTCTCATAGCAGTTTTTCTGTTCAGCGCATCATATGTATAGGATGTTTCACAACCAAGAGCATCTCTTGTCTTCAACAGATTGCCGACAGCATCATATGTGAATGCGCTGCTGTTTCCATATGGATCAGTAGTTGTTGTCAGCCTGTTCAGCGCATCATAAGCGTAAGTTGTTTTGTTGCCTTTTTTATCTGTTTTTGAAATATTGTTGCCTGATGCATCATAAGTCATCGACTCGTAACAGCCTTTAGCGTCAGTGATCCTGGTGACCCTGTTAAGTCCGTCATAGAAAAAGCGTGTTGCGTTCCCGTTGGCATCATGTGTCGCAAGTATGTTCCCTACGGCATCATATGTGTAAGTGACCGTATTTGCGCCCGGATCGGTTTCTTTTACCTTCCTTCCCAGCAGATCATATTCGTATGTCGTGGCATTTCCCTTTTGATCCGTTTCGTTGATCACATTCCCCATACTGTCATATCTGCAGGTATATATCGAAGCATCTGCATAGGTGATCTGCACCAACCGGTCCAGTGCGTCATAGCTATATGCGGTCGTATTGCCCAAAGAATCTGTTTCAGTTGTTTTGTTCCCGTTGTCATCATATGTGTATGTTTTCTCGGCTTCCACAGTCGCCCCGCCGCTGTCTGTAACAGTGCCGTCTGCTTCCAGTCTGTATATAGGATCATAAACGACAGATTCTTTTATGACACGATCCAGCTTATCATGCTCATAAACCATCACAGTGCCCTTGGCATCCGTCATCGTCAGTATATTGCCGTTTGCATCATATGTATAGCTTTCCGTCTGACCCATAGGATCGGTTTTCCGGATCGTACGGCCTAATCCGTCCTGGGTGATCGTCGTGACCTTGCCTGCTTTATCTGTGTAGCGGATCTCCTTCTGCTTGTCCAGATAAGTCACAGATTCATTATGACCTGATGCATCACGCATATTTATCTGACGGTCCAGAGCATCATAGGTGAAGGCCGTCGTGTAGCCTCTTGCGTCGCGTAATGTATTGATATTGCCGTTTGCATCATATGTATACGTCATTGTTCTGCCTTCGGGCGCACTTTCCCTGATGACACGCCCAAGCTTGTCGTATACATAGGTAGTGACCCTTCCTGATGCATCTTTTTCGGAAATCCTGTTCCCTGTGCTATCGTACTTGTATTCCGTTATATTTCCCAGGGCATCTTCAACTCTGACGACCCTGTTCAGCGCATCATATTCATATTCAACAAACGAGCCGTTCGGATAAGCATCTCTGACCCTGTTGCCATATGGGTCATAGCCATAAGTGATCACGTCGTCTGTAGCGTTAACCACTTTTGTGAGCCTGTTTTCTTCATCGTACTCATGTTTTGTCACATTGCCCTTATAGTCTGTTTCTTCAATGACATTGCCCACTTTGTCATATGTTTTGGCCATCGTTTTGCCATACGGGTCTCTGATGGCAGTCAGCCTGTCCATACCATCATATGTGTAGGATAACGTGTTTCCGTTGCCGTCTGTCTCTGTCAGCTTCCTTCCTGCGATATCGTATGTATAGGTGATCACATTCCCTTCGGCGTCAGTCACTGTGCTGAGGAAATTGTTCACGCTGTCGTATCCATAGAGGGTTACATCCCCGGCTTCATCTGTCACCGATTTCAACAGGCCGTTCACAATGATACCGTTGCTGCTGTCAGGCTCATAGTATCCATAGGTCGTAGTGTTCCCCAGCGGATCAGTCGTTTTTGTCAGGAATACTTCCCCATCGACATTTAATAGTTTCTCATATGTATACGTTCTTTTGCCGCCGCGTTTATCTGTTTGAGATATCAGATTATCGTACTCATCATATACATAGGTCTCGATATACCCGTTTGCATCTTCCGCACGGACTATGTTTCCGTTTTTGTCTCTGTCGACAGTCGTCTGGATGACTATATCGCTTTTGTTCCCGTTGAGATCGTAGTTGCGCGTCACTTTGGCAGTTTCTCTTGTTTCGACGCCGCCCTGGGAGGCTATATACTGATATTCCTTGTATGCATCAGTATACTCTGTGTCCCCGCCATCCCTGATGATGACGTCAGTGCTGATATCCACCCAGCTATCGGTAGTTTCGTTCTTGTAATAATAGGTGTATGTCGTTGTCCCTCCCAGTGCATCTCTGACAGTGATCGGCTTCAGGCCGGGGCCAAAGGTCACTTTTGACTCGTTTCCGTTTTCATCGATGATGTATCTTGCGCTGATACTGTTTTCTTCATCGATAATGTCATCATATATGAAGTATTTGATGTTGTTCTGTCCATCATATTGGCGCACTAGCCGGCCGAGGATATCGTAATCGTTCCTCGTGACCTGATGTCCGTTTGCATCGGTTATCTTTTGGATACGGCCGTTATGGTGATCATACCTGGTGATACCTCCGCCCATATCTGTGAATGCTGTCATGTTTTTATCGCTGTCATATGTATATGATACGGTCCTGCCCAACGGATCGGTGATTTTCGATACCAGGCTCTGGCTGTTGTACTCTACCGCCAGGTACCTGTCGTCGAATGCTCCTTTGATTTTAGTAATCCGGCCCTTTGCATCGTATTCGAAGCTGACCGTATTGCCGTATCTGTCCGTACAGGCCTTCAGCCTCCCATTGCTGTCATAGCAGTATGTGGATCTGTCCTTTTTTACTACCTCATACATATATGCCGGATGACGGCCGATATGCATGACATCATCCGTACTGCCTGAAACGGCCATCGTCTTATCATCGTTATAGTTGAATATGATCCTCGATCCTGAAGGATAAGTCACATGCAGGACTTCTTTTTCGCTTATGTACCACCCAGCGACATACGCCTCTGTGCCGCGGTATTTGATTCTGTACCAGGGATAGGCGGCTGTTCCGCCTGCGTTTTTGTCAAGTATCTCGACTTCGGTGCCTTTGGATATCTGCCCTATCCTGTTGTTGCTTTTGACACCAGCCGAACTCCTTACATTCAGTGAGGTCGCTATGACAGTCCCATATAAGTCGCTGTCATTTTTTTCGATCCTGGATTCTATATTGGAGCTGAATCCGGTGCCAAATAGTCCGGAGGCCGTTGAGAATGAGTTGTAAGTCCTGTCTATCGTTATGCCGGATCCCGGTCCGTCCATTGCCATATCTGTGCTGGTGAAGACATAGTTTCCTGTCAGCAGGTTCGAACTGGCTGTAGTGATCCAATCCTCGACCTCCTTACTGTCGTAGCCTTTGTACAAATCACTGAATCCAAAATCAACGATAGATCTGGGCAGCGCATCATTTTCCTCCGCAATAGATGTAAACGTCAATTGCTTCGCCAGCTTTTTGTAAATAAGCTCGATCTGTTTGTCAACATCCTCCTGGCTCAATCCGCCCTCATCATTGATATAGAAATATCCTCCCTTTGTTTTGGATGCGATTTGCTCCAACAGTACGGTATCAGCTCCTGTTCCAAGTGCAACTGTGTTTATGATCACTGATCCGACGGCTGCTGATTCGGCTTCTCTTAAGGCAGATGTTCTGTCCGATTGTCCATCTGTAAGCAGGATGATGACTCTTGAATTGGGAACGTCATCCTCGAACAGGCTTGCTGCCTTTTTGATACCGTCTGCAATGTTTGTTCCGCCTCCAAATTTCCTCATGCCTGACAGTATACTTAATAAGGCACTTTTGTCATTTGTAAGTTTACTTTTTATGTTTCCATAACTTTCAAATTGGACAAGTCCGGCTCTGTTGTTGTTTTCGTCCATCTCCTCAACAAAACGTTCGGTCGCTCTTATCCTGTAATGATTCGGGTCATTACTGCTCATGCTTCCGGATTGATCAATCGCAAATACGATATCGATCTTTGACAGATCCACCTGCATGTTTTTGTCGCCCAACAGATATATGCTCAGGTGTGTCGTCGTACCCGTGACCGTATTTGTTTCGGGATCTGCCACTGCATCAGCCAGCGGTTCCAACTGCATTGTATTTGGGTTTACATAAAATATCGTCAGGTCATTCTCGTCGATGCCGCCAAGTTCTTCCTCGTCGTAGGTAAAGGAAATAACAGCGCTGTCGATGTCGAAGCCTCCCGAAGTGATATCGGCGGGTTTTCCTACTATACCGGCAAGGGATTCCAGCAGTACATTATCTATTTCTGTTACCTGCAGCGGGGCTATGACCAGATTCCCGCCGCCTCTTGCACTGACTCTTACTCTTCCAGACTGCGCATGTGCTTCTTTAGTAGATGAGGAGTCGGTATTGGCGGTAAGCGGATCTGTGCCCAGCACCTGCTCGGCACCATCATATATCCCGTCACCGTCCGTATCCGGATCAAGCGGATCTGTCCCCGCCTGGATCTCCGCTCCATCTGTCATCCCGTCTTTATCTGTATCATCGTCATATATCCTTGTCCCATATAACAATTCATCATCATTGTTAATTCCGTCTCCATCATCATCGATGCTCGGATTGAAAACAAATTTGGTTTCGGCACCAGCCCCAATCGCCAATTCGTTAGAATAATCGCTTTCGCCTATTTCATTGATGGCTTTTACTACATAATAGTATGTCGTACCTGCGTTTAGCCTGGTATCGTGACAACTGTTATTGATCGTGTTTTCGACAATGGCATAATATGGCCCGCCCTTTACAGTGCTTCTGTATAGTGAATAATAGTTGGCTCCGTTTGCATAGGACCAGTTGATATTCCCATTTGTCCCATCCATGCTCCCGAATACTCTCGGTGCCTGTGGGATCGTTTTGAATACGATCTCATTTGAGTTGGCGCTTGGACCTGCTGCGTTGTTTGCAGTCACTACATAGTAATATGTCGTATTCGGGACCCTCGTCCTGTCTATGAATTCCGTACTCGTTACGGTTGCCAGAATGGTGTAATTCCCCGTCCTCTCACCACGTTTCACAGTGTATGAATCTACATCCGCTACTGCTTCCCAGAACAATCTCACATTATTATCTTCCAGTTCACTTGAAACTACCGGTGCGGAAAGCGCATCCTTTATAACTGTGTCGTGACGTGTGCCGCTGTGTGTCGTCCCATAGCTGTATATTGCGGCTGGTTTAGAAATCCGCACATCAAAACTGCTGTCATGCCCCGTATATGCGATAACCTTTAGCTGATCGCTGTTTCTCTTCGCTACGATCTCGACCACAAACGCACCGGACATGTCCTTCAATACCTTGACATCCAGTTTTTGCTGGCCGGGCAATATCTTGCCGACCACCTTGCCGTTTACTTTGATATGGATCTCATAGGAAAGGCCGTCAGCTCTTTTTATTCCGTTAAGCTTATCCTTCAGGTCATTGTCTGATACTGTGAATGATACGATATCATTTTCCATGACATCGTTCTTATCTGCCTCTATCGTGATTTCTTTCAGGGCCTCTGCAAATGTCATGTTTGAGGTATGATCGATGGATCTGTCGATCATGACCATGGATTCTGCTCTCGATATAGTATTTTGAGGTTTGAAGCTGTTCCCAGGATACCCTTGTATAAGTCTGCATACTTTTGCTTTGAGGATATATCCGTATGCCCAGTGGCCTGCGTTCACATCGCTGAACGCTATTTCACCGGAAATATCATGCTCGTTCAGCATCCTGCTGGATTCCACGATGATCTTGACTGCTTCTGCTCTTGATATAGGCTTGTCTGGTTTGAACGTTCCGTCGTCATATCCGTCGATGATCCCTGAATGGTATGCCTTTGATATGTATCCCGCTGCCCAATGATCCTTTATATCAGTAAATGTATCTAGTTCTCCTGTCTTGTCGGGTCCTGCCATTTCCGGGCTGCTCAGACTTGTGACCGCCAATTTTGTAAACTCTGCCCTGGTTATCGGATTATCCGGTCCGATAACTGTTACTCCGTCCTTTATCGTTTCATTAACGATATTCTCCGAAATCAGCCGGCTGATCTCCTTTTCCGCCCAGTGCTCTTTTATGTCATAGTATTCATTTTTTTGCTGGATGTTGGTCTGGATTGCCTGAACATGCTGTACATTAACGCTGATCATCATCACGAACAGCAATGACCACGAAACGATCTTTCTTAAGCCTCTATACATTTTGATCTCCCTCTCGATATGATATTTCGCAGGATGCTGATCTATTGTATTTATTCATTGTCATAATATGCTATTTAGGTATGTGTATGTATTCTATATCATTATTTGCATATTTGTCAATTATTTTCATATATTAGGGAATTAAGATGCTGTTTCCAGCTGGTATGGCTGTACCCACATTGTCCATCCCAGCTATCGGTGACTGGAAAATAAAATGTTTCTGCGATGGGTAAAGTGCGAAACTGTCATAGAGAAGATGTTGAACAGCTTATTGGCCTATTATTATTCAACAGCCCATATCAAATGCTCTGGGATTACAGTGAGATGTGGACAAACAACAAGCCTTGCTTGCGGCCAAACAAGGCTTGCGGCAGATATACTGGATCGTTTCACAATTCACACTTTCATGCGTTTATCCTGGCCTCAGTTACTATATTATTGGGTATGTGTATTCATTTCCACAAAAGCAACCCTGCAGATTAACATTAGGGTGAAACAACAGTAGGAGTCTGACAGGTAAAATGTATCAGCCAATGCAACAGAAGAGACAATTAGGGTGAAACAACAGTAGGAGTCTGACCAATAGATACAGCAAGCTCTGTTAGCCTCTCCCAACTCTGACAGCCAACTATTCCATCTTCCGAAAGCCCTTGGGCTCTCTGAAAGCTTATTACCGCATTTCTGGTGCCTCCCCCGAATATTCCATCCAAGCCTGAACCGGTATACCCCAGGGCATTTAACGCGTCCTGCAACGTCAGTACATAATTGTTCACACTTCCCTGGCGAACAAGAGGATAGCCTCCTGCTGGGCAGGCTGGCGGAGTAGCTCTAGCATCAAAATGTACCCAGGTCGGAGTCAGGTATGCCGGCTCTACATAAGTCCATACACCAGTCGCAGCAGCAGTATTTCTGAGTTGATCTCTTGTAGCATTATCAAGATTCTGGCCTACGTCAAAGGACACGCCTGCGTAATGCTGTGACATAGCAGCGTGCCCTCCCTCCCATATGCGTTTGAAAGCAAAACCTACATATATCGGCCGCCCCCAAGAATTCCGGGTTATGTTAAAGGCCTCCATAGCTCGTCTAGTCGTCCACAGGGTTCCTGCTTTAGAGCTGCCCCTGAATTCATTGACTGTCAATGTTCTACCAATATTATATGGCATTGCATCAGACTCAGCCAGAGTATAAAATTCCATAGCACCAGTCTGATTGTTATATACAAAAATATTCGCCATTATAAAACCACCCTTTACACAATATGCTCTATTCATATTATGCAAAAAGCAATATGGCTGTTCACCTATGATTATATCTTTACTCCTGCTTCAAGCTCCTCAAGATACTTCCTGGTCAGCTCCACATCCGACATCACAGGTACATACTCCATACCGTACTTCTGCCTAGTCTCATTACCCTTTCCAGTAATCAGTATAACTGTTCCCGGCTCGGAAGATAGTATAGATTCCTTCACTGCCTGCTCCCTGTCATCAATCAATTCACAGTCCGCACTATTCTGCCGGACATACTTTGCTATATCCTCACTGATTTTTCTGGTATCCTCCGGTCCCGGATCCTCTGCCGTTAGATAGACCTTGTCCGAATGAATTCCCGCCAGCAGGCCCAAATCCCTTCTGCGAAGGTATGCCTTACCACCCGGGCAACCAAAAACTGTCACTATTTTCATGTTTGGGAATTCTGCCTTCACAGCCTCGTAAAGCTTGGTAAAGCTAAGCTTGTTGTGGGCATAATCCACAATCACTATTCTGTCCTGGTTTTTGTTGGCAAAAATCTCCATCCTGCCGCTGGATCTCGCTTTGCGAAGCCCAGTATAGACAAATTCCTCCGGTATCCTCAGGGTATATGACGTTGCAATAGCCCCAAGGGCATTCTCTACATTGAAGAGGCCCGGCATAGTCAGTCTAAACTCCCTGTCAAAGCGATCACACCTTACACGAAAAAGTGTGTCAAAGCCTTCCTTCCTGATATCATAGCCATACATCTCTACTGCTTCAACACCATTAATCTCTGCTTCGCCTTTACCATACGCCCCTATTTCTCCATCTCCATACGCACCTGCTTCGCCTTTACCGTGCGCCCCAATTTCTCCATCTCCATGCGCACCTGCTTCGCCTTTACCATACGCCCCAATTTCTCCATCTCCATGCGCACCTGCTTCGCCTTTACCGAGCACCCCTAGTTCTCCAGTGCCCTGTACACCGGCAACTTCCCCACCGCTGGTGCTACCTGTTGTGCCGAAGGTCAGTACCTTTTCGGCAAAGCTATTTGCCGCTTCCATAATTGTGGCCAGCCGGTCCGAATCCGTATTCACCCAGGCGGTACGACAGTGGCTGAACATTGAAAGCTTTGCATCAAGATAATCCTCCATATCTCTATGTTCAATAGGGCTAATATGGTCCTCTGAAATATTTAGAAAAATTCCGACATCAAAATACACACCATGTAGCCTGCCATATTTCAAAGCCTGGCTTGATGCTTCCATAACCACATACTGTATGCCACTATCCACGGCATTTCTAAAATGCATTTGAAGCTCCAAGGACTCAGGAGTAGTCAGGTGAGATTCCTCCCTTATTACGCCGTCATATGTATCAATGGATGAAATGATGCCAGCCTCCGGCCTTCCCTGGCTCCTAAGATAATCGTCAAGAATATACTTTACATAATAGGCAGTTGTAGATTTGCCCTTTGTACCTGTTATACCAATCAACGTCAAGCTCTTAGCAGGATTTCCAAAAAACTCAGATGACACTAGTGCCAGAGCTCTTTTTATATCGCTAACCTTTATACATGGTATCCTTGTATTATAGTCGGTCTCGCTAATGTAGGCAGATGCGCCCTTCTGAATAGCTGCTTCAAGATAAGCCTCTTTGAAATTCGCTCCCTTACACACAAATAATGTGTTTTGCACAGTTTTGCTAGAGTCATACGATAAATGATTCACAGGCTTGATAATTAAGTCCATGGAGCAATTGTGGTATTCCAGCAGTCTTTCCCCCTGAAGCTTCTCTATGTATACTTCCAACGCATATCTTTCCATTTTTTCCCTCACACTCTATACTATACTAATTCTTGCCAATCTTCCGCTTAATCATCCTCTATTTCCAAAGCTACAACAAAATCATAGCTTTTATATTCAGAATCATCGAAATGCCACCATTCGTTCTCCAAGGGTAAAAAACCAGCTTCCTTCATAGCGTTCTCTAGCACAAGAGCATTCTTCTTCTGCTCAGGCGTTGCCATATCATAGGTTCTGTGAGCCTTTTTGGACATTTCATCAAACCCGCTGGGCATATCAAGCTCATTGCCCTGAGCATCCACTAGAGTAATATCCACTGCAGTGCCTCTAGTATGGCTTGAACCAATTTGGGGACTCATAAAGTAATAGCTGTTTTTCGCCACTTCAAACAATCTCTCCTGGCACTTTTGGGGCCTATATGCGTCCCAAACCTTTATCCCGTAGCCCTGCTCTGCCAATATGCTGCTTGCTTTTTTAAGCTTATCAGCGGTTCCCTTTCTAAGATATGCAGTATTTGAATCGTATATAGGTATTCCTGTAATGTTGTCCGACGTAGCATATTTTAATTCTATAATAGCATCCTTAACTGCAATATCAACTCTTACCATATCCTTTTTAGCAGCATACGCCACCAACTCATCATTACTTAGCTCTGGCGTATATCTCAATTTTGCAAATACATCCTTAACCCTACTACCATTTGCAACAGTCGGTCTGTAATCATTTACACCAATGGAAGAGGAAATAGAACATGGGATTATCTCCGGCATCTCAATTTTTCGAAGAGACTTGTCCAAATCAAATTCAAAGGTTTGCCGGAATATAGCAGTATCAAAATCAGGAGGCCTTTTATTGCCTCCAAAGCAGAAGTTTCCAAGACTGTACACGATATATCGCTCCTTGTATATCTCAAGAGGCTGCAAAACATGGGGATGAGTCCCCAGTACAAGGTCAGCTCCGGAGTCAATTGCAAGATGTGCTAGCTCCGTTTGAGCAGGGTCTATTTCATATTCATACTCCTTACCCCAATGAAAACTCACGATAACAAGATCGCTTTCTTCCCTAAGCTGCTTTGTCATCGTTTCAACCTCTAGCCTCAGTGCATCCATATTCCGTCCCTGTTCGAATTCACCAAGCTGATTAAAGCCTGCCATTCCAACTCTTATGCCATAAACATCGGTATAAAGAGTCTCAGAATAGCCAAAATGCTGTACGCCAGCTTCATTAAGAGCCTTATTGGTAGCAGCATATCCCTTTTGTCCATAGTCGTATATGTGGTTGTTTGCCAGATTTACTACCTCAATACTTCCGGATTTGAGTATATGTGCATACTTTGGTTTTCCGTTAAACCAGTAGTTGTTTCCATAATCAAACTTCTCTACCTTTTTGGTCTCGTTGCTTAATACAGTTTCAAGGTTTGCAATTGTTAGATCGTCCTGCTCAAGTATATCGACAACATCAGCAAAAAAATAGCTATTGTCCCCACCATTTTTCTCATATACATAACTAAAAGAATCCTTGTGTGCAAACCTATCATCCTGTCCCAATGCCACATCACCAATAGCACTTATTGTAACATGGATATGTCCATTCTCTTCCTTGATATAGCTTTGGACAACATTAGGCTCATCTTCCCGCACCACCAGATTTTTGTTTTGTATATAAAGAGTTAATGTAACTGCACCTAATGCAAAAAGGGCTAACACCCTGGTTAATACACGGAGTTTCATTTGTAAGGTAATACCTCCCGGAAAGAAAGTAAGTACATACTAGTAATTTACCATTTCCCCGATATTTTATGTATTTATATTGTACTACATTTATGCATGGTACGCACATTTCATCCTACCCCCTTGCATCATATAGACATTTCACCGAATTAGGCATAGCTTAATGTGACGCTACTGTCGAGATTCCTAGCCTTGATACCATAGAAAATTAATGATAAAATATTGTCATACAAAAGATGTAAAGCTACCGGAGTACATATGAAAAAATTACATTATTCGTTATCGATTCTAATAATAGTATCTACACTTCTATTCATGCTCAATTTACCGGTTCATGGACAATCTTTGGGCATCCCGGAGGATGTACATTATATTCTTATAGACTCAAAAACAGGTCTTGTTATAGCAGAGCAAAATGCTGACAATAAAATTAAGCCAGCTAGTTTGACTAAAATACTCACAGGTATAGTAGCACTAGAAAACAGCAATGATTTACAGCAGGAAATGACCGTTTCACAGGCCGCTGTCAATGACATAGGAAGAGGTGGTATGAATATTGGCATCATGGCAGGAGAAGCAGGTCTGACATTAGAGAATATGCTAAATGTAATGCTAATAAAATCCGCAAATGAAACTGCAAATATAATTGCTGAAAACCTTGCAGCATCCCGAAGCGAATACATGAGTATGATGAATATAAGGGCTAAAGAATTGGGTGCTCTTAACACTTACTTTGTTAATCCCTCCGGAAAGGATACAGAAAAGGAGGATGGGGACCACATAACCACCGCCAGAGATATGGCTCTCTTTTCACGTCACGCCATGACCCTCCCGGAGTTCAGAAAAATTGTAGCCACCGAGTATTATTATGGAATGCCTACCTCCACAAACAAGCATGCCGAGGGTTGGGACCCTTTAGTGCTCAGAAACACAAATAAATTCCTTTGGTATGACAACACCTATACATATTCTGTGAACGGTGAGGATCATGAGTATACTGTCATTGGCATGAAAACAGGCTACACCGGCGCCGCAGGCAACAACCTTGTCATAGCTGCCACCGACAATGACGGTATGGAACTGATATGTGTGGTAATGCATGTAATGCAGCCCAACAAGGTTTATGGCTATGCCACGCAATTATTGGATTATGGCTTTGAAAATTACTCGTTGCAGAAGGTAACAAAAGCTGGTGATACAATAAAGACAATAGTTGTCGACGGAACAGCCGGAAGCGACAATATACTAAATTTGGTAGCGGAAACAGATTTCAGCGCGGCTCTGCCTAGAAGCTCAGGCGATGACATAATAGAGTCCATTATCCAAATAAACAGCACTATACAAGCTCCAATCAGTAAGGGAGCTGTTCTTGGATATATTGAGTATAAAAGTGGTAATGCAATACTTGGAAGGGTAAATATCATAAGCTCAAAACAGATATTCGAAGCAGTTGAGAATGCTTCTGGCCATGCTATATCAACAGCCGAGGACGGCCAGGATTATTCCTACCCTCTTCTTGGCGTATTACTGGCGCTTTGCTCATTTGTCATAGTAAGATCGATTTTAAAAAGAATCTCCAGAAAGATTAAAGCCAAAAGATGGGATTCGCAATATTAGGTAAACCCACCTTATCCATTCCTAATCTTTCTCAAAAATCGGGGCATCCTCACCCACCTAAGATAATGGGGACTATGACATTGTTCAAAAACTGCTCACCTCAAATACCTGTCCATGTAAGGAATACTTCTTGTATAGTGCAGTATCCTGCGTCCCAAGGGAAAGTTTGCAATATCCTCCGAAGTAATCCCCCCTGCTACGATCATAAGAATGTAGTAAATTAAGACTCCCAGTACAATAGCTAATCCACTACATACAATGTTTAAAATGTATTCTGACTTTATTAGCCATTCCGTCATAAAAGTGAATCCATTGTAAGCCAGGAACACTATCAATCCCATTATTACAGAAACGCTCAGAGGTCTATTAAATAGCTTTTTAACATTCAGTCTGATACCAGTGAATTTCTTGATTGACCTATAATTCATATAAGCTGCAAAAATATAGCAAACAGCATTTCCAATTATTGCGCCTTTGATATTGATAGGTTTTACAGCAATCAATGTGTAATTTATAATCAGCTTCAAAACAAGACCGATGACCATATGCACCGTTGGGATGTATGTTTTCCCGATGCCCTGTAGTATGGCCGTTTGGACGGAAACCAGGGAAATGAGCACCAATGTCCACGAACCCACCATTAGCAGGTCCCATCCATCGGGAGACTTTGGAAAAAGCATAAGTATTATTGGCTTTGCCATCACTGTTAATCCTACTGCAGCAGGCACAGCTATCATCATTATAGTCTTAATACTCCTAACTATCCTTCTGTTAAGCAGCTTCTTGTCGTTCAACGCATCAGCAGCAGATATTGATGGAAGAATGGCTGTTGCCAGTGCCGTTGCAAAGGCTACTGGGATAAAAAGAACCCTCAGATATTGTGTGGCTAGTATTCCATACATACTAGTGGCATCAAATTCACTAAAGCCCCCCACAATAAGACGTGACTTTGTATTTATAACATCAATAAGCTGTGTCGCATAGATAATTACAGCACCCAATGATATGGGCACTGCATAATACACGATTTTTTTTAGTAACAGTTTTGTTGTAATATGTTCTCCTGCTGTAGCTTGTTGTTCATCTGTTTTCGACTGCTGTATTTCAGCTAGTATTCCAGCCTTTTTTCTGGTAAATGTCCAATAGAGATATATGGTGCTGGCAAGGGCCCCTGCTGATGTACCAACTGTTGCACCTGCTGCCGCATACTTAACGGCCTCTGTGAGAACCTCAGTTTCGCCTGTGATCCCCTTTGCAGCTGCAATGCCTAAACCATATCGATACATGAGCCATGCAAACAGCACAGTGAGAACTGCGTTAACAGCCTGCTCAATGATTTGGGATATGCTTGTAGGCACCATGTTTGAACGTCCCTGGAAATAGCCTCTAAAAATACTTCCTGCCGCGGTAAAAACCATAGCAGGCGCCAGCGCAAGTATGGTAAGATATGATTCGGGAGAGTGCATCAAATTAGATAGTGGACCTGCCAATACTACATTTAGCAGTGTAGTAAAGCCTCCTACTGACAATAAGAGAATACTCGATACCCGAAATGTCCTATAAGAAAGCTCGTATTTGGAGGAGGCTAGCTGCTCCGATATGATTTTTGACAAAGCAATAGGTATACCGGTATTTGTTATCACAAAAGCCAGCTGATAGAACTTGTAACCCTGGTCATATATGCCATTTCCGTAGTTGCCCAATATAAGCGTGAGAATCGGCACATACAATATGCCCATTAGTTTGTTTATGATGCCTGCAGCGCTTAATATGGTAAAACCCTTTGTACTAGATTGTTTGTCCATTGTCTTCTTACTTTCTCTTATATATTTTTCTCCTTAGCTCGCGAAAGGCTGTAACACCTTTTTCTGCCAAGAAATTGACAAAGGGATTGAATACATAATCCAGCATTCCCACAAACTCTGTAAACTTGCCTTTGAAGCCAACCTTAAATTTGTAAAGCCCATACATAGGGTTGCTCTCATCGACATCACCAGGTACGCCTCTGAAATCATATGTCTCGGCTCCTGATTCAACTGCCCATTTTATCATATTCCATTGAAGTAGATAGTTAGGCATTAGGTTTCTGTGCTCATTTATACTTGCACCATACAGATACCAACACTTGTTACCGTACAGAATGGCAATGGTGCCTGCAATAGGCTTATCCTCATGGTAAGCTATAAATACCCTAAGATGGTCAGGTGCCAGACAGTCGAAAACCTTTTCATAGTACTCTTTGCTTCTGACAACAAAATTGTCACGTATTCCGGTCTCAACTATCATTTTGTAAAAATCAGCGACACTTTCCCTTTCGCCAACCCTTACCTCAACGCCCTTCCTTTCAGATAACCTTATATTGTAACGAACCTTGTGATGAAAGTCCGCCATCAGCTTCTCCTCAGTCTTACCTCGTAGATCAAGTCTGAAAACGAATCTGGGCTGAATCCCTTCATAGTTCTTCAAGCCACGGCTTACCTTAAACCCCAGCCCTTTTACAATTTCCTCGAACCGTGTATCCTCTATCTCAATGTCAGGATCCATTTTCAACACATAGCTCCTGTGCTTTTTTGCTACCCTTTTGCACTTTTCAAGTAGCTGACTTATTGTCTCCTCATCGTCAGAATCACAAACAGGCCCTCTAGGAGAGTACATCATTGTAAATGGTAGTACTGGAATCCTTCTTATAAGAAGGCTCATTGAGCCTTTTATATTTCCGTCGGCGTCCTCAACGGTAACTATCTCATTTTTCCAAAAGGATTTAATCCTGCCCCATTGAGGGGATTGCATGAAATGTCCCTTTGGGTGGGATTGCAGGAATTTTTCATATTTGTCCAATCATTTCACCTCATAATAATCATTTGTATAGCCGTTATAAAGTCACTGAGTAATACAACCCTTTGCTATATCTAAAGAAATTTTCTAAATTTCTTAAAGTGACTCATATGCAGCTTATATAAAAACAGCTTCCTTTTTATCCTGTTATCACCCTTCATAAACAAAGGGTTAGTTACTCTTTTTTTCTTGACCAGTTCTCTCATTTGAGAGACTATAGTATTATCGCTGGTATACCTGAATGCCAGGCTCAAGGGTATGACTGTCCAAAGATTACGAGCATTTGCGATTTCCAACTGTTGCTTTTTTTTGTATATATAATCTTCGACAACATATTTAGCTAAATTGTTCCCTACAGCTGTAACATAATAATTGCTTCGACCTTGCCTAAGGTTTACTTCAAGTATTTTATATTTGCTGTCTCTATGGTCATACTTAATGTCAAAGGTTGAATATCCTGTATATCCTATGCTGTCAAGAAAATTCCTCAGAGTTTCAGAGAGCTCGGGATTGTACTCATTCATCAACACCGCTGTATTACCAAGGCCTTGGGGCGTATGCTCCTCTAACACAACATGTGCTAGAGACATTAGCTTTACCTTCTTGTCACTACCTGAGTAACTAATCATCACCCTCAGATTGGAATCCTCACCAGGTATAAAATCCTGAATAATCAGCTGGTCATCATAGCCTGCTCCATATATCCGATTTATAACACTTTTCAGTTCTTCTGCGCTTTTGAGCTTATATACCTTCTTCTGTGTCTGAAATTGGTGCTGCCAGTACTTGATGCCATCAGACGGCTTAACGATAACAGGAAAGCCAAAGGGAAGCTCAAAGCTATCACCCATAGACCTGTCATAAATAAAGGTTCCCGGGTAGTCTATGCCATACCGGTCGCACATCTCATAGAACCTGATTTTCGTCAATAGGCTACCCATAAGATCCTCGTCAACATAAGGAGCCACTATGTTTTTCGGCAAACTATCCCTGTTCTTTATAATCTGCTCAACATAATTGTCGCCACAGCCTACTAAAATGATTTTTTTGTCAGGATTGCTTTCAGCCAATCCGTCTATGGTTTCTACAAAAGTGTCCCGAATATCCAGCCCCGGAACAACCCTAAAATTAATAATCTTACTGTTATAGCTGGGCCCCGATTTTACTTTTCCCAAAACCATAGACTTAACGCCATAGGCCTCGTAAAAGGCTCTGGACATACTGTATGTATTAATATCATTACCTAAAAATACAGGTATGAATTCTCTTTGTGTGATTTTCAAATTATGTACCCCTCAATCTTGCGCATATCACGTTCATTTTAGTATATCATTTCCCAAATATCAAGTGGAACATGGTAACGCATCACCTGCTCCACTATGAAATATGGGTGCTTTTAGAGTCTTGCCAAGAAATCCGTATAGATTGCATTAATTCCATTCACTTGTTTCTATCTCTATGGTCAACTCCACCATACATTCCTCGCCAACCTTCCCCATGCTTCATAATTCTTTAAGCTGGCGGGTAAGCCGCTGGTATTCCTCCTCCAATGCCTCTGTTTCACAGTTTGGTGCTGAAAGCAGGCTAATTATTTCAGTGATTTTCATTTGAAGTATTGTTCGCTCCAGTTCCTTTGATTTTTGATCAGGCTCTTTCCCTGAGAGCCTGCTATACTCATCATATTCCTCCAGTCCGCCGTCAAAGGCTTTGACAGCCAAATTCCCCGGCAACAATAGCCTGTTGGCTACAGAGTTTACAAAGGCCCTATCGTGGGATACAAACAGCACCGTGCCTTCGTAATCCTTTAGCACACTTCCCAATGCTTCTATGGATAGCATATCAAGATAATTGGTAGGCTCATCAAGTAACAAAACATTTGCCCTGGAAATAAGCAGCTTAGCAAAGGCTGTTTTAATTTTTTCGCCTCCACTTAGCACTTCAACTCTTTTAAAAACGGCATCCCCCTGAAATAATAGCCTTGCCAATATCGTCCTGGCAGTTGTTTCATTCTGAACACTGTCCGTCATAACATTCTTCAGTACACTTTCTTCAGAGTCTAGATTCTCAAAGGTCTGTCGAAAATATGCCAACCGTGCCTTTGGTACAATACTAATAGACTTAACTGACTTCTTCACAGCATTAGTATTGTAAAACTGTCTAATATCTATATCGGCATTGCTTTGACGTGTATTCTGACCAATATTATCAGTGTCCCCTCCATTATGGCTCGCCATATAAGCGGCATAAACTAAATTGAGTAGCGTTGTCTTCCCTGTTCCGTTCTCTCCCCACAATGCTGTTTTTGTCCCGTTTGTCACACTAAAACCAACATCCTTTAAAACCTGCACATCTCCATAGCTAAAGCTCAATCCCTCTGCGCTAATTACTGTCCTATTGTCTGGCGGCTGGGTCAATGAAAAATTCAGCCTCATCCCAATCTGCTCTCGCGGCTTCTCCTTTACCTCCAGCTTTTCAAGTCTTCTTACTAGACTATTTGCTGCTTTATGAAGCTTTTCCTGACTCTCACCGGCGCTACGCTTGTGTAGTCTGGCTTCTGAATTCCCCATCCTGCCCGGTGCCTTTTTAACCTTACCCGCCCTTTTTTTCCTGTTTGATATAGCGTTCTCAAGGGCTGTTCGTTGGTCAATGTACTTATTGTATTCAAGGCTAGCCCGCTCATTTTCCATTTCACATTGTTGTCTGCAAAATGAAAAATTCCCGTTGAAGCTTCGTATCTCACCATCCTTCACCTCGATAATCCTATTGCAAAGGGAATCCAATAAGCCCCTGTCGTGACTAATCACAACAAACGAATCCACTTCCTCCAGCTTTTGCTTCAATAGCTCAATACCCTTATAGTCAAGATTGGAGGTGGGCTCATCAGCGAACAGCAAAACATTTCCGCTCCCAATGGCTCCGGCAATCTTGAGCCTTGTCTGTTCACCACCGCTAAGCACCGCCCTATCAAGCTTCGTGTCAAGCTTAAACTCCTTTAGTAGCCTGAGATTTGTCCCAGAATATTCCTGACCCATCTGTTCCTCATCACCTGGACTATCATGGCCAAACTGCCTGATATAGCCGATCTGGCAAAAGCGCTTGACACTGCCTTTATCAGGCTCTAGTACCCCTGAAAGTATATCTAGCAGCGTAGTCTTTCCTGCCCCATTAAGGCCTGTCACTCCAATTCGGTCGCCAGAGTATATTTTTAATTCATTAAATCCGATAATTTGCCTGTCTCCATAAAACTTCTTTATATCAATCGCTTCTAAAAGTAACATAATAAAAGGTCTCTCCCTTCACACAGCTTTGTGCAGGAAAGACCTTCTTAACCTTAACAAAAAAAATGCTTTTGCACCACCGCCTAAGTAAAACTCTACAACTCAGACACGGGCAGATAACAATATTAGCATAATTTAATTAACAAAGCAGGTTTTATAAAAGCCGATCCAGCACAAACAGGAGCAATATTTGCTCAGTCGTTATTGTTTTGTGACTTTGCCGAATCAGCTATTCCTCATTCTATAATACCTTGCCCTTTCATTTATTTACTCTATTTTAACCTTCATCACCAAAGCAGTCAACTGAATTTTCCACATCCAGAAATATCGGAGCATACAATTCCGATCAATTCGCTTCGCTTAGGGAGTCAGGTAGGGGCTTAATAGCTTCCGGGCTCTGGGTTCTAATCCTGTCCATCCTTTTTCAGTACCTTCCCGTAATAGTCAGTTTCCAGTATTCTAGTAGAGTATCTGAATTTATCCGCCACAATTCGATTTACTTGCATGACATAATCCTTGTCCTCCTGAGTCCCATCTAAGAAGGTAACCTTCTTTTTTGGGGAATTGTATATCGCCCTATCAGTTATCCAACTCCTGTTTGAAAAAATCACATGAGCCGGAGTTGAGGAAAGTATATCTGTACCCATTAACAAACGTGAATCATACTCAAGTCCAAACAGGTTGGATACAGTAGGTATGATATCCAGACTTGCACAGGGTTTATCTACTATTACAGGCTCCATTCCCTTTTTGTATATTATCAGATTGCTCTTGTATAGCTCAAAATTAGACTCCACCTCATGTCCCGCAAGTTCATTCAGCGTCTCATCTTCAAGACCATAGGGATAATGGTCGGCACTGAGGACAATGACAGTATTCTCTGCTATACCAGCTTCCTCCAGCTTATCCATCAGTGATTTCATAGCAAATTCTAATTCTAGATTGCATGCAATATATGCCTTTGCCTCAGTGGTATAAGGCAGATGATCTACATACTCCTTATTCTTGCTTGCCATGTGGTTTCCGAAGAAATTGTAGTTCATATGGCCGCTAACCGTCATGTAATATGCGTGGAAGGGCTGTTGGTCTATATATTCTCCTACAGTGACATCAATCATTTCCAAGTCTGATTCTGGCCATGACTTCTTGACTTCAAGGCCATTCCCTACACCCTTGTAATCGTAACCTAGATTGGGGTGGGACACATCTCTTTTATAGTAGGTATATGTGTGGTTGTGGTATGCCTTTGTAACATAACCCAGATTTCTGAACTGGTTGCCCATTGCAAAGGGCATATAATTGCTGCCGGATTTAGCCATACTCCATACTCCGCTCTTTGGTATCAAGCCCGTACAAGCCACATATTCGCCATCAGATGTACTTACCCACCATACTGGATTGTAGAAATTGTTGAAAACAAAGCCCTCATTAATCATCTTATACAATGTGGGCGTCAACTCTGGACTCACTGCATAGGGTGAAAAGCCCTCTGCTGTAAACATAATCAAATTACAGCCTTCAAACATACCAGTGTACTCATTTGTAGCTGTAGGGTTCACAGTGGAAAAGTACTTGTGTAAGGGGTATAGCAAATCCGTCTCCCCTGCAGCCAGCAGTGTCTCAAAATCAATATCCATAGTATTGTAGGGTTTTATTGGCTTTATTGGCTCCACCGGCTCATCTGTGTTATTGCCCCCAGACTGCCCTTGTGGCGGATCTATGACTTCATCAGGGCCACCCTTATGCCCACCTGATTCAATCAGGTCAGAGGTCCCGGGTTCTACGCCCTTATCCACCGGATTATTCTCTTCATCCGGTTCCCCAATATTACCCAGTGCTTGGACATTACCTATGATTGTATCTTGTATAGTACCTGTAACAAGTCTTTCAACATCAAGACGCATTGTCGTAAATACTCCTAGCCTATTTACTGAAAGCTCAGGAGAAAACTCGTCAAAATATAGTGCGCTCTGGGAAGTAGGACCATCATTGGATAAAGCAACACATACTACTGAAGATGAATAGCTAATTACACAAAAAGCAAGTATAACGCTTAACTCCATACGGCTTTTCCCACTATACTCCAAATTTTTCCTAAATGCGAGTTGAATTGCCAGTGGTACAAACAAAAGTATCAAAGCAATCACATTTTTCAATATAGCATTTATAACAATATCCCAGAATTGCATTGCGTCTCCCGCCCCGCCTATAGATATCAAGGAAAGGGGAGTACGGAAAATGCAGTAATATATAAGCTGCACACCATATATAATAGTGACGACAATGGTTACAGCCACTGATACCTTTTTAACAATCTTCAATGGGAAAATGCTGACTAGTATAAAAATAGCAGTGCCGGCGGATGCGGCAAAAATTAACGCGAAAAAATAATCAAAGGACAAATCTTTAAATATCCAAGCCCTGTATACAAGCTCCAGGTATGCTATTAGAATAATATAGAAACACATCATCCAGTATTTAGCAACAGTGCCAGTGAGAATATTAACCGTTCTAGAACTCTTTATTTTTTCAATTTTTCCATTATTTCTAAAAAAGTCTTTAGCATTTTCAAACAAATTCTTGAATAATTCCAAATTTATCCTGTCTTGCTTCATGTAATAAACATCTTCCTTCTACGGCAAATGCCCGATTCAATATCTAGTCACACACTCCATACCGGTTCCAATGCTACTGCAACTGTTAGTATGTCAATAATAATATATTCTATCAGTTTTAGACACAATGGGCAACTATGAGAAACTGTTTATGATAAAGACGATGTACGTTTCATCTTTAAGGACGGCATGGTAATTCAGGCACAAGCAAAAATAGAAACTCCTCACCACCGCTTAGAAAATTAGTAGTGCGGTGAAATCGCACATTGTATTGATGAATCCTTACATGGAACAGACAAATACTTTGCAAAGTCCTTGATTGAACGGTGAATTTGATCTAACATCACATCTGTGACAATAATTCCAGGTTCCCACCAACAGTTTTTAATCATAAATGGTTGGTCCTTTTTACTCTTATACGGTTCAAATCTGGCAATCAGTTTTGTCCCACATAATACTGGCAGAACGTAATATCCATATTTACGCTTATCAACAGGAGTATATACTTCCCAACGAGGTCAATTGAAAAGGTAACTTCCGGTTTGCAAAAGTAAATTCCACAGGAAACC
>CAZEIH010000041.1:0-22827 GCA_964512095.1 uncultured Oscillospiraceae bacterium
TTAGCGTTTGTTAGGAGTAATTTCGAAAAATCACTATTTACAAATCAATCCTCACTGTGCTATAATATTTGACGTGTGTAATACGGACGGTCCGCTGATGCTGTATATTGCATTTATGAACGTCTAGGCAAGAGAGGAGGATATAAAAATGGATATAATTAGAGCGATTGAGCAGGAACAATTGAGATCCGATTTGCCGGTACTCAGCATAGGCGACTATGTAAAGGTACATCTGAAGGTTAAAGAAGGCACCAGAGAGAGGATTCAGATATTTGAGGGAACTGTAATTGCCAAGAAGGGTTCTAGTTTAAAAGAAACCTTTACTGTAAGAAGGCTATCCTATGGTGTAGGGGTTGAGAGAACCCTACCTGTGCATTCCCCAAAGATCAACGCAATTGAAGTTGTTAGAAAAGGTCGGGTTAGAAGAGCCAAACTCTACTTCCTGCGCGGCAGGGTAGGAAAGGCTGCAAAGATTAGAGAAAAGCTAGTTTCAAAACGTTAAT
Organism: uncultured Oscillospiraceae bacterium; assembly: GCA_964512095.1. Lineage (GTDB taxonomy): Bacteria > Bacillota > Clostridia > Acetivibrionales > DTU013 > DTU013. The sequence goes on from CAZEIH010000041.1 coordinate 504, forward strand.
TAGATTATTTATAAAGGGGACCTTAGGTCCCTTTTGTATTTTATAGAGGATAATGATATGAAAAACATACAATGGTTTCCCGGACATATGGCCAAGACAAGGCGACTCCTTGCCGACAATTTAAAGCTGGTTGATGTAGTTATAGAACTACTTGATGCTAGAATACCCGCCAGCAGTAAAAATCCTGAGATAGATTCAATTGTAAATAACAAGGCAAGGCTCATAGTACTTAACAAATCGGATATAGCCGATGCATCAATTTCAAAGGAATGGTCGACATGGTATAAAAATAGAGGTATACCTGTTATTTTTGCTGATTCAATAAAGGGTAAGGGTATGAATATACTCAAGAACAGTCTCAAGTCTCTTATGCAGGATAGATTCGAAAGAGACAGAGAAAAGGGCAGATTATTCAGAACTATAAAGACCATGGTCGTTGGAATACCTAATGTAGGCAAATCAACCTTTATAAATAAAATTGCCGGCAAAGCTGTAGCCATGACAGGCGATAAACCCGGGGTTACACGTGGAAAGCAATGGGTCAGGCTGAATCCCGAAATAGATATGCTGGATACTCCCGGAATACTGTGGCCAAAATTCGATGATAAGGACACAGCATTGAATCTAGCCTTCACAGGTGCCATTAAGGATGATATCATGGATGTGACGGAGGTGGCGTGTTCATTAGCTGAAAGGCTGTCATTAACGTACCCACAGCATTTTATGAAACGGTTCAAGCTAGAACAGCTAGAAGGAATGACAGGACTCCAGATTGTTGAAGCTGCTGGGAAAAAGAGGGGTTGTATACTTTCTGGAGGAGTCATAGATATGCAGAGAATATCAATAATTATTCTTGATGAATTCCGTGGTGGGAAGATAGGGAATATCACACTGGAGAGACCAATTCAATTCGATTCGCTAAGGAAGTCAGGTGATAACTAAATTCCACCTGAGCAAGGTAGTTAATTAGAGGTCAGCGTCTTCGGAAGACATACTCGGAAGATATACTCGGAAGATATACTCGGAAGATATACTCAGAAGACATACTCAGAAGATATACTCGGAAGACATACTCGGAAGACATACTCGGAAGACAAAGATGTCTTCTGAATACATAGATAAAAGTGAGGCATAAAAGGTATGGAAAAGAAGCAGTCTGAAAGGATAGAGAAGCAAAAACTGGCACATGAGAAGGAAATGCAGAGGCTTGAAAGTATGTACATACATGAGAGGCAGGCATTTCATCAGGGCTATAAATTGATAGCAGGTATGGACGAAGCCGGAAGGGGACCACTTGCCGGACCCGTTGTTGCTGCTTGCGTCATATTACCGCAAAACTGCCTTATAGAGGGAGTCAATGACTCTAAAAAGCTAAGCCCCAAAAAAAGAGAACTGGTATATGACATAATAATTGAAAGGGCTGTTTCCGTCGGAATTGGCATAGTAGATGAAAAAATAATAGATGAAATAAATATTTTGAACGCAACAAAGCTTGCAATGAAAAAAGCTGTTGAACAGTGTAAACCGGCACCCGATATGCTTTTTGTGGATGCGGTTGAGCTAAAGGATGTTGATATCCCACAAAAGTCAATCATTAAGGGTGATGCCATAAGCCTGTCAATTGCAGCTGCATCTATCGTTGCAAAGGTCACAAGAGATAGGATGATAGATGATGTAGACAGCGTATATCCTGTATATGGCTTCAAAAAGCACAAGGGCTATGGTACTCCTCAGCATATCGGAGCTATAAAAAAATACGGTATTTGTCCGATACATAGAGTAAGCTTCACAAAAAATTTCACCGTCTGAATCATAATAGTTATTGTATAACCTATGAGGTGTCCTAAATGAGAATTGATAATCATTTATTAATCACAGGTGAAAACAGGGCCGCTACAGGTGACCTTATGAGCCGTCTTGAGGCAGGAGATGTCATTAGTGCCAAAGTACTAGAGATATCACCTGGGGAGGCAGTTCTCCGGCTTTCTGACGGTTCTGTTATTAAGGCTGGCACCAATGAACCTCTTGATGTAAAGCCTGGCCAAACTATTTCACTGAGTGTAAGCTCTAGGACCGAAAGCTCAATAACCCTAGAAACGGTAAAAACCACATCTCAGACTATTCCCGCCGATACAGGAAGACTTCAGAAAATGCTGGAGGCCTTAGGTGTTAAAACCAACAAGCTCAATATGAATCTTGCTGCCGAGTTCTTGAAATATGATATAAAACCAACAGCTGAAAATCTAACTGATACCATTGAACTAATGAAGGCTTCTAAAGGTCCAAACGACATAGAGAAAGCAGTTTTCCTTACCGTTAAAAATATTAGTACCAGCCAGGTCAATAAAAATATGCTTGATGGACTGCTAAGTGGAAATATTAAGCTTGGCAATCTTCTTGAGTCGCTTTACAAGGCTCTGAATAGTTATACCAAGGGCTCTGATATACAAAACAGTGAAGATGTTACGCCTACATTTATGATACATACAAATGCAGAAAATGCTGAGAACGAAGCATCTCAGCAGACGGTACAGGTTCAGGTAGACTCAAACACTAATGAATCATCCATTCTGACATCCTCCAATGCTCAACTCAAGGAAGGTCTAGCCATAATTGATCAATCAGATAGGGAAGTATTTGATGCTGCTCCTTCACATGCAGCTACTAATTCCAGTCAAACAGCAACTAGGGAAGTCGGCACAGACACACTAGCCACCAATCCAGGGAAAACTATGGATTCAGGGGCGATTGCTATTCAGACTGAAGAAGCCTTGTCAAATACTAACACCACCAGCAATACAGAACAAAAAACAGTTGATCTTCCGACAGGCCTCGCTAATAGCTCTAAGGAGATTGGCCCAAATTCAGAACTAGATACAGACTTTGCCAACAAAAACACTGGTCCTGTAGCTGATTATGCAAATAAGATAGTCTCTGTAAAGGCTTCAAATATCAAGAATAGTCATGATTATATAGACAAAAAACAAGCTCCGGCTTTAAATGTTGAAAAATCATTACTGAATATTAACGAATCAATAGAAAAACTATATGTTAATATTAACAAGCAGCTCTCTGGGGCTGAGCTTGATTCTGGCAACATAAAGAACAAGCTTTTTGAACTAGTCAATGAATTGAATACCCTTGTGCAGTCATCTGCCAACTCCCAGGCCAAAAATGTACAGGTTGCTACATCGGTTAATCTTGTAGAGGATACCATCAAGCTACTGGATATGTTTAATTCCAATAATGTTCTTTATTATCAAATACCAGTTAAACTTGATGATTACAAATCTACTGCTGAGCTGTATATTATGAAACGCAATCATAATAAAAAAAAGATAGATCCCAATAATTCAGTACTTTTTTTGTCTCTTGACACAAAGAACATGGGGAGAATTGAAACAATACTCGATATAAAGGGTCGTAATATAAGTATTAGCCTAAGAACTGAGAGCCAGACTGTAAGTGAATTTGCCAAAGCCAATATAATAGTACTATATTCAGCCCTTTCAGATTGCGGATATAAGCTGGCAGATATAAAATATTCTGTTATAGGCTCTGCATCAACACCTGCCCAACAGGAAAAGCTCCTGGTGGATGCTTTGAGGCTAAAGCATGGCAAGGTAGATTTAAGAATATAACAAGCCGGAAGAGTTGAAATGCTTTCATAGGAGAATGGCGATATGGAGAAAAAGAAAACAAAAGAGGCTGTAGCACTAAGATATTCACCTGATAATAATGTGGCTCCCGAAATAGTAGCTCTAGGAAAGGGAGATACCGCGGAAAAAATAATTGAGAAGGCTAAAGAAAGTGGTGTGCCCCTTTATGAGGATGCAGAGCTGGCTCATACGTTGAATTTCCTGGATATTGGCACTGAGATACCACAGGAGTTATATGAAGTAGTAGCAAAAATACTTGTTTTTGTAAGTGACATGGACAGTAAGTTTGTTGGATAAATAGATTGGAGCAGTCAATGACTAATTATGAATTTGGAAAGGCAGGAGAACAGATAGCTGTAGATTACCTGGTTAACACTGGATTTACAATACTGGACAGAAACTTCAGGTCAGGTAGGTATGGGGAATTAGATATTATAGCCACTGAAAATGAATATATTTGTTTTATTGAGGTGAAGACCCGTACATCCAGTGCATTTGGAACTCCTGCGGAAGCTGTTGGTTTATCCAAAAGGCATAAAATTAGAGCACTGGCTTGGATATATCTGAAACAGAAGGGAATGGGAGAAAGATGTATGCGTTTTGATATAGTCGAGGTGACCGGGAAAAAAAGCGCAACAGGTATTATTAGAGAAAATATCAATTTGATTAGGAGTGCGTTTTAATGCTTATTGTAGATGCTCATTGTGATACAGCCTTATCAGTATACGAAGAAGGCGGAGATCTTTACGAAAACAACTTCCACCTTGATATCAAAAGACTCCTTGGAACCGGCAGTCGTGTACAATTCTTTGCCGCTTTTGTAAACCCCCAAAGGTATATGAACAATACACTTTCTCGTATATTATCAATAATAGATATTATTTATTCTGCACAGGAAAAGTATAGCGACAAGATCCAGGTTTGCTTGAATACCCCTGACATGGAAAAAGCAATATCTGATAATAAGGTTTCAGCACTTATTTCTATTGAAGGAGGGGAGTGCCTTAACGGCGAGCTCTCAGTTCTCAGGCAATTGTACAGGTTAGGCGTAAGAAGTATGCTGCTTGCATGGAACTATCGTAACCTGCTTGCAGACGGTACCGATGAAAAGTTTGGTGCTGGTCTTTCTGCCTTTGGAAGGCAAGTGGTTGCTGAGATGAACCGTCTTGGTATGATAGTTGATGTTTCTCATTTATGCGAAGCCAGCTTCGAAGATGTGCTTTCATTAACGACTGAGCCGGTAATTGCATCTCATTCTAATGCGAAGGTTGTCTGTGATAATGTAAGAAACCTCTCCGATGCACAACTATCCAAAATAAAAAACATCAATGGGGTAGTCGGGTTAAATTTCTATCCCTACTTCCTAAATAATACTCAGAATGCCGATATTGATGATGTTGTTAGGCATATAGAGCATATCTGCTCTATTACCGGTGAGGACCATATAGGGATTGGTGCAGATTATGACGGTATCGAATGCACCCCTGTCGGCCTTGAGGGTACTCAACATATTCCAGCTCTTTTTGATCGACTTCTGCAACTCAATTATAGCAACTACTTTATAGAGAAGCTTGCTGGGAAGAACTTCATGAGGGTTATAAAACAAATTCTGAAGTAATATTATTTCTGATATAAACCTGTGTGAAATATGTACAATGAAATTTCCTTTTATTTATCCTGCATATTGGATTGATATTTCTTAATAATTATAAATTATTTGAATAAATTTCAGTCATGAGTTGCAAATTTCATTAAAATATATTATTATATCAGAAATGTGTATTTTGTTTTTCGGGAGGTATTTGCATGAATTTTAATAAAATGGGACTTGATGAGCTAAAAGAAACCCTTTCATCATTGTATAAAATATATGAAGGTTTTAAAACCGAGAATCTAAAGCTTGATATGTCCAGAGGCAAACCCTGTGCGGAACAGTTGGACATATCCATGGGGCTACTGGACTTTCCATGCTCCTGTGACAGCTGCAAGACAGAGTCAGGCACGGATGTTCGAAATTACGGAATGACTGATGGTATACCAGAGGCAAAGGAGTTGTTTTCAAAGCTCCTGGATGTTAGTACAAAGGAGATAATTATTGGTGGCAACTCCAGCCTTAATCTGATGTACGATACTATCAGCCGTGCAATGACTTTTGGCGTTTATGGTAGCCCCGAACCATGGTGCAAGCTTCCCAGGGTCAAGTTTCTTTGTCCTTGTCCAGGCTATGACAGGCATTTCGCCATAACAGAGCTTTTTAATATTGAAATGATAGTCGTTGATTTGAAAGCTGACGGCCCTGATATGGATATGGTTGAGAGGCTAGTTGCACAGGACGATTCCATAAAGGGTATATGGTGTATTCCTAAATATAGTAACCCAGATGGGATCACATACTCCGATAGGGTGGTAGAGAGATTTGCTAAAATGCATACAGCAGCTAAGGATTTCAGGATATTTTGGGATAATGCTTATATAGTTCATCATCTGACAGACAAACATGATAATCTGAGAAATATATTAGAAGCCTGCAAAAAAGCAGGTAACCCGGATAGGGTATTCATTTTTTCTTCCACATCAAAAATTACATTTCCCGGAGCGGGTATCGCAATGATGGCAACTAGCGAAAACAATATTTCTTGGATTAAAAAAAAGCTAGCTGTACAAACCATCGGCCACGATAAGATAAACCAGTATAGACATGTGAAATTTCTAAAAGATATGGATGGAATTTTGAATCAAATGAAAAAGCATGCTGCTATACTAAAGCCAAAGTTTGATATGGTGCTGGACATATTGTCGTCAAATCTAGGGGATAAAAGCATTGCATGGTGGAATAAGCCTAATGGTGGCTATTTCATTAGCCTTAATACTATGCCAGGATGTGCATCGGCTGTTGTGAAGATGGCTACTGACGCTGGAGTTGTTTTAACGCCGGCAGGTGCTACTTTTCCATATGGTAAGGACCCCAGGGATGCCAATATTAGGATCGCTCCAACTCTGCCGCCAGTCAACGAATTAAAAAAGGCCATGGAGCTGCTATGTGTTTGTGTTCAAATAGTATCCGCACAAAAGTTGATAGGGGAGAAGTAATTGTTTCTATATAAAACTTGAAATATACCTGTAAAAACATTATAATCTTTTTGGATGATTCATCCTTTGGATGATTTCATAATTAGTCTCATATTTATAAGTATCTGGCGGGATTTTTCAGTCCCGCAATTTTTTTGTCCAATATGCCGAAAATCTATTAAGAAAATTATATAGTTTTTTGTTGAATTGAGTAGTATAATTATATAGAATTAGTAATGATGTAATTATGTATTGCTATGCTTACTTAAACATGGAGGAAACAAAGTGGTAAATAAATACAGTAATGTTCCGTTATACTCTCAATTAAAGCGTATTATTATTACAAAAATTGATTCAGGTGAATATCAGGGTGATTCTAAAATCCCTTCTGAGCAGGAGCTTTGCGAGCAATATGGAATAAGCAGGCCAACCGTAAGACAAGCTATAAGCGAGCTTACAAACAATGGCTACCTGTATAAGGAAAGGGGTAAGGGTACCTTTGTTGCGAAGTCTAAATCCAAGGTTGACATAAAAAACTACTCTGGCTTTACAGATTCTATCCTTGATAGCCAGAATCCTAGTCAGCATGATATATTGTCATTACGTGTTATCACGTTGAAGGATGCTGTTTTCTTAGAGTCTGTATTTGGAACACCAGGAAATGATGGCAAGCAAGAGTTTGCTGAAATAAGCTATGTAACAGCAGAGAAGGGGAGCGTATTGTCTTATAACATTTCATATGTTCCACTGGTGCTGTTTCCGAACTTGCTTGAGGATATAAAGGCACAAAAGCCGTCCTATGATATTATGAGAGGTAAGTACCCGCTACTACCAGTCCGGACGAAAAGCTCACTGGAGATAATATTTACAGACCAGACAGATGCTCAATTCTTGCAGGTTCAAACTGGCCTTCCTGTTGTAAAGATACAGAATACACTTTTTTCAAAAAGTGGCCAGCCTGTTGAGCTCATTATAGCTAAATATCGTGCTGATAAATGCCAGCTAATTTTTGAAAATAATAAATAATGTCTATATGTATATATATAGTTAAAAGAATATGTCTACTTAAGTTTGACATATTCTTTTAACATTGTAGAAGTAATAATGTATGATACAATAAGTCTTGAGCACATAGATAATTATACCGTTTAGCTTCAACTTATGAAGTATACATAAGGAGAGAAATTAAAATTGAAATATGTATTTGCATTTTTACTTGCTTTTATTACTGTATACATACTAATACCTCCACTTAGGAGAATAGCAGTCACCATTGGTTTTCTCGACCAACCTACCGAAAGGAAGATACATAAGGAGCCCGTGCCTCATCTTGCAAGTATAGGTATCTATGCCGGCTTTATGATTGCTTTTTTATCATTTTCTGATGGCTTCAGCAAACGTAATCTAGGTATCTTAGCAGGTTCTGTTCTAGTTTTAGCAATAGGGATTATAGATGACTGGTACAAGACCCAGGGCCGTGATTTTCCCGCCTTTCCCAAGTTTTTTATTCAGCTAATGGCTTCGATTATTGCATATTTCTCAGGAATCGTATTCACTGGTTTTACAAATCCCTTAAATAGTAATGCATATGTAACGCTTCCTGTTTGGCTTCAGTTTATATTGACTGTCACATGGATTTTGGGGGTAATTACAGTAATTAATTTTTCTGATGGTCTTGACGGATTAGCGGGCAGCCTTTCCACAATATCGGCTATGACACTATTTATAGTTGCAATAGCAAAAGGGCAGGCGAGACCAGCTTTAATGGCAATAATCCTTGTAGGTGTTGCTATCGGCTATCTAAAATATAACAAACCACCGGCCAGGATATATATGGGGGATGCAGGGGCAGGTTTTATGGGATATATTTTGGGTATTATAGCGCTTGATGGTGCATTTAAGCAGGCAACAGTTTTATCGCTATTTGTTCCTATACTTGCGTTAGGAGTTCCCATTTTTGACAATCTGTTTGTTGTAGCAAAAAGACTACTCAATGGTAAGCCTATTTACAAAGCTGACAGAAGCCAGGCACATTACAGACTACTATCAGCAGGCATGAATCCAAAACAGGCAGTTTTGTTCCTATGTTTGATAAATGTATGTCTAAGCCTGACATCAATAATTATTGTTATATTAAATGTATAAGTAAAATAGGCTACATTTGTGATGGCCACGATTTTGATGCTCATGTGGAGCAAAGGATTTAGTAAAGCGTATTTGAAAAAATTAATATAATCATTTGCTATCTGGCTAATCCATATTTGTCTGCATTATAATAGATATGTACCGGATATCTTGTACAATGCAGCTCAAGGAGCTGACTCTTTTATAGAGAGGAGTGATCTTTAAGTGAAGATTGAATCGGAGGTGGCCATCAACTGATGGTCACAAAAAGGCTCTGTTTGGTTTAACAGCCAAGCAGGGCCATTTTATATTTGTGCTAAAGGGAAGCGCCCCATTTTTTTATATGTGATTACACGAAATATAAATTTCGTGTAATCGGGAGGAGGTTTTATTGAATAATCTGCCTTCATGTTATAATATATAATATATACGTAATGTAGCATATCTATTATATTTAAACAAATACAAATATGCCTGTGAGGTATTACTTATGAAAAATATAAATGATTTTGAAATGTTTCCTGTTTTACGAGATTTCCTGAGTTATATGCAAACGATCAAAGCTAAATCGCCCAATACTGTAAAAGTCTATTTTTATGATTTAAGAGTATTTTTTCGTTTTATGAAGCTTCATAGAAATCTTTGTGATAAGAATATTGAATTTAGCAATATTACAATAACTGATATCGACTTAGATTTGATTGGGTCTATTACACTAAGCGATTTATACGCATTTTTGGCGTATGTTAGTAATGACCGAGACAATTCATCTTATGCCAGAGCCAGAAAAGTTGCCAGTCTTAAATCCTTTTTCAAATATATTACTCTTAAGGCTAAGCTTATTGATTCTAATCCTGCAACTGAGCTTGAATCCCCAAAGATTTTAAAGCGTCTGCCTAGGTATTTAAATGTTGATGAAAGTAAAAAATTGTTAAATTCCATAGAAGGTCAGTTTTCTGAGCGTGACTATGCGATAATTACCATATTTTTAAATTGTGGCCTGCGTTTATCCGAACTTGTGGGCATTAATCTTAATAACATAAAGGGTAATTCCATTAATGTTATAGGAAAAGGTGACAAAGAGCGAAATGTGCCTATGAATCAGGCATGTATTAAGGCTTTGGAGGCCTATATGAAAGTACGTCCCGCAAATGGACTCAAGGATAGGAATGCCCTTTTCATTAGTGAGCGAAGGCAACGCATTAGCAGAGAATCTGTTCAAAAAATCGTAAAAAAGTATATTAAGGCCGCAGGACTTGATCCTGAGCGATATTCCACGCATAAACTACGTCATACAGCAGCAACTCTGATGTATAAATACGGCAATGTTGATATTCGCTCTCTACAGGAGCTGCTTGGACACGAAAGTATATCTACTACACAAATATACACACACCTTGACAGCAAACAGCTTAGAACAGCTGTTGAAAGCAATCCCTTGGCCGAATTTAGCAAGGAGTAGCAATTATGATGTTTACTTATAGCTGATATTTCTTTATAATGTTTATTGGAAAAATTCATTATAAGTATTTCTAGTGAATATGGAACCGTCTGTATCGAGAATAAGTCAAAATACAGAAGCTGCACTTTAAATATGTTTTTTACTAACGAGGTTATTATATATGAATACACGTAAATTTTATTTTGTCTTAACAATAGTCTTAACCGCTATGCTTTTTATTTCAGGTTCAGGTACGCTTTATTATATAAATAATCATGTTGCGACCTTAAGTAATGATGTCGAAATTGATTTAGAAACAAATGACGCCATGATAGATATAATACAGCCCCTACTCCTTCCGTCCAAGGACGCTTTTAATGTACTTCTACTTGGTGGTGACAAGGTCAGCAATAATTCAGATACCATGATGCTTGCCAATTTTGATCCTGAGACCGGAAACATCAATATAATGTCTATACCAAGGGATACCAGGGTTTTTATTAAAAACTGGGAAAGAAAGATAAATTTTGCATATCCCAATGGTGGTGAGGATTTATCCGCTAAGACGGTGTCAGAGCTCCTTGATGTTAATATAAAATATTACGTTTATGTTGACACCTCTGCTTTCAGGAAAATAATAGATCTTTTGGATGGCGTTGATTACTATGTACCAACAGATCTTAATTATGATGATCCTTTACAGAATCTGCACATACATCTTAAGAAAGGTCAACAGACGCTTAATGGAGCCCAATCTGAACAGTATGTAAGATTCCGTAAGCCCAATGTTTGGAACAAGGAAGTAAGAAAGTATTATGACGGAAGTGACCTAAAAAGAAATATTGCTCAGCAAAATTTTATAAAGGAATTAATGAAACAAAAGCTTACACTACAATATTTACCTAAGCTTACCAGCGTTATTAACACAGTATTTGAACATGTGAAAACCAATTTCACACTTAATGAAGTTATAAGAATGACAGGCTATATCAGCAAGTTTAAGGTGGAGAATATAAACTTTATCCAGATGCCGGGTACTACCTACGATGCATCACCCTATTATTTTATTTGTAATGTGCCTGCTTCCAGAAAAATAATGGCCGAAAGCTTTAAATGCAATGAAGGCTTTGTATCTGGCGACAATGACGCAAAAGCGTTTTATCTTACAAAAAAGGCAGTGTATGTACCGCCAAAGCCAGAAGAAAATATTGAAGAGGATACTGATGATAATCCATCTAATGACGATACTTCAATAACAGGCTCTGATCAAGATCCATGAGCTAACAAAGCCAATTCGCTTCGCTCAGGTCGTCTTCATTCATCACCGATTTATGGAGGTCAGCGTCTTCTGAAGACATAGATAAAGGACACACCTCTTTATGACTAATCCTTTACCTTTGAGGTGTGTCCCCAATTATTAATTATTTTAGATTGCAGAAGACCTTATATGCATTGTAGGTAGTGTAAATGTCTACCTTGCTGGTGATTTCAAATGGAGAGTGCATAGAGAGCACCGCAATGCCGCAATCCAATACATCAATACCAAGATTGGCAGCATACTGGGCTATTGTCCCTCCTCCCCCTTCATCAACCTTTCCAAGCTCTCCTGACTGCCAGGTAATATCATTATCGTTAAAGAGCCTTCTTACTTCTCCAACAAATTCTGCACTTGCATCGCTGGCATCGTACTTTCCTCTGGAACCTGTGAATTTCTGGATTACAATACCACGACCAAGGTAGGTGGCATTTCTTTTTTCAAAAACACTGTCATAGTTGGGGTCTACAGCTGCATTGACATCGGCGGAAAGCATTTTGGAACCAGAAAGACATCCGCGAAGCAGCAAGTCTGAGTAATTGTCAACTGACAAAGCTATAAGGTTTGCAAGAAAATCCTGGAGCAGGTTTGATTGAGCTCCTGTGTTCCCCATACTTCCAATTTCCTCTTTATCCGTCAGTAAACATACTGCTGTTCGCTCAGGTGTACCCAGCTCGACGATGGCCCTTAGCGCTGGATAAGCACAGACTCTGTCGTCCTGACCATATCCTCCCACCATGCTCTTATCAAAGCCAACATCCCTCGCTTTTTGTGCCGGTACTATTTCCAGCTCAGCTGACTGAAAATCCTCCTCAACTATGCCATATCTCTTGTTGAGTATATTTAATATATTTAGCTTTACCTTTTCCTTAACCTTGTCATCCTTATAAGGTATTGAACCCAATAATAGGTTCAAGCCTTCTCCGGTTACGGCCTCGCTCATTTTTTTCTGCATCTGTTCCCTTGCCAAATGAGGCAGCAGGTCTGTAATATTGAAAACAGGATCATCGTCACTCTCTCCAATAACTATGTCTACTGCAGTTCCGTCGCCCTTTATAACAGTGCCATGTATTGCCAGTGGTATGGTCAGCCACTGATACTTTTTCAGCCCTCCATAATAGTGAGTTTTGAAAAATGCAAGATCTGTATCCTCATATAACGGGTTTTGCTTAAGATCTATCCTTGGAGAGTCAATGTGAGACCCCAGAATGTTTACACCGTCCGCCATTTCCCTGTTTCCTATAACGGCTAATACTGCAGACTTTTTTCTATTTATGTAATAGACCTTGTCTCCTGATTTCAACTTAACATTTGCTGCTTTCAAGCTATCTAGTGACTTAAAGCCAGCTGAAACAGCAAGCTTTTCAGCTTCAACAACAAATTCCCTCTCAGTCTTTGCAGCATCCAGAAAGCGTTTGTATTCTTCACTAAAGTCAAAGCTTTTTGTTACAAATTCGTCACTGGCATTTTCCCATATTTTCTTTTGTTTATACGAGAGTCTTTTTTCAAGCAATTGCCCTTCTGTTTTTTTATCACTCATAGCTTCATACCCTCCTGCTTTTTGTATTTATCAAAGTAATTTATATATTTCTTCAGACTTCTATATTATATACCGCAATTACTATTTTATAAACCGGAATTTGCATTTGGAGTTTAACGATGGTAATATTGTATTTAATTCATAAAACGTCTCGGAGGTGCCAGGTGTACGACTGTCATATACATACAAAATTCTCTACTGATAGTACAATAAATGCCGAAGAAGCATGTCAGGCAGCTATAAAGCTGGGCCTTGAGGGCATAGCCTTTACAGATCATCTAGATTACGACTATCCCATCGGAGGAACAAATTTCTTATTTGATTTTGGAGAATACATCTCTCATATATCATCTGTCAGCGACAAATATGCAGGCAAATTAAAAGTTCTCAAAGCAATCGAAGCTGGAATACAGCCCCATGTTATTGAAGATACAATGAAGGTTATTAATAGTCACCCCTTTGATTATGTTCTTGCCTCAGTGCATGTCATAGATCACATGGACCCTTATACAGGCAATTACTATAAAGAAAAAGCAAAGCTTGAAGCTTACAGAAGGTATCTGGAGGAAATATTCTACATGATTAATAATCTGGAATCCTTCGATATGGTTGGTCACTTCGAATACATAATAAGATATGCCCCTTATGATGACAGGACATTAAGATATGCTGACTTCTCCGATATATTTGACGCAATCTTAAGGAAGCTTATTGAGCAAGGCCGTGGCTTTGAGCTTAATACTTCTACATTTAGAAATCAACCTACTGATACCGTATATGACAAAGAGCTTCTAAAGCGTTACAGAGAATTAGGGGGAGAGCTTATTTGCCTGGCCTCTGATGCTCATCGTATAGAAAATATTGCAATAAAATTTGATTACTATAGCCAAATAATTCGTGATGCAGGCTTTAGATACACTGTGCATTTTGAAAATAGAAAGCCCATATACGACCGCCTGTAATATCGGCACTTAGTGACAAATACTTTTATAGGGATGAAAGAAAGATGCAGATTTGTGGTGTTGCATTTAGTTAATCAATTACTCCGCCGCCAATAACAGTATCTCCATCATAAAATACTATTGACTGTCCTGGTGTGATAGCTCTTTGGGGTTCATCAAACACCACCTTAGCTTTTTTATCAGGCAGTGGACTAATTGTTGCTGACGCTTCCCTTGCTGAATATCTGATTTTTGCTTTTACTCTCATGTCATCATTTAATTCATTTATAGATATAAAATTAAGGTCAGAGGCGGTAAGGCTACTTGAGAATACCTCATCAGCATTTCCAAGGACAACGGTATTGCTCTCCGGATTTATTGTAACAACAAACATAGGCTTACCGAATGTAATACCCAGGCCCTTTCTTTGGCCGACGGTATAGTGGATAATTCCCTTGTGCATTCCAAGCCGATTACCTTGGGTATCAACAAAATATCCTTCCTTGATTTCAGTATTGGTATTTTCACTAATATACCTGCCATAATTATTATCGTCTACAAAGCATATTTCCTGACTGTCAGGCTTAGAGGCTACTGACAATTCCAATTCTCTTGCCATAGCTCTAACCTGATCCTTCTCAAATTCGCCTATGGGGAATAGGGTTCTAGATAACTGTTCCTGCGTCATTGTGTAAAGGGCATAGGTCTGGTCCTTTTGATCAGTTGCTGATTTCTTTAGCAAATATCTACCTGTTGGATTGTCGTACATTATCCTGGCATAGTGTCCTGTAGCAATATAATCCATTCCCATGGATACTGCTTTCATCAGCATGTTCTCAAACTTGACAAAACGGTTACAGGCTACACATGGATTTGGTGTACGTCCCTTAAGGTATTCTTCAGTAAAATAGTCAATAACCTTTTCTTGAAAAACGTCCTTAAAATTCAGTACATAATAATTAATTCCAAGCTTGTCTGCAACTCTGCGGGCATCATCAACAGCAGAAAGAGAGCAACAGCCACCTTGTGTCTGTCTAACCTCTTCTTGCATATCAGGCCAGATTTGCATTGTTACACCAACAACCTCATACCCCTGTTCTTTTAGTACGGCCGCTGCCACAGAACTGTCAACACCGCCGCTCATACCAAGCATTACCCTACCCTTTGACATGACTCACCTATTCTTCTTCTATATCGTGATGTACATCCTCACACTTTTTACAACATACACCGCATCCAGTAACCTTATCAACAGAACCGTTTTTATTTTGATAATTCTCTATAGCTGATTTTATTGCCTCCTCGGCAAGATTCGAACAATGCATCTTTACTGGTGGTAAACCGTCAAGAGCTTCTGCTACGGCCTTATTTGTAATTTCAAGAGCCTCCTCCACAGTCTTTCCCTTTATCAGCTCAGTTGCCATGCTGCTGGTAGCTACAGCTGCACCGCAACCAAAGGTCTTGAATTTGGCGTCTACAATGACATTATCCTCAATTTTAAGATACATTTTCATTATATCACCGCACTTAGCATTACCAACCTGACCTACACCATCAGCGTCAACAATTTCTCCTACATTTCTTGGATTTGAAAAATGATCCATTACCTTTTCGCTATACATATACAATCCCTCTTTTCTAAATCACATTTTCTCTAAATCATCCATATTCCTGCATTACAAGCATCATCTGTTGCGTATTGCCTCATAAAGTGGAGACATTTCCCTGAGCCTTGTTACTATGGCTGGAAGCACCTCCATCAGGTAATCAACATCGGCTTGGGTATTCTCTTCTCCAAAGGTGATCCTTAATGAACCATGAGCAGTTTCATGTGCTAGGCCTATTGCCAGCAGTACATGAGACGGATCAAGAGATCCCGAGGTACATGCAGAACCGCTGGATGCTGATATTCCTTTCATATCAAGCATTAGGAGCAATGATTCTCCTTCTATGAAATCAAAGGAAAAGTTCACATTACCTGGCAGCCTTTTTTCTCTGTGACCGTTAAGCTTTATAAAAGGAATCTTCTTCTCTATCTCCTCAATTGTCCTATCCCTTAATTCTGTCAGCATATTGTTATACTTATCAATATTTGCTGTAGCAATATCGAGAGCTGTTGCAAATCCAACTACGGCAGGCACATTCTCAGTGCTGGCCCTTCTGCCTCTTTCCTGGGCCCCTCCATGCATGAAGGAGGTTAGCTTCACACCCTTCTTGACATATAGTCCTCCTATACCCTTGGGACCATAAAACTTGTGTGATGACATTGAAAGCAGATCGATGTTCATTTCGGACACGTTAATATGGATATTCCCCATCGCCTGCACAGCATCAGTATGAAAATAAACACCCTTTTCTCTTGCAATCTTACCAATTTCGGCAATAGGCTGTATTGTACCTATTTCATTGTTAGCAAACATTATTGTTATCAATATTGTGTCGGGCCTAATTGCAGCTCTAACCTGTTCTGGGCTAATCAGTCCATCAGCATCAACTGGCAGGTATGTAACCTCAAAGCCATCACTTTCAAGATACTGACAGGTGTGAAGTACCGCATGGTGTTCGATTGCTGAAGTTATTATGTGCTTGCCTTTATTTCTGTTTGCATAGGCAACACCCTTTATAGCCCAGTTGTCAGCCTCGGTACCTGAGCCTGTAAAAAATATCTCCCTTGGCTCTGCTGTAATAGCTTTTGCAACCACTTCTCTTGCCTCTTCTATTGCTTTTTTGCTATCTCTGCCCACTGAGTATATGGATGAAGGATTGCCGAATTTTTCATTAAAATAAGGTAGCATCGCTTCGATTACTTCTTTCCTGGTGGGCGTTGTCGCCGCGTGATCCAAATATATCATTTTGTCGCTCATACTTATTTGCTCCTTCAAATATTTAATAATTTGTGTTATCTAAACAATATCTTTCACGGCAGTGTCATTCATCTAATATTCTTCCATTATCATTCCTGTAATAGTCATCTACTAATTCCTCAAGGGTGATATTATCTATTACATTATTTATACCGTCTCTAATTTTCTCCCAAACACCCTTTGTTACGCAGTAATCTGAATTTCCGCAACAGTTTGAATCAGAATTCTCTGAAACACAATCCGTAGGCGACATAGAACCCTCCAGCGTTCGTAGGATATCGCCTACCGTAATCTTCTCAGAGCTTCTCCCCAGCGAATATCCTCCCTGAGATCCTCGAACACTTTTAATCAGCTTGGCCTTTTTTAATGATGCAAAAAGCTGCTCAAGATAGTTTTCCGGTAATCCCTGACGTTCTGCAATGCTTTTTAATGCTACTTGACCCTCGTCACAGTGAATAGCCAGGTCCAGCATTGCTTTCAAGCCGTATCTGCCTTTTGTTGAAAGCTTCATTCGCCCTTGCCCTCCACAATTTTTTAATGCTTTTTAATCCCTAGTGTTTTACTTGGTATTCAATATAGCACTATGTTATATGTTTGTCAATAAAAATATTTTATTCTACTAAAGGTAAAGTGGAGCCTCCATGTGGCATTAAGAGAACACGGGCATTAGGGCCCATTTGTTCGAAGGCTTCATGTAAGGCTTCATCCATGCTGTTAAAGGGCTCCATAAATAGTTTTTTTGACATTTCCGGCTCCATATCAGAAACGATAAAGACCTTTGCTTTTTTTTCAACCAGTGCAATAGCGGCAGCCTTATGACCACCTAGTTCAAAATCATTTTCTATCCTAGCAACCAAATCATCAATGCAGGAGGCTTCCTCAACCCACCGTTCAAAAACAGACTCACCATAGCCTTCGGTGCATGACGCAAGCAATATGATGATCCCGCCATCTCTCACTGCATGCTTTGCATTATCCAGGGCCTTTTGGGCTTGATATATGTTTATGTCCTTAGGAAATCCTCCCGGTGTTGTGATAACAATGTCAGCTCTTTCAGGTATCTTTATCTTGTAAAGACCATCAAGGAAACAACAGCCTTCTCTATGAGCATGTATATGATGACCAGCACATGCTTTTATAATATTTTTATTTTCGTCAAGAACTACATTTAATATAAAATCAATATTAATAAACTGTGTTACTTCCTCGATATCCTGCCTTACAGGATTGTCGTCCATAGCTCCTGCCCTGGCTGCATCCATGACCATGGCACTATGGTTGGATTGTATGGCCGCCCTTGTTGATACACCCGGCATTATTGCCTTTGCCCCTCCACTATAGCCTGCAAAGTAGTGGTACTCTATATTGCCAAGGCAAATTATTCGATCTGCTTGTGCAACAAGGTCAAATATTTCAACAGGCGTGCCACGGGATGTGGTTCCAAGTAGCGTACAGCGCTTAACATCGCTATCGACACAGTTGACCTTTTCAAATAAGTCATCGCCAACAAGATATTTCATCTCCTCTTGGCTATGCTTTCTATGGCTACCAAGGGCAAATACTATCGTAATGTCGTCATAATTTGCACCAGCAGCAAGTAATTCGTCCATTATAGCAGGAAGTACCGTTTTGCTTGGCATAGGTCTTGTAATGTCGCTTGTGATAATAACAACCTTTTCTCCCAGCTTTACAATCTCAGAAAGCCTGGAGCTTGCTATAGGCTGAGAAAGAGCCCGTCTCACCTCATCTATTCCGGTTAGCTCATATTTGACACTGTTCTGGCCTAGTTCAGCTATTATGTTTTTATCATTTATCTCAAATTCCTTAAAGGTTTTTCCGTAACCATATTTAAAAAACATATAGTACCCTCCTGTATTACACAACACTAATTATCATTATTATCACTTTCTACTGAAGAATTTCCTCATCATTGATCTATATTACTATCAGCACCGTTATCAGTATTTATATCAGTGTCTTTATCTACACCGTCTTTATTGTCAGCCATATCCTTAAGAATTTTTTCTTCCTTCATGGCTCTTGTTAACTTGTTGTTATACAAAAGAAACCCAAAGGCGATTATTACATATACTACAGCGCTTAACTGCCAATAGAATTTGATAAACATTATGTTTAATAGTAGTAGCACAAATGCTGTTAGTAAGACCCATGCAAAAATTCTTCTTTTCATATAAATCCTCCAGTATTGTTTTGCTGCACTCATTAGCGAGATTATGTGAATATCTCTTAGTATATACTTACCCCTTAACTATTTCTGAACCTTTCAAGCCATTCCTTAATCCTGCCTTCATACCCGTTTGAAGTAGGCTCATAGTAAACTGTCCCCTCCATCCCCTCCGGAAAGAATTCCTGCTTCACTATATTACCTGGGAAATCATGGGCATATTTGTAACCTTTTCCATATCCTTGATCAGACATTCCCTTAACAGGAGCATTTCTCAAATGCATAGGCACCTCTCCTGTTCTTTTTCTTTCCACATCACTGACCGCCTTCCCTAGTGCTTTGTAGCATGAGTTGCTCTTTGGACTGGTAGCTACCATGACTGCAGCATGGGCTAGTAGAAGTCTGGCCTCGGGCATACCTATCATTTGTATCCCCTGTGCTGCAGCCACTGCGACCTGCAATGCTGTGGGATTTGCCATCCCCACATCTTCTGAGGCACAAATAATTATTCGTCTTATAAGAAATTTTGGATCCTCTCCTGCATAGAGTGCCCTGGCAAGATAAAATAGAGCTGCATCGGGATTGCTACCGCGCATAGATTTAATGAATGCACTGATGTTGTCATAATGGGCTTCTCCTGATTTATCGAAGGTTATTGACTTTCTTTGTACACATTCTTCTATGGTTTTTAGAGTGATATGTATATGTCCGTCACTTTCAAGGTCCGAGGTTGATGCAGCAAGCTCTATTGCATTGAGGGCGCTCCTTGCATCACCGTTTGATATTTCCGCTAGATAAGCTATGGCATCTTCATCAGTTGCTATGTTGTAGCTTCCCAGGCCCCTCTCCTTATCTGTTAGAGCTGCTCTAACAATACTTTCTATATCGCTGTTGTCCAATGGTTTCAGCATGAAAACAGAAGATCTTGAGATTAGTGCCTTGTTGACTTCAAAGTATGGATTCTCAGTTGTTGCACCAATTAACACGATGGTGCCATTTTCTACATATGGAAGTAATGCATCCTGCTGTGCTTTGTTGAACCTGTGTATCTCATCTACAAAGAGGACAGTTCTGCCACTTTGATTGAGCATTGGGTTCTGGGTGTCGGATACGATTCTTTTTATGTCGGCAACTCCGGCAGTGACCGCATTTAGCTTTTCAAAGCTGGATTTTGTTGTCGCAGCGATTATTCTAGCAAGTGAAGTTTTACCAGTACCGGGCGGCCCGTACAGTATTATTGAAGTGATTCTGTCAGCCTTTATCATTCTGTATAGTAGCTTGCCTTTACCAGTGATATGGTTCTGACCGACAAATTCTTCTATTGTTCTTGGACTCATCCTATATGCTAGAGGCTCTTTTTTCTGCGCCATAATTCCTCCGTAAACTGTAGTTCTGGGCTATTCAGCCACCAAGACCGTCACCCCTGTTGCCAACCCTGTCAATGCCCTTTGGAACCGCAACCCCTGTTTGTCTATGTCTTCAGAAAACGCCAACCTCTGCCAACCTCTATAGGTCGGCGATGAATGAAGGTCAGGTGGAGTTCAGTCTCCACCTGACTCCCTGAGCGAAGCGAATTGACTCCGTAAATTAACGATACAAAGGGTACTTTTTGCAGAGGGCTGTTACACGCTCTCTAACCTGTCCTGCTGAACCTTCAAAATCAGTAATCACAAGCTTAATCAAAGCCGCAATTTCCCTCATTCCATCTTCCTTCATACCCCTTGTAGTAACAGCAGGAGTTCCTAACCTTATACCACTTGTAACAGTAGGCTTCTGCTTCTCAAAAGGCACAGTATTCTTATTCACAGTAATACCCACTTCATCCAACAAGCTCTGGGCAAGCTTACCCGTCACATTAAAATTACTAAGATCCACAAGCATAAGATGATTATCAGTACCACCTGAAACAAGGTTAAAGCCTTGGTCTATCAGCGCTTCAGACAACGCCTTTGCATTCCTAATAATCTGCTTTTGATATTCCTTAAATTCCTCACTCATAACCTGCTTAAAGCTTACTGCCTTAGCAGCAATTACATGCATAAGGGGGCCTCCCTGAGTTCCTGGAAAAACAGCAGAATTGATAGCCTTCGCGTATTCCTCTTTACAAAGTATCATACCGCCTCTTGGACCTCTCAGTGTTTTGTGAGTGGTAGTCGTGACAAAATCGGCATATGGTACCGGGTTTGGGTGTAGCCCTGCAGCAACCAAACCTGCAATATGAGCCATATCCACCATAAGATACGAGCCGCAATCTCTAGCAATCTCATTGAAAGCCTTAAAGTCAATAATTCTCGGGTACGCACTGGCACCGGCTACAATCATTTTAGGCTTAAGCTCCATAGCCTTTTTATGAAGAGCATCATAGTCAATATAGCCAGTATCCTCTCGAACTTCATAAAATTCCGACTTGTAGTACTTGCCTGAAATATTCCTTTTCATACCGTGACTCAAATGTCCGCCATGAGAAAGGTCCATTCCAAGTATCACATCGCCAGGATTCAACATAGCAAAATAAACCGCCGAATTAGCCTGTGCGCCAGAATGAGGCTGAACATTAGCATGGTCTGCACCAAAAATCGCCTTAGCCCTATCGATAGCCAACTGCTCTATAACATCAACATGCTCACATCCGCCGTAATATCTTTTGCCAGGGTAGCCCTCTGCATATTTATTTGTAAGAGGAGTCCCAAGAGCCTGCATAACCGCCTCATCCACGAAATTTTCCGATGCGATTAATTCCAAATTGTTCTCCTGCCTGTTAATCTCATTTTGAATACTTTCTGCTACTTCCGGATCAATCATTCTAATTTTGTCTAGTTTATCCATTACAAAACAACCTCCTCTATCAATTCTAGTTTTTAATTACTAAAGGCCAAATCACTTGGATTTGACCTCTGAATCTCATATTCATATTAATATGAAATGACCTACTCTGTCCTTTTGCCTGAGAGATGCTTCCCTTAAATGGAAATTTGCCCCTTCGGCGCCTTGACGGTCTCTCCAGAGGTGCGTCCTGTCACAGTTGTATCCACTCCCATGACACTCATCCGCCTTATTCAATAATATAGTACAATTACTGCTAAAATGATTATAATCATATTGAAAAAATCTGTCAAGTTTAGGTTGTAAGGAGATAGCGTCAACTTACTGTAGGAAAAAGAAGAAAAGAATCATCCTGATATTTTA
>CAZEIH010000042.1:0-17082 GCA_964512095.1 uncultured Oscillospiraceae bacterium
CTTTATCAATCGGTAACCCCCACCTAAGAGGAGGGGGACTGTGACATTGTTCAATATTATGCTATTACTATAGCATAATTTCTATACTCATACTCAAAATACTCTAAAATACTCCCGCAGCGACCTTTCGCAACAACAAGATACATCCCAGTATTTCACTCACTTATTCGCCAAAGTCCATGACCCTAATGGCCATTGTTGGGCACACCTTGCTACATTCACCGCAATTGTCGCACTTGCTGTAATCTATTTTGGCAAGGGTACCCTCCATGTGAATGGCTTGCTGTGGACAAGCTTTGACACATTTGGTACAGCCAATACAACCGACCTGGCAGTTGCTTCTTGTAACTGCTCCCTTGTCCGTAGACATACACATTACAGAGTACTTTTTGGTTTTATCTATTATCTCAATCAGTTTCTTAGGGCAGGTAATCACACACATACCACATGACCTACAGCGGTCTTCCACGATCCTGGCAATCCCCCCCACCATAACGATTGCATCAAAGGGGCATGCCTTCATACAATCTCCATGTCCAAGACAGCCGTACGAACAGGACTTGTGGCCACCAAATATCTGTGCTGCCGCCGCACAGGTGTCGATACCTTGATACTCAAACTTTTCCTTGCTCACACTCCGGCGTCCATTGCACAAAACTCTGGCAGCAGTCCTCTTAATTCCCTCTGGCTCAACTCCCATTATATTCGCAACCTTAGTAGCAACATCATTGCCACCCACGGGGCAGCCATTGGTTTCGGCGTTACCTTCCACTACCGCAGTGGCAAAGCCGTCACAACCTGATTGACCGCAAGCACCGCAGTTAGCTCCAGGCAATACCTCACGAATCTCTGTAACCCGTTCGTCTACTTCAACAGCAAATACCTTGGATGCATATGACAAGCCAATACCAAAAATTAATCCAAGACCGCTTATTATCAGTACTGCAACTAAAATTTCTACCATTTTCAACCCCTCCGGCATGTTCATTTCTGCCTCGATAGTGATTTAGGCTGTTCTCATAAGCTACTTTGCATTATCCTTAATCAAATAACTCCCTGGAATAAGCCCTGAAATCCTAAAAATGCCAGTGAAACCAAGGATGCTGCGATTAGTGATATTGGAAACCCTTCAAGACATTTGGGTACCTGAGCACTCTCAAGACGTTCCCTGATTCCTGCAAACAAGACGATTGCCAGCGTAAAGCCTACCCCTGAAAAAGCACCGTTTAATACGGACATCAGGAACTTGGCATCTCCCTGTATCTCCAGATTCAACAAACACACACCCAATACGGCGCAATTTGTTGTTATCAAAGGCAGGTAAACACCTAATGCCTTATACAACGCCTGGCTGGTTTTCTGTAGTATCATTTCCACCAATTGCACCAATGCAGCAATAACAAGTATAAATGATATTGTCTGCAAGTACTCCAGCCCAAGCGGTTTTAACATAAACTCCTGTACCAACCATGTTGCTGCTGATGCAAATGTCATTACAAATATTACAGCAACTCCCATGCCCGCAGCTGTTTTTATTTTCTTGGATACGCCGAGAAAAGGACAAATACCAAGAAACTGGACAACAACAAAGTTGTTTATAAAAACAGCTGATACAAATGTTATTAGTATACTAACAAGCATTATGACTGTCCCCCCTTCTCTGCCGCCTGCAGGCTGTTACAGCTGCCTCCGCAGCCCTCACATCCGGCTTCCTTCCCTCCACATCCTGTAGAAAGCACCTGTCTTTTGGTCAAAAGGTTTACTAGACCAATGGCAAGACCAAATACCAAGAAGCCTCCAGGAGGTAATATCATAGCTAATGCCGGACTAGCCGACTCTCCAAATAGGGCATAGTTAAATATGCTTCCATTGCCCAATATTTCTCTTACAGCGCCTATAGCAGTGATGGCCAGAGTAAAACCTATACCCATGCCTACCCCATCAACTGCCGAATCCAATACAGGATTCTTTGAGGCAAATGATTCAGCTCTAGCCATTATGATACAGTTAACAACGATAAGGGGAATATAAATGCCCAAAGCCTTGTCAAGAGCTGGTACATAAGCTTTCAAAAGCATCTGAACAATTGTTACGAACCCTGCAATAACTGTAACAAAAGCCGGCATCCTAACCTTACCCGGTATTACCTTCCTCAGCAATGAGATAACTACATTAGAGCCTATAAGAACAGCAGTAGTTGCCAGTCCCATACCTATACCGTTTATTGCTGATGTTGTTATCGCCAGCGTAGGACAAGTGCCTAGAACAAGGCGGAATGTAGGATTCTCATTAATTATTCCGTTATTGAATATCTTAAATAATTTTTTCATTTTGAACCGCCCCCATTCTCCAGCAGCTTACCAGTCAATTTTGACGAGGCTTCAACTGCAGCTGTAACTGCTTTTGTGCTTACAGTTGCCCCACTCACAGCCTGTATCTCGTCCTCTGCCGACACAGCATGCTTAACTATTTTTATCTCATTACTTATATCCTTACCTTTATATTGCTCAGTAAATTTGTCATCCGCTGTCTTGCTACCAAGACCAGGTGTCTCCTGGTTATCTCCTATCCTAACTCCGGATATAGTGTTTTCCTTGTCTACACCAACAGTTACAGCTATTTCTCCGCCAAATCCCTTTGATGTTACAGAAAATACATATCCAACAAGGTTTTCTCCGGCGTAGGCTTCATAGGCCTCTTTTACAAAACCGCTTTCATCAAGGTCTTCCCAGCCCTCAAGCTTCTCAAAGCTCTCCGCATCTACCATCACCTGTTTCCTATTTTCCTCTGCATCCATTTCCATACGCTCAACAATGGGGCCTTTTGTTATACTGTTTACAAATGCCAGGCAGGATGCCGTAACTAAACATATTAAAAACAACGAGAGAGTTGGTTTGATCATATCACGCATTTTTCACGGCACCTCCTCCAAAGCTCTTTGAAATCATAAATCTATCTATCATTGGCACTACCAGGTTCATTAGCAGTATCGAGTAAGAAACACCTTCCGGATATCCACCGTAAAGCCTTATTACCGATGTAAGAAGTCCACAGCCGACTCCCATAATTATCCTTCCTTTAACGGTAACCGGCGAAGTAGTGTAGTCAGTTGCCATAAAGAAGGCTCCGAGCATTAAGCCCCCGGCAAATATGTGATATAAAAAGTCTCCCGTGAACATGCCTTCGCCACCGAGCATCCAGGTCATCAGACCCACTGTGCCAATGAATGTGAGCGGCAGTTCTAGTGTCATAACCTTTCTATACACCAGGTAGGCTGCACCAATCAAAATAGCAAGGGTAGAGGTCTCTCCTATTGTGCCTCCAATATTTCCTATGAACATATCCCACAGCTCCGGCATCTGCCCTGTTGCTTCAGTTCCCTCCTTAATGATACTCAGAGGCGTTGCTGAACTGACTGCGTCCCATCCGGGCTTTAGCCAGGCTGTCATCTGCGAAGGCCAGGAGGCCATCATAAATGCTCTAGCCGCCAATGCAGGATTGACAAAGTTATGACCGAGGCCACCAAAGAGCTGCTTAACTATTATAATGGCAAATACTCCGCCAATAGCGGCAACCCATACAGGCACAGACGGCGAAAGATTAAATGCCAGCAGCATACCTGTTACAACAGCGCTCAGGTCGGTTATTGTGTTTTCCTTTTTGACAATGCTACACCATGCATATTCAGATACCACACATGCAATCACAGTGACAATTATGAGCATGGCGGCCTTTACATTGTAGAAATATAGCGAAGCGGCAGTCGCCGGTAATAAAGCTATAATTACATCCCTCATTATCTTCTGTGTTGTATTTCCGCTTCTCAAGTGAGGCGATGAACTCGCTAAAAGATTTATTTCCATACTAGCTTTTCCCCCCTTGCTTTTTAGCAGACAGTTTTCTCAGCTCCGCCTTAGCATAGCGTATTGACTGCGCTAGGTGCCTGGAAGCGGGACATATATAAGAACAGCAGCCACATTCTATACAATCATTGACATGGTATTTCAAAGTCTCTTCAAAGTTGCCCTTCATAACATGTGCATTTATATAGATAGGCATAAGTGACATAGGGCATACAAACACGCATTTACCACAGCGTATGCAGACCGATTCCTTTGGTTCAACTGCTTCAACCTCGTTTAATGCAAGAAGTGCATTTGTTTGTTTCAGGACCGAATTGTCAAGGGAATACTGGGCTACACCCATCATAGGACCACCCATAATGATCTTACGAGGTTCCTCACAGAATCCTCCGCAGAAATCAAACACTTCTTTAAGGGGTGTGCCAATTAGCACCTCTACATTCATAGGATTCGCCACTGCGCTTCCATCAACAGTCACTTTCTTTTTTATCAGGGGCATGCCTGTTTTAAGATAATTTGCTAAAAATGATACCGTGGCAACATTTTGGGCAAGCACACCTACATCTGAAGGAAGCTTCCCTGTCGGCACCTTTCTTCCGGTCAAAGTATATATTAGCTGCTTTTCACCGCCCTGAGGGTAACGAGTATTTAAGCGTACCACCTCAATATTGTCTCTTTCACTAATAAGAGAGGATATCTTGGCAATAGCCTCTGGCTTATTGGACTCAATACCAATAAAAGCCTTGGCTATACCGGTTATCTCCATTACCTTCTTTGTACCTTCAATTATGCCTTTGGGGTTTTCCAACATCTCCCTGTAGTCTGAAGTTATATAGGGTTCACATTCTGCACCATTTATGACTAGAATGTCCAAAACCTTGCCCGGAGGCGGCGATAGCTTTACACTTGTAGGAAAGCCAGCCCCTCCCAGTCCAACCAGTCCTGATTCTCTTATACATTTCAGGATACTGTCTTTATCAGTTAATAAAGGCTTAACTACACTCTCATGAACCTTCTGCAGACCATCTGGCTCTATTTCCACAGCCATTACTTCAATACCATTTGAATATAAGATTGGTTTAATACCAGCAACAGTACCTGACACACTTGAATGAATAGGAGCTGCTATCATTTTCTCAGAATCTCCTATCTTTTGACCAACAAAAACCTTATCACCCTTTTGAACAAGGGGAGTGCATGGTGCTCCAATGTGCTGGAGCATGGGTATAACGACCTTTGTAGGCAAGGGCATTTTCACCGTTTTCAGTTCCGACGTTTCCTTATTATGCCCTGGCTTTATGCCGCCCCTAAATGATTTTAAAGCCCTAATCAAACAATCCACCTCACAATCATTAGTAAACACTCTCAATAGCTTAATCGCATAAATTTAAACTCTCTACGGTTAGCAAGGAGCGTCTCTCAACTTGAAGCACTTTTTGTCATATTCTTCCCTAATGCATATCTTTCCTTATTGACTGAGTTACATCTTTTTTACATAAAACGGCTATACTGCAATCTTTCTACTATACGCAATACCAAAAATACATTATTACCGTACATATTCTATCACTTATCTATAGCTCATTCCATAGATTTTCATTAATTAAAAATTTAACAAGTTGTATACAAAGTACAAAACAGTATTGCAAACCCCGCTAAACGTTGAAGCTCTGCGGGGTCAGCTGCATATTTTAGCTCTTTAGTACTACCATTATTTGATCACAAAGAAGTGTCGGTTGGATAAATGCTACCGTGTGAATTTTACAATATCCGGATAGACTCTTATCATAAGGACCGCCACCTGACCGCGTCTAATGGCCTCCTTCGGCCTAAAGCTACCGTCCGGAAAGCCTTCTATAAAGCCCTTGTCCGCCATTCTGCCAATAGCCTCGTATGACCATGTCGATGTAACTGGATCCACATCTATAAATACAAGTGGCATGGCTAAAGCATTTTCGTCGACAATCCTATCTAAACTACCTACACTTTCATCTAGCATCAATCTGTCAAGTATCACAGTCATTTGCTCACGGGTTAATACAGCGTCTGGCTCAAACCGTCCGCTTCCAACGCCCTGCATAATACCTGCCTTTGCAGCAGCTTCAATCTCTTTTTGAGCCCAATGTCCTGTAACGTCATAGAATACTAGCCCATCTACATTCGGCTCCATAACACTAATATCGAGAGCTCTTACTAGAAGCGCAGCAGCCTGAGCCCTCGTCATTGGTGAATCCGGCATGAACTTAGCACTTGATACGCCATTCATCCATCCCCTATCCATCGCAGCTAGTATAGAAGCCTTTGCCCAATGATTTTGAATATCACTGAAATATCTGCCATTAAGCCACAATGAATAGTAATCCCATGTGCTTATTGCTTCCTGTCCAAGGCTCCAGCTTCCTGTACCTAGAAGGTTGTATTTTGTCACAAGCTCTAGCTTGCTTTTTATTGACGCTTCATTTTCAAACCAAATATCATAGGTACCCTCCTCAAGTGTTTGACCGTAAATTACCGGTTTTCTGTCAGAAGAGCCTATTGTTATCACAGCCTTAGGAGATTTTTGTTTATGATCGTAAAAAACCTTGCCGCTAAATTCATTTAACAATGCCTCTACCTTATTATTACTAATACCGTAACCTCCGTAATCCGTGTCCTGTTTCCAGAGCCTTCCGTAAAAAGGTATCCCCAGCACTAATTTGTTCGACGGGACTTCATTAAGCGCTGCCTTTATGGATTCCTCAACAAAACTATAGCCTGCAACAGGGCCTGCTCCGCCAGTCTTATTCACATAGCCCTGATAATGCTGATCATAGGCCATAATCATTAGGTAATCAGAATACTCCTGTAAGGTAGCAAAATCATATGAGCCATGCCATCCTACTGATATTTTATATGGGTTTGCGGCAACTGCCACTGAAACGCTTTTACTAGAAGGTAGTTTCTGCCTTAACAGCCTTACCAGTTCAGTGTATTTGTCTCTTTCCATTTCAGTCACATTCTCAATGTCGACATTTACACCGTCTAAACTGTACTTTAAAATAGCATCAGCAATTTGCGATGAAAGCTTGTCAGCATTAACCAGTGCATTGATACCTGACTCCCTATCCCAGTGGTTACTTAAGAAAGGCGTGACCTTGATTCCCCTGTCATGCATGGCGTTTATAAATTCCTTATCAATAGACGAATTAAGCTTCAGCGTCCCATCCTTATTAATGTCAAAATAGCTTGGTGCAATATGATCCAGTGACCCTTTTGTGTTATCTACATAATCTACATATGCCGCCGTATTACCAAAATAGATATAAGTCATATTGAAACGCTCGGTTTGTAACAACTGAATACTGTTAGCAGATGCATCAAATCCAGTTATGGCAGACAGAATTACCACCATAGATAGCAATACTACTTTTTTGAGCTTTTTATTTATAGTCCTCACAGAATACCAACCCTCCCTATCCCCTAAAGAAAAGAACGTTTGTCCCCATTACCTTACAGGAAGAGTGGCAATATTACAACAAACAATTTATGTAAACTCAAATGGGTAATAAGGCTGTCCAGGCATCACACGAAACACACACAACACACACAACAAACCACAGACATAAAGTTTTACCTGTGTGCTAATAAACACCGGCTTTTTCGAATATATTATGATATGAAAAAAATTATAGCCTTCTATATTCGTAACAAACGTTCGTCACCTACACATAGGTATCGGTTGGTGAGTATGCCCAGGGATTGGCGCCCTACGTCTACACCAAGGGAACAGCGGTTTACGGCTATACCCCGGAAGCATCGGTCGGCATCTATACTTTTGGAGCATTTAACTGCTCTCAGGACAACTCACAAAAAAAAGGCGATTATACTATTCGCTTTATTGATACCGCTGATTTTTATGGTATTTCTTTTATTCAGTCACATAAATATGTAACCAAATCAACACCTACCACCTTAAAATCATGCTGTTTGTCATGGAAAACATGCATTTCATCAGATTATGTTGACAGTTAACACAATGCAAAATAGTATATAATTGTTGTGCATGTTTTTTCCACTAATCTCATTTTGAGGAGGTATTGCTTTGAATTTAAAAGTCGATACAGCGAATTTTACTAATGCTTCAAGACAAATGACAATTTTACATTCACATATCTGTGGTGATTGCAACTTAAGGTATCTTCACATTTAGCTATCCATTGATAACATTGCTTATTTCAATCCAAGTATCTTAATAACCTGGGCCTTCATATCGCTCTGGTCGCAGACCATGTCATGCAGAATAGCTCTATCGGAAAGGCCCTCAAGTCCCGATGGTATGTCAAGCCCGCATTGCTCCGACAACAAACCCAGCAGCTCAAACTCATTTTTGCCGACAATAGCTTCCTCGCCGAATATTGCCTTTGCAACACTCTCGTTAAATTTAAAAGGACTAGCTGTTGATGCTATTACCGTCTTTGTTATATCGCCAGTGGAAATAACATACTTGTCGTAAACATCTACACCTACAGCTGTGTGGGTATCTATCAGATATTCATAGTCCCCGTAGACATCCCTAATGGTTTCAAGGGTTTCACTCTCTGTTGTATAAGCCGCCCAGTACAGCTCAGACAGCTTCCTCTTTACCTCGCCAAAAACTATATACCTACCTTCGTTTTTTAGTTTGCTCATCCAATCCAGCACTTGCTGGCCATCATGGTCTGTAAGTTCAAAAAGCAGCCTTTCCAGATTGCTGGAAATAAGTATATCCATTGAAGGCGTTATTGTCCTCCTAAACTCTCTTTCACGATTATAAAGCCCAGTATTCATAAACTCAGTTAAAACATTATTATCATTAGATGCACACAAGAGCTTCTTAATAGGCAAACCCATCTCGCGAGCATAGAAGGCAGCAAGTATATTTCCAAAATTACCTGTGGGGACTGTGAAATTTATCTTTTTCCCAGCTTCTATTTCTCCTGCTGCCAGTAAATCAGCATATGCCGAAAAATAGTAAACGATTTGCGGTACTAACCTGCCCCAGTTAATTGAATTGGCAGACGAAAATTTGTAACCATTATCCAGCATCCGTTGGCGCAACTTTTCATCAGAGAATATTTCCTTAACTCCATTCTGGGTATCGTCAAAGTTGCCTCTGACAGCCACAGACCAAACATTACGGCCTTCCTGGGTCACCATCTGCATTTTCTGAACCTGGCTGACACCGTTCTCCGGAAAGAAAACTATAATCTTGGTCCCTTCCACATCCTTAAAGCCTTCCAGCGCCGCCTTTCCTGTGTCACCTGAGGTAGCTACCAATATTACGGTTTCTGCAGTTTCTTCCGTCTTTTGGTTTGCTTTCACGAGAAGTCTGGGCAATATCTGTAGCGCCACATCCTTAAATGCACAGGTAGGTCCATGCCACAGCTCCAGTATATAAGCATTATCATTAAGCTTGATAACAGGTGCAATCCTGCTGTCGTCGAATTTATCACTCCCATAAGCGCCAATGACGCACTTTGCCAGCTCAGCGGTTGAATAATCATCTAGAAAACGGCTCAGTATGAATACAGCTCTTTCTCTATAATCCATATCCGCGAGAGAATAGATTTCATCTAGTGTTAGTTTTACCGCGGTTTCAGGTACAAACAGGCCTCCGTCAGGAGCCAGCCCTCGTTTTATTGCTTCAGCTGAAGTAATATTCCCGAACCCGCCGCGAGTACTTTCATAATGCATTGTTTGACCTCCACGGCAATATTGTTCCATACATCGAAATCTCTACCATCGACGCTTTACTAATAATAATACAAAAGTGAATAAAATGAAAGAACCAGTATTATGGAACCTTCGTTAATTCATTAATCCTTATCCTTGCATTCCTGGTATACCAGCTTTCAGGATAATTATTCACAAGCTGCTGGAATAATGCCAGAGCGGTTCTTGAATCATGCTGTACCTGGTAGCATCGCCCCATATAGTACAAAGCAGCATTCATTTTGCTGTAATTAGCATCGTATATCTGAATTTTCTCAAAGCTTTTTATTGAATCCTGATATTTCCTTTGATTGTACTGTTTATATCCGGTATCATATGCCGATTTAGCGGCTAGAGGCATTACCTTCTTATAAAGGTCATCAAATTTTTCTTTTTCTCCATCACTAAATTCTATAGTCTTCATAAGTAAAAGCATATCAGCAGCACTTTCATAATCCTTTTTAGAAACTAGTGATTCAATCTCGTATATTCTAACAGCTGCCTTATAATAATCAGCCTGTTTGACTGCGTTTTCCTTGTCCTTTTGAACCGCCTCATATTTTTTTTCAAGCTCAGCATATTTTGCTTCGAATTCTATTGTTACTTCGCTGACTGCGGCTTTAATTTCATCCTCCTTAGGAGGCAGTTGTACCGGCTCCGGTTCAGGAATAGATGCATAAATAATAGCTGACAGCAGAAAACCCACTGCAAAACCGGCACCAATCTTAGCTGTGGTAATAAGTATTCCTTTGTTTTTGTTATTGCCTATTATAAATGATTTTATTGTCTTCTTAGGTCTTTCGGCCTTCTCAGGCTTCTTATTCCTGATTCTTTTTAAAGGCTCTCCCGGTTGTTTCTCAATAGTCTTCACCAGTTGTCTCGATTTGGTCGCCGTCGTCGTTGCTTCCTTAATACCAAAGCGCTGCATATAATCTATTGCATATGCGCTATTAGGCTCTGCACTGACTACTCTGGAAAAAACTTCTGACGCCTTTTCCATGTCTCCTGTATAACTGTAGCATAACCCCAACAGGTTCAGTGCCTCATTGAAATTGGGGTTCATGGAAACTGCTTTTCTTAGCTCTATGATAGCAATGTCCTCACTACCGCTTCTGAGACTTTCAATGGCCTTGTTATATAAAAATATTGAATTTCGAACATTATCAGGAACCTTTTCATCCTTCTGGACAATGTTCTCCACATCGATGGGTTTGAAGTTGCTTAATTCCGCCTTTATATCCACCTAAATCTCACCTCCCAATTTTTTTGCCTACTGCGGTTGTTTTACAACTATGATTTCCCCCATTAGGTTTTTACACCTTTATGAATGTTTACCAACTATGACTGTACAAAAAGCTCCCTTAAAGAGCCGATATAATAAAGTGATCCGAAAGCACAAATAATCTCTCCCGGCTCATTATTCTCCATGCTTTTCCTTATTGCCTCCTCAATTGTATCACTTATCCTTACGTCATTACAATAATCTTGGGCATATGCAGCCAGTTGAACCGCCGGCAAAGCCCTTACTGTATTGGTTGTGACTGCAATAAATCTTCTTGCTCCAGGTAGCAGCGTTTTAATCATAGCCTGATAGTCCTTGTCTGCTGCAACACCCATTATCAGTGTCTGGGGCTTTCCCGGGAAATACTCCTCAAGAGTCTGCTTCAGTACCTCTGCCCCCTCGGGGTTATGAGCCCCGTCAACAATAACCACTGGGTTTCTTGAAAGTACTTCCAGTCTGCCCGGCCATTTCACATTAGCCAGTCCCCGTCTTATATCAGCTTCAGAAATACTATATCCCTTGTACCTCAAATGTAAAGCTGCAGTAACAGCTACTGCGGCATTTTTTGTCTGATGTTTTCCAATAAGGCCAATCTCCAGTCCTTCGAATCCACCGAAGCTGAATACTTGTCCATCTATTCCAAAGCTTTGCAAGGCTATATCTGAAAAGTCAGTCACAATAAGTCTGGCTCCTCTTTCCTTACACACATTTTCGAAAACCTGCTCCACCTCTGTGCTCTGGCTATATACTAAAACATCACCTTCGGGCTTTATTATACCCGCCTTTTCAAAAGCGATTTCAGCCAGTGTATTTCCAAGTCTATCAGTATGGTCCATACTAATGGAGGTTATGACAGCTAAATCCGGCACGTCAATAACATTAGTAGAATCAAACCGGCCGCCAAGTCCAACCTCAAGCACTACTATTTCACATTGCTTCCTAAAATAGTATTCAAACGCTATTGCCGTAATTATCTCAAATTCGGTGGGATGATTTTCTCCCATCTCTACCATCTTTTCAGCATTATCCTTGACAAATGATGTAATATCCGCCAGCTCTTGTTCACTTATCTCATTATCGCCTATGCGAATACGCTCTGTAAACTTATGGATATAGGGCGATGTAAATATTCCTGTCCTGTATCCGGCTTCCATCAAAATGCTACCAATAAATGCAGACGTAGAACCTTTGCCATTTGTTCCCCCTATGTGTACAAACCTCATTTTTTTCTGGGGATTGCCCATAAGCTCAAGCAACATTCGTATGTTATGCAGACCAAGCTTTTTACCGAACTTGTATGTCCCATGTATATATTCAAGCGCTTTTTCGTAAATCATAAAATTACCTACTTCTATTATAGGAGTCTCCCTAGTCAATTCGCTCCACAGCATTTCTTATATTTCTTTCCGCTACCACAAGGACACGGGTCATTCCTACCCACCTTCTCGCTACTGCGGATCTTTGGTTTTTGAGGACCACCGTCGCCATGGCTTGCAGATACAGGTTCAGCTACTCGTTCTCTTTTAGGTGTTCCCTGTTCACGATTGACACGCATACGCAAAATCATTTTTACAGAATCCTCTCGAATGTTGCGAATCATCTCCTCAAACATTTCAAAGCCTTCGACCTTATACTCGATTACAGGATCACGCTGGCCATATGCTCTCATTCCTACCCCGTAACGCAACTGATCCATTGCATCTATGTGATCCATCCACTTTTCGTCAACTACCCTGAGCAATACTATCCTCTCAAGCTCACGCATCATCTCAGTGCCTATTTCTACTTCTTTGGCCTCATACGCCTTAGTCATTGCATCAAGCAAGGTCTCACGCAGATCCTCTTTTTCGTAATTATCGAGCTCATCTCTGGAAATATCCAGTACATCCACCGAAGGTAAAACCTCCCTCGCCTGGGCTTTAATACCGTCCCAATCCCACATATCCGGATAGGTACTCTCAGCACAGTATGTGGTTACTATCGAATCAGTCGTACCCTCTAGCATCTTTATGAATGAATCCCTTAGATTATTTCCGTCCAGCACCTGTTTGCGCTGTTCATATATTACCTCTCTCTGCTTGTTCATTACATCATCATATTGAAGCACACGCTTTCTGACATCAAAGTTTTTGCCCTCAACTCTGCGCTGAGCACTTTCTATGGCATTTGAAAGCATTTTGTGTTCTATCGGCTGATCGTCCTCGAGCTTGAGAGCCTCAACTAAGGTTATTAGCCTATCAGATCCAAACAGCCTCATCAGGTCGTCCCCAAGGGAGATATAAAACCGCGAAGAGCCTGGGTCACCCTGACGTCCGGAACGTCCCCTGAGCTGATTGTCAATACGTCTAGATTCATGTCGCTCAGTGCCAATGATATGAAGACCTCCGGCCTCTAGTACCTTTTCCCTCTCCTTGCTTATCTTCTTTTTGATTTCATCATGAAGCTCCTTGTAAGCCGCCCGTATCTTCAGTATCTCTTCATCCTTGGTATCATTGAAGCTTGTAGACTCACTTATCAGCTCCTCAAGATTACCCTGCTTTCTGAGCTCCTGCTTTGCCATGAACTCAGCATTACCTCCCAGCACAATATCTGTACCACGGCCTGCCATATTTGTGGCTATGGTAACTGCTCCAAATTGACCAGCCTGAGCAATTATCTCAGCTTCCTTCTCATGGAACTTTGCATTGAGAACCTGGTGAGGTATGCCCCTCTTCTTTAGCATACTGCT
Organism: uncultured Oscillospiraceae bacterium; assembly: GCA_964512095.1. Classification (GTDB taxonomy): domain Bacteria; phylum Bacillota; class Clostridia; order Acetivibrionales; family DTU013; genus DTU013. The sequence goes on from CAZEIH010000042.1 coordinate 13,604, forward strand.
AAGCAGCTCGGACTTTTCTATAGATATTGTTCCTATCAATATCGGCTGCCCAATTTTATGCCTCTCTACTATCTCATCTATAACGGCGTTAAATTTACCAACCTCATTTTTATAAACACAATCCGGGTAGTCAACCCTAACCATTGGCATATTAGTCGGCATCTCTATTACGTCCAGCTTGTATATGGTCTGGAATTCCTGCTCCTCGGTAAGGGCAGTACCGGTCATACCAGCTAGCTTTTTATACATTCTGAAATAGTTTTGGAATGTAATAGTTGCCAAGGTCTTACTTTCTCTTTCCACCTTTACATTTTCTTTTGCTTCAATAGCCTGGTGCAGACCGTCGCTATACCTTCTGCCAAACATGAGCCTTCCGGTAAACTCGTCAACAATGATAACCTCGCCATCCTTAACAACGTACTCCCTATCCCGCTTCATAAGGCCGTGAGCCTTTATAGCCTGGTTAATATGGTGAGAAATGGTCATATTCTCAGAGTCCGCTAGGTTTTCTATTCCAAAATACTGCTCTGCCTTTGTTACTCCCCGTGCAGTCAATGCGGCAGAATGAGCTTTTTCATCAACTACATAGTCTGCATCCTCATCATCATCAATCTGTTTGTCATCTGTTTCAGTATAGACTTTTACCTTCAGCCTTGTTGCAAAGCTGTTTGCTCTTTTATAAATATCCGTTGACTTGTCGCCGGCACCAGATATTATCAATGGCGTCCTGGCTTCGTCAATAAGTATACTATCCACTTCATCAACAATGGCATAATTCAGTTCCCGCTGAACCATCTCCTTTTTATAGGTGACCATGTTGTCTCTAAGATAATCAAAACCAAACTCATTATTTGTACCATAGGTTATGTCGCATCCATATGCCTGCCTTCTCTCGGCATTGTCAAGGCCGTGGACTATAAGACCCACGCTCATCTCCAAAAAGTTATATATCTTTCCCATCCACTCGCTGTCACGTCTTGCCAGATAGTCATTAACCGTTACAACATGGACTCCCTTGCCCTCAAGAGCATTGAGATAAACAGGAAGGGTTGCAACAAGAGTCTTTCCCTCACCGGTTTTCATTTCTGATATTCTACCCTGATGAAGAACGATGCCACCTATCAACTGAACACGGAAATGTCTCATACCAAGCACCCTTACGGAAGCTTCTCTGACAACGGCAAACGCCTCAGGCATGATATCATCCAATGTTTCTCCATCCTCAAGACGTTTTTTGAATTCTGCGGTTTTTCCCTTTAGCTCATTATCTGATAACGCCTTTACTTCAGGCTCCAGTGCTTCAATCTGATCCACAAGAGGCATTACTCTTTTTAATTCCCTTGTACTGTATGAACCTATAATTTTTTCCATCAAACTTTTAATCATATATACCTCCACATATTATACGTTGGCTATTTTTAAGAAAGATATTAGGGCTAAATAGACATATCGTACAAAATAGGAGGTGAAAGTCCAGACGTACAGCCGTGCATCCTCCAATTAATTCGGAATGATATGCTTTCGAGAGTATCAAAGCTTCTCATCAGGCATATATTACCGTCTGAAGGAGCTGTCATAATGAATACTTCATTGCTACTATTACTATTTATAGATGATAGATTAGCTTTTAAGGTTTTAAGGCTATCTATCCCTGATATGCGGCAGTATTCAGAAGAAGAACCAGCCGCATTTTCTGCACATGACGAAATCGTGCCAAAAAGATCCTTCAGCACAACTGTTGAAATGTTTCTTGTAACGACAATCTGAGCCTCAGCGCCCCTTGTAGTAAGCGCTGACAATATTAGAAAGCCTATAAAAAGACTTCTGATCAAACACTATCTTCCTTTCCGTCAAGCCTTTCAAGCACTATCCTGTAGCCATCTGATCCATAATTGAGACACCGGTTCACCCTGCTTATTGTGGCAGTGCTAGCTCCCGTTTTTTCAGATACATCCATATAAGTATAACCTTCTTTTAACATTTTTGCTACTTCAAGTCTCTGGCCCATAGCTTTTATCTCAGATACAGTGCATATATCTTCAAAAAAATTATAGCACTCCTCTATATTATTCAAAAGCAATATTGCCTCAAACAATCTATCAGTCCACTGATCCTGTATCTTTGAATTCATACAGCACATCTCCCGATGGAATTTTAGTTGCGCTTTAATGCTGTAAAACATTAAATTGCCATCTGTCTAAAACATAACAGTTTTTTTTAATATAGTCAATACAAATTCATAAGTGTATAATGTAGGAGGACGTTTTTGACATAGTCCATTAAACCCGGAGGTACAAGAATGAAGCCACAAATAAAGCCTGTTTCTACGGCAGCTGACCTTAAAAGATTCATAAAGCTTCCATGGAAGATATACGAAAATGACAAGTGTTGGGTACCACCCCTAATAAGTGATATAAAAGCATCTCTTGATCCAGTCAAAAACCCTACTCTGGACAAAATAACCCATTCATTATTCATTGCATACCAGGATGGCAATGCAGTTGGCCGAGTTTATGTCGGTATAGATAATAATCTCAATCAAAAGAAGAATATGAATATGGCTTTTATCTCAATGTTTGAATGCATCAAGGAATACGACGTAGCCCAAGCACTACTTGACACTACAATGGACTGGGCCAGACACAATGGAGCAGATTTCGTCTGCGGTCCCTGTGCAGTCACAGGAACCGATGGCGATGAAAACAAGGGGCTGCTTGTGGATTGCTTTGACAAGCCTCCCGTATTAATGAATTCATACAATCCATCCTATTATAAGGACTTCATAGAACGCTACGGCTTTGTCAAGGATTATGATGTATTTGCCTATAGCATGGACAAGGACACCACCTTCCAGAAGGATCCAACAAAGGTAATAGAATATGCAAAGAAACGCTATGGCTTTAGAGTTGACTCGTTAAATCTAAAAAATCTAGAGGAAGAAATAAAAGCATTAAAAAACGTCATGGATAAGGCAATGCCAAGCGAATGGCCAGATTTAGTGCCACCAACACTGGAGGAGGTACGCGATATGGCCAAGCGTCTTGTTCCTCTAGCAGATCCGGATATCATCCCTATTGCTAGGTGCGGAGATGAGGCTATAGGCTTCGGAATCGCGTTGCCGGATTACAATGAAGTATTAATCCACCTAAACGGAAGAATAACTCCGTTGGCTGCTCTTAAATATCTTTGGTACAAGCGGAAAATCAAATGTGCAAGGATGTTCGCTATGTTTGTAATACCGGAGTTTAGAAGTAAGGGTGTATCATATGCCATATATTATACTGCCTTTAAAAACGCTATGAATAATGGTTTTACCAAGGGTGAAGCCTCAACCATCGGTGAGACAAACCTTCGAATGAGAGCTGATATAGAAGGCACCGGCTCAATTCACTACAAAACCTACCGTATATACAGAAAGGAACTCAATTGAGTTCCTTTTTAATACCTAATCACCAGTAAACATTATCGGCCACTTAAAC
>CAZEIH010000042.1:17182-21906 GCA_964512095.1 uncultured Oscillospiraceae bacterium
AAAGGCTGGCAATTCTACTGCGATATGTGCCTTTATACCAACCCCTAATCTTCTGGCATAATTAAAGGACTTTTCCTTGCTAATATTTTCTACATGGCATTCAATAAATGGCCCCAGCACAAGCTTGTATCCCATCTTGTACAGTGTATTGCCCAGATGCAGATCCTCAAGGAGAGAGTTTCCAAATGCTTCAAGGCCGCCTACCTCCATGAGCAGCTGCCTTCTCATTGCAAATGCCGCACCAGTGGCACCAAGATCCATACCAAGCTTTGTTAGAAAGGCCCATATAAAATCAGTTTCACTGTTCTGGGTGAAAGTGAAAAACCTGGTCCAAAAATCAGTACCGCCAATATTAACCTGACCACAAGTAGTAATTCCAACCTTTTCATTTTTCAGAGGTCTTACCATCTTAAGAATGAAGTCCTGCTTAACTCTAATATCACTGTCACCAAACAGTAGCATGTCATACTTGGCCAGCTTCATAGCATTAACCATATTGGAGCTTTTTCCATTCAAGCCGGTTATAACAGGATTGACTATGATTTTGCAGTCAATGTTCGGGTGATTGTTCATCACCATGCTAACAACCGAAATTGCAGGGTCATCATGTGTCTGGAAACTGAAAATATGTTGCACAGGCCCTGCGTAGTTCTGTCTGAACCATGATTCAATGTTCTTTTCAAGTTCAAAGTCAAGATCCTTTATTGGATGAATAATGGTCACTCCCACATTCTCGTCCTGCTCATCTGATGGTATTATAAGATTTGTCCAGTTCATATGTAACCTAAAAAATATCAATTGGGCGCACCAGAATAATATAAAGAAAGCTCCCACTGCAATACATATATATAACAGTAGCATACTTGTTTTCCCCCATATCAGAAATAAAAGTACCAGACTAGTTTGCCTTTGAGTCTGGGGATTATGCTGATAGCATCTACCGTCTCATCATAATCTGTAGTCATTATATAACTTATCCAATAATAAAACAACTAATACACCCCTCAAGCAATTACATCAAGCCTATGGACTCATTGACATACACTAGATTATATCTAATATCCAGTAGCCCTTTTTCTTCATCGAATTGATTCATGGCCCTACCCTGAATCTGTCTACTTTACATGATACTTATCTAATAATATAATTAAGTAGCAATTGAGTTTTTTATCTCTATAGGTCGGCGATGAATGAAGACGAAATAATTAGCTTCCTTGGTCAGGTGGAGCGAAGCGAATTGACTGTAGAAAAAAGGTATGGCTATAAGGGAGGTCCAGCATGACTAGAAAGGCTAGGTCTATCGTCAAAACAGCCCTGCGGATTGTTAATCTATTTATTGTTTTTTGCCTTCTTATTACACCTATCGGCTGTACCATAAATCAAGAAGATTCAAGTAATTCATTTATGGATAAATATCAAGACGATTCATTAGATGCCATTGAATCCCCAATTTCTGCTAAGCGGACTCCTATTAGGATTCTTTTCCCAGGCTATCCGCCAAGAAACTGGGAAGACGTAAAGGCCAAAATTGAAAAGCAAACTCGAGATACACTGAATATTACACTGGATTTCAAGTGGAAGGAGCAATATTCATATATAAGTGAAGTCAAGACCCTTCAAGCATCAAATCAGGTTGTCGACGCACTAATCCTTGCCAGTCCCGAAGCATATCTTCCCGACTTCACAAAACTTGCACAGCTAGGCTCACTTAAAGATATAACAGACATATTTCCAGAAAGTGCGCCTGTACTATATAGGAAATACACCAATGAAGAGTTGGCATATGCCTCAGTAAATAGCAAGCTATATGCTGTTCCATCATTATACAGAGTTTCTGATAGTCCAACCATTATTGTAAGTGATCCATTAATGAAAGAATTCAAAATAGACTATATTTCAGACTTTGAACAGTATGAAGCATTCCTGAAAAATGCAAAGGAAAATAAGCCAAATAATGTTCCGGGCATCGACACTGCTACATTTGTAAAAACCCTACCTAAGGTATACGGCTATGCAGTGGCCGACGAAAAAAATATGCTGGTATATAAATGGGATGACCCAAAAATGAGGCTAGTGGCATGGGAAGAAACCCCTGAGTTTAGCAATATAGTAAATATGTACATCGACTGGTTCGAAAAAGGATATTTAAGGGCTGTGATTAGACAAGAGGACTATTTTACAGCATCATCAGTACTGTTAGCGGGAGCCTTGACTCCCCCCACAGACAAGGCAAATAAAATGTCTGTGAGCAGTACCTTAGGTACAACAGTAGAGACAGAGCCTGTAAGAACCTGCCGTCTTTATCCTGAGAAAACTGTACAAAGAAGCAATCCAATGGGGAAATTTGGTTCACATGGCTCCTTTATTTTCCCCAAGGAATCAAAAAACACTGAAGTAGTGCTCCAGTTCCTGGAATGGGTCCAGCTTGACCGCAAAAATTATAATCTTATGGTAAATGGTATCGAAGGAACGGATTATGTTATGAAAGACGGTAAACCGGAATTACCAGAGGGTATGAACTCACTTAGTAGCTCCTACATGTACTGGAACGGGCATTGGGCATTTAGGAATATAGATTATGAATCCGCTGAAAAAAACATAAAGCCACTGACGGAATACCTGGAAAACAATTCTGAGTATCCACCTCATGGCGTCCTTTACCCCGAGTATGGAGTTCTGGATCAAGTCTCCGAACAACGCTCCAAAGCCCTCCAAGAGTTTTACAGCTCCCTTGCCCGAGGTCAGATAAAGACTCAGGACCAATTGAACGATTTCATAAAGAAGATGAATGATCTCGGCACAGATGAGCTTATTGTCACACTGCAAAGCCAACTCACTAGTGAATAACAGGATAGGTGGAATCATTTCAGTATATTTGTTCATGAATTATTTACAGATTATTCAAATTATATGTCTATTATTCTATTTAGTTTTAGAGTAATATTAAGGAAACCATTAACAGGTTTACCTTTTGCTAATCATTGATGCTAGATTAACCCTGTAATGTAAAATACCACAGTAGGTAATATCAAATATGAGGAGTGAAGAAATGGATAATAAGAAACAAAAAACAAGAAGCTTTATTAATATAAGACTGGTTATTGTAGTTATATCTGCACTCGGCTTGGTTTTTTCAACGGCTGGCTGTGCCGAAAAAGCAAATTATGATGTTCCATCCTTTATGGAAGAATATGAGGCCCCTGAAACATTGGAGCACACATCCATCAAGTTTCTTTTTCCGGGAGATAAGCCGAAAAACTGGAATAATGTAAAGGAGGAGCTTGAAAAGCGAAGTGCTAAGACAGTGAATGCATCACTTGACTTCAAATGGGCGGAATTCGGGCAGTATCTGGACACAGTGAACGTACTGGATGCATCAAATGAGGTTTACGACGCTTTTGTTTTAGCTAAGCCAGATGCAAATTATCCCGACTTTACAACAATAGCCCGGGAAGGAAAACTGAAGGACATAACGAAATTATTCCCACAATATGCACTTTCTTTATATTCAAAGTACACTAGCGAAGAACTGAAGTTTGCAAGCGTAGATAATAGGCTTTATGCAATTCCTTCATTATGTCCTCAAGCTTTTTGTACATATCTGATCGCCGATGATGCTCTACTCACCAAATACAAAATAGATGACATAACGGATTTCGATAAGTATGAGGCGTTTTTAAAGGCTATAAAGGATTACGAGCCTGATTTGGCACCTGGGACTATAGCAAATATGGTTGACTCTCTTAAGCTTTTTGGAAGGGCTTCCGGCTATGTTATAGCCGACGAATCTAGGAAACTGGTGTATAAATGGGATGATCCGGAAATGAAGCTTGTCCTATGGGAAAAGACTCCGGAATTCTACAATGCTATCAGCTATATTGTCAACTGGTTTGAAAAGGGATATCTTGTATTCAACCCTGATCAATCAAAAACAACATCATTTATTATCGAAGGAATGCTTAGTCCTCCTTCAAATGAAACTACCAGGATGACTTTTCTCGATGCTTCAGGAGAAATAAAGCAATCCAATCCTATGAGAGCCTTTCACCTTTATCCAGAAAAACATGTACAAAGAGACAGCCCCATGGGCACATTCTTCAACAATGGCTCCTTCGTATTTCCAGAAGCATCAACAAATACCGAAAGGGCAATGATTTTCCTTGATTGGGTACAGCAAAGCCACGAAAACTATTTGCTTATGACTTGCGGTATAGATGGCGAGGATTACGTATTAGCTGAAGGCTTCCCAACATTACCAGCGGGTATGGAATTTGCGGATCGAACTTATCTGTATTGGTCTGGGAGCTGGGCTTTCAAAAATATTGATTATGAATATGGAGAAGCCAAAGGCGCAGGCAGTGAAATAGTTGAATCATATAAGGAATTCCTGGATAAAAACTCGAAATACCCTCCCCACGGTTCTTTTTATCCTAACTACGGCGTATTTCAACAGACAGCAGACGATAGACAGGTTACATTTATGGAGTTTGAGTATAAGCTTGCACAAGGGCAGATACTAGACATGGCCGAAGTGGATGCATTCATAAAAAGGCTTGAGGACCTGGGAAGTGATAAGCTTATTGAAGAAGCCCAAAAGCAGATGATGGTAAAATAGACTCACTCGTCTATGTGTAGCGGATGTAAAGGGTCTCCGGCTCCGCCCGCGAGCTCCATGTTTCGAATTCCTGTTAATTTGCAAAACTAAATTCGACCATCTCGAAATT
>CAZEIH010000043.1:0-3378 GCA_964512095.1 uncultured Oscillospiraceae bacterium
CGAAGGCTTCATCTCGAATCAGAAGCTCGCCATTTCAATGGCGATGTAGTTCACATATATTTTCAGCAGTTAAAAGGTTCACTTACTGTACATTTCCTTTCGTAAGGCCTGAATCTCTTCGCTTTCTAAATATTCGTCATAGCTCATCTGCTTGTCAATCAAGCCTTTTGGAGTGATCTCCATAATTCGGTTAGCTATAGTCTGAACCAGCTGATGGTCATGAGAACTAAAAAGTATTGTTCCTTTGAAATTGGACATACCATTGTTCAGTGCTGTGATTGACTCAAGATCAAGATGGTTTGTAGGCTCGTCAAATATCAGCGTATTAGCACCTGACAACATCATTCTTGACAGCATGCAACGCACCTTTTCGCCTCCTGAGATAACACTTGCCTTTTTTAGTGCTTCTTCGCCGGAGAAGAGCATTCTGCCCAGCCAACCCCTTAGAAAGGTCTCTGTTTGATCGCTGGAGTATTGTCTAAGCCATTCCACCAATGTCAGATCAACCCCGTCAAAAAAAGCCGAATTATCTTTGGGGAAATATGCCCGGGAGGTGGTTATACCCCATTTGAAATCGCCGCTATCTTGTTCAAGCTCCTCCACTAGGATTTTGAACAGCGTGGTTTTAGCAAGTCCGTCAGTTCCGACAAAGGCAACCTTATCACCTTTATTTATTGAAAATCTGATATTGTTCAGGACCTTCACGCCATCGATATCCTTCGTCAATTCATTTACTGTTAACAGATCGTTGCCAACCTCACGGTCAGGTTTGAAATCCACAAAGGGGTATTTACGGGAGGATGGTCTTATTTCTTCAAAGGTCAGCTTCTCCAGTAGCTTTTTACGGGAGGTTGCCTGCTTGGATTTTGATGCGTTGGCACTGAAACGCTGAATGAATTCCTGCAGCTCCTTTATTTTAGCCTCTGTTTTCCGGTTCATGTCTCTTGCCTGGGCAAGGGCCAACTGGCTCGATTCATACCAGAAATCATAGTTGCCTGTATAGAGCTGTATTTTACTGAAATCAATATCTGCAATATGGGTGCAGACTCTATTCATAAAGTACCTATCATGTGACACAACTATAACAGTGTTTTCAAAATTGTACAGGAAGTTTTCCAGCCATGCCACAGATGCTACATCCAGATGGTTTGTGGGCTCGTCCATCAACAGTATGTCTGGAGAGCCAAAAAGAGCCTGGGCCAGCAGTACCCTTACCTTTAGATTGCTTTCCAGGTCAGCCATTAGTTTATTGTGATGCTCTTCTCCAATATCAAGGCCGTTGAGCAATGTAGCAGCTTCCGATTCAGCTTCCCAACCGTTTAGGTCGGCGAACTCGGCTTCTAGCTCTGATATCCTTATGCCGTCCTCTTCGGTGAACTCTTCTTTACTATATAGCAGTTCCTTTTCATCCATTATATCGCAAAGCCTTTTATGGCCAAGCATTACTGTTTTTAGGACATCATAGCTGTCGAACTCATAATGGTTCTGCTTTAGTACGGCCATCCGCTTTCCGGGCTCTATTGTGACGTCTCCGCTATTTGCGTCAATTTCTCCGGAAAGTATTTTCAGGAAGGTAGACTTGCCAGAGCCGTTGGCACCGATTAGGCCGTAACAGTTGCCCGGTGTGAATTTAATATTTACATCTTCAAATAGTACTCGATCTCCGAACCTCAGAGATATGCCAGTGGTGCTTATCATAGTTTCTTTACATCCTTCTGTTTATATTTTTACACTTAAAAAGACACTTATGCCTGCTTGCACAACTTCCTGCAGGAAGTGTCCCACCGTAGATTATAACACATATGTGTTATAGTTTTACAGGATACTTTTATCTACTACAAAATATTACCATGTTTATGAGAAAAGTCAATTTGCTTCGCTCAGGGAGCCAGGTGGAAACTGAACTCCATCCGACCATTCATCGCAGACCTGTAAAGGTCAATATCTTCTATAAAGGTCAATGTGCTCTGAAGACATAAAAAAAAGGAAGTTGACATAAAGTAGGGAGGTGATAGAAAATAGAATAAGAAAGTTTTTAGCTCTGACACAATAGGGTAACTATATATCATAGGATTATGTTGAATTTATCGACAATAGTGTATCGGACAGCATAATTAGGAGGAGCAATATGTCATTTGACTTGTTTGATCAGCATATTAGCAATCATGAGCTTTACGAAGGCGGCTTGATTTATAATACAATTTTTCAGCAAGCGCCTATTGGCATAGCGATTTCCTATGGCAATAGACCAACAATAGATGATAGCAATAAGTTTTTCACTGTAAATCTGATGTTTGAGAAGATTACAGGAAGAACCAGGGATGAGCTGTTAAAACTGGGTTGGGAAGGTATTACTCATCCTGATGATCTGGAAGAGGATAGTAAAAATTATGCAAGGCTTCTAGCAGGTGAAATAGATAGCTATTCTATGGAAAAACGCTATATTAAGCCCGATGGATCTAATGTATGGGTGCACATGGTTGTGGCTCCTCTTGTTTTATCAAATCAGCGTAGGTTTAACCACATTTGTTTGATCCAGGATATATCAAAACGAAAAGAGATTGAAAAAGCTCTGATTGAGAGTGAACGCAGTAAATCCGTTCTTCTGTCCCATCTTCCGGGCTTGGCATACAGATGTAATTATGATCACAATTGGACGATGCAATATGTTTCTGCCGGTTGCTATGAGCTGACAGGCTATTATCCCAAAAGTCTTTTAAATAATAGAGAGCTTTCTTTTAATGATCTGATCGCACCGGAATACCGTGATCAGCTTTGGAAGGAATGGGCATGCCTCATTACCAATAGGCAGCCCTTGATACGTGAATATGAGATAATTACTGCAAAAGGAGAGCGGAAATGGGTCCTGGAGCTAGGAGAGGGGGTATATAACCAACAGGGTGAGGTGGAGGCTCTTGAAGGAATAATCCTTGATATCTCAGACCGAAAAAAAGTTGAAGATGATCTCAGATATAGTAACGAACATGATGTATGGACAGGGCTACATAATCGTAGATACCTGGAGAACCTTCTAAGAAGTGATGCACATATGATAACGACGGAGAAAAGAGCCATTATCTCTGTCAATTTAAGTGCTGTGCAGTTACTAAGCATGACATATGGGTTTCATTACAGCCAGGAATTAATAAAAAAAGCGGCAAACGCTCTTAGCTCTCTTAGCAACGAAAAATGTATGCTCTTTAACACATATGAGTATAGATTTGTATTCTATATTAGAAATTATAAAGGTAAAGATGAGCTGAAGGAATTTTCACAAGCTGTTTCAGACACATTGGAGTCCTTGCTTGCTATCGAAAGGATCAATGGTGGTATTGGTATCGTTGAAATAGGTGATGATAACAAGCATGATGTAGATCA
>CAZEIH010000043.1:3478-6165 GCA_964512095.1 uncultured Oscillospiraceae bacterium
ATGATCCAGCCGTTGGAGTTCATTCCTATAGCGGAGAAAACAAAGCTGATCATTCAGTTGGGCGAAAGAATATTTCGAAAGGCCTTCCATTTTCTACACAGACTAAAGGAGAACGGGCATGATACCATTACAGTATCAATTAATGTCTCTGCAATTCAGCTGATAAGAAGTGGTTTTAATAGTAGCTTATTTGAGCTAATCGAGGAGATGGATGTAGATCCTAGTAATATTGGGATTGAGATCACAGAATCGATATTTGCTTCGAACTATATGGAAATAAACAATATCCTTGGTGAGCTTAAGGCTCATGGAATCAAAATAGCTATAGATGATTTTGGGACAGGGTATTCATCTCTTGCCAGGGAGCGAGAGCTAAGTATTAACTGCCTTAAAATTGATAGATATTTCATAAATAAGCTGCTATTTCTAAAGCCGGAGGAGGTAATAACTGGCGATATCATATCAATGGCACATAAGCTAGGACATAGTGTTGTGGCTGAAGGAATAGAGCATGAAATGCAGGTTAAGTATCTGAAAGATTATGGTTGCGACAAAATACAAGGTTACTTTATCAGCCATCCTGTGGACGAGGACGCTGCAATGGGTTTACTTAATAGAGCCGAGAGCATATCTGAAAACATTAAAAAGGCTGACGACATTGGACCTATGGTTACTGAGCCTACAGATGATTTGTGCAAGGAAGATGAGATGCAAAAGGATAGCATAAAACAGCTACAGCTTATTCTAGACTCTACGGCAGAGGCCATATATGCAATGGATTTAAAAGGTAATTGCACATTTTGCAATGTAAGCTGCGTGGAGATTTTGGGGTTCAAGAGCCGTGAGGACCTACTCGGAAAAAATATCCATGAGATCATTCATCACAGCTATATCAATGGAACGATATATCCAATAAATAAGTGTAAGATATTTCAATCGATACAACAAGGAAAAGGCTATTCGTCCGAGGATGAAGTCTTCAGGAGAGCTGACGGTACTTTTTTCCCGGTGGAATACCATTCCTATCCCCAAATAAGTAACGGAATAATCGTTGGTGCAGTTGTAACCTTTATGGATATTACTGATCGAAAACAAAAGGAGAAGGAAATAGAAAATCTGAGTATGCGTGATTCTTTGACAGGACTATATAATAGGAGACATTTTGAGGAAAATAGTTATAAAATCGACACTCAAGATAATATGCCTCTGTCTATAATATTTGCGGATATAAATGGTCTAAAGATGACTAATGATATATTTGGGCATAATGCAGGAGATAAGCTGATAAAAAAATCCTCAGAGATACTTGTGAAAGCCTGTAGAGATGGCGACTTGATTGCACGAATAGGCGGAGATGAATTTATTATTCTTTTGCCAAAGACAAATGAGAAGGGCGTGAATGAAATCATTTCACGGATCCAATCTGGTTTTCTCAAAGCGCGAGTGTCTGCCATCAAGTGCAGTATTTCCCTTGGGGCTGATACGAAAACCACTGGGGAGCAGTTGTTTGAAGAAACAATGGCTAATGCTGAAAATGCTATGTACAGGGACAAGACTCTAAATCGCAAATCTGTTAACAGAGAAATGATTGATACTATTATAGAAACCTTGGATTCAAAGAGCAGTAGTGAGAAACGACATTCCATTGTAGTTAGTGAGCTGTGCGAGAAGGTTGGGGTTGCCTTGCAGTTAGCAGAGGCTAAAATAAGCAAGCTAAAGCTGGCTGGCTATTTGCATGATATCGGTAAAATTATATTTGATGAAAGCTTTTTGTCCAAGGATGTTTTAACAGACGAGGAATCGGAGAAAATGCGTCAGCATGCAGTAGTAGGATATCGCATATTGAATCTTTTTGATGAGACACTGGACTTGGCGGAGTATGTTTATAGCCATCATGAAAGATGGGATGGAAAGGGATATCCAAGAGGGCTTTCCGGCGAGCAGATTCCCCAAATATCAAGAATAATATCAATTGTTGAGACCTATGAGCGTGTATTAAGCAGAGGAGATTTATCTGATGCGGAAAGAAGAGAAGCAGCGGTTAAAGTAATCAGAGAGGAAGCAGGAAAGCGATTTGACCCGAAAATTGCCCGATGGTTTGCTGATATGATGGAGGAAGAAAAGGAGTTGTAAGGCTTCTGAGGAAGCTTCTAGTTCTGTGGGACCTGATTTTCAACAGGGAATTGGTTTTCCTCAGCATCGGTGTCTTCATTAATAATGACGTTTTCATCAGTACCGGCGTTTTTATCAGCACTGGCGTTTTCCTCAGTAATGGCGTTTTCATCAGTATCATCGTTTTCATCAGAAATAGCGCCAGCGTTTTCGGATTCTCCGGAAACAATCTCTTCCGTAGCGTATGCAGTAGCAATAGAACCATACTCATCTGTCACATCCCGTATAACATCAGACCATTTAACCCCCCATTTTGCAAGGTATTCTATTGGATCTGTGTGATCGGTGCCGCCAAGATACCTGGTTACATCTATGTGCGACCACAGGGTTCCTGTGCCATCGGATTTGGCTGGTGATACTCCTAGCTGGTTTATGTAAAGATATTCAGCAGTCCTGCGGATAATCTTTCTGTATGAAATGTCGAAATCATGCTTATTAGACTCATGGCACAGCTCCAAATGTATGAACATATCGTTGGCGTACTTGCCAGCGCCCCATGCTTTGTAATCTGGATC
>CAZEIH010000043.1:6265-9437 GCA_964512095.1 uncultured Oscillospiraceae bacterium
ACGACCCCTGTAGTCGGGATTTTGTACTTCTTCTGAAATTTTTTAACTGCGGATTCAGTAATATTTCCGAAATATCCTGTCGCAGAAGAAGAGAAGAAGCCGAGCTTTTTTAGATTGAGCTGAAGAGTCTTGACGGCACTGCCATTCATGCCCTTTCTTAAAATGGGCTTAGAAGCGGCAAATGTACCCGCTGAAGCTATTAAAAAAGTGAGTGCTAGCATAACGCTTATTGAAATAAGCCTAGTTGATAATTTCCTCATCATTTTTGCCTCCGGGATTTTACACAATTAGCTACAACTTTTAAGATATATCCGATATTATATCATAATTTTGGTAATAATGGAATATGTAATTTTATGAATTTTACCTAATGCTTTGTTTAAGTCAGTTGACAAGGTAAATGCAACCATACAGTGTGAGGCAGATTGCAGATATTATTCTGCTATTTTGACAAACTATATATATATTGAATGTAGTAGAAGACAACGCAAAGTAGCCTATGAAAAATAGACTAAAGCGCTATTATGACAATAGAAGCTGGAGGAATTGATATGGCAGATGGAAAAAGTAAAGTGACTGGAGCTTCAGATGTTGTTGAAGCTCTTGTGGAAAAAGGCAAGCTGGCTCTTAAGGAAATGGTAATGCTGAACCAGGAGCAGGTGGATCACATTATTAAGGAAATGGCACTGGCTGGACTGGACAACCATATGAGGCTGGCGAAAATGGCTGTAGATGAAACAAAACGAGGTGTGTATGAGGACAAGATTATTAAGAATATGTTTGCAACAGAATATATTTATCACAGTATCAAGAATCAAAAAACTGTAGGTATAATTGATGAGAACCAGGAGGAGGACTATTTCGATATAGCGGAGCCTGTAGGTGTAATTGCCGGCATTACTCCAGTGACCAATCCCACTTCGACAACACTATTTAAATGCATTATAGCTATGAAATCAAGAAATCCAATCATATTCGCCTTTCATCCAAGCTCTCAGAGCTGCAGCGCTGAAGCGGCAAGAGTTGTAAGAGATGCTGCAATAAAGGCCGGGGCACCTGAGAATTGCATACAGTGGGTAGACGACCCTTCAATAGATGCTACACAGGGGTTAATGAAAAATGATGGAATATCGTTAATATTGGCAACAGGCGGCTCGTCCATGGTAAAGTCCGCCTATAGCGCAGGTAAGCCAGCATTAGGTGTCGGACCTGGCAATGTGCCCTGTTATATCGAAAAAACTGCGGTGGTTAAGAGAGCGGTGACAGACCTGATAATTTCCAAAACCTTTGATAACGGAATGATATGTGCTTCTGAGCAGGCTGTTATCATTGATAAGGAAATATTTGAGCCTGTTGTGGAATACATGAAAAAGCTTGGGTGTTACTTTGTTAATGAGGAGGAAAGGATTAAGCTTGAAAAAATTGCAATAGACGAGAAAAAGCAATCCATGAATCCCAAAATTGTTGGCCAGTCAGCATATACAATAGCGCAGATGGCAGATATTGATGCTCCCGAGGATACAAAAATTCTAGTTGCGCAAATTGAAGGCGTGGGGCCTGAATACCCTCTATCTAGGGAGAAACTTAGCCCTGTTCTTGCATGTTATATGGTTAGCAATTCAGAGGAAGGGATACGGCGGTCTGTGGAAATGGTTAATTTCGGTGGCTCAGGCCATTCTGCTGTTATCCATTCAAATAGCGAGGATGTAATTAGTGAGTTCGCAGAAAGAGTGAATACTGGAAGGATTATAGTTAATCAGCCATCAAGCCAGGGTGCTATTGGAGATTTGTATAATACCAATATGCCATCTCTCACGCTGGGCTGTGGTTCCTTTGGAAGAAATAGCACAACAGCCAATGTTAGTGCTGTAAACTTAATCAACAAAAAACGTGTGGCAAGGAGAAGGTATAATATGCAGTGGTTCAAAATACCAGAGAAAATCTATTTTCAACCCGGCTCCATCCAGTATCTTTCCAAGATGCCCAATATATCAAGAGCGCTGATAATAACTGATGAAATAATGGTTAAGCTTGGTTATGTAGAAAAGGTCCTTTACCACCTGAGGAAAAGGGATGGGAGAAACTATGTCAACTCAGAGATTTTTGACAGAGTTCAGCCGGATCCCACAGTGGAAACTGTGAAGGAAGGCTATGCTGCAGCTGAGGCATTTAAGCCTGATGTGATAATTGCCCTGGGTGGTGGCTCGGTAATCGATGCGGCAAAGGCAATATGGCTTTATTATGAGCACCCGGAAACTGATTTTGAGGATCTTCGTATGAAGTTTATGGATATACGGAAAAGAGTTTTTAAGTTTCCTCCATTGGGGAATAAGACCAAGCTGGTGGCTATACCGACAACCTCAGGTACAGGCTCGGAGGTTACATCCTTTACTGTGATTACCGATCCGGAAAGAGAGAATAAATACCCTCTGGCTGATTATGAGTTGACGCCAGATGTTGCTATTATTGATCCGGAATTTGTCCAGACTGTCCCCCCCAGTGTAACCGCCGATACAGGGCTGGATGTATTGACTCATGCAATTGAGGCCTATGTGTCGGTGATGGCCTCAGATTACACAGATGCTCTTGCAATGAAGGCTATACAGCTTGTGTTTGAGTATTTACCCAGAGTATACAGAAATGGGGATGACCTGATAGCCCGTGAAAAAATGCATAATGCATCATGTATTGCGGGTATGGCCTTTACAAATGCATTTTTGGGAATCAACCATAGCCTGGCTCACAAGCTGGGAGGAGAATTTCATATTCCCCACGGAAGAGCAAATGCCATATTGTTGCCCCATGTCATAAGGTATAATGCGTCAAGGCCTTCTAAGTTCACTGCATTTCCTAAATATGAACACTATATAGCAGATGAAAAGTATGCCGAGATTGCCAAGTACCTGAGATTGCCCTGCGATACAGCTTCTCGAGGTGTAGAATGCTTGATATCATCCGTTACCGGGCTTATGAGGGAGCTGGATATGCCTATGTCAATAAAGGAATGTGGAGTTGCTGAACAACAATTTATGCAGGCTTTAGATGAGCTTTCTGAAAAGGCTTATGAGGATCAGTGTACTACAGCAAATCCACGAATGCCGCTGGTATCTGAGCTGAAGGAGCTCTATATTAAAGCATTCAATGGAGCATGAGATTATCTGAATCGGTGGTT
>CAZEIH010000043.1:9537-11873 GCA_964512095.1 uncultured Oscillospiraceae bacterium
AGGAGCTCTATATTAAAGCATTCAATGGAGCATGAGATTATCTGAATCGGTGGTTATGGGCGGGCTGAGGAAGTTATTGTTGTATTGCGGCCTAATGCTAGGCGTTGTATAATTGAGCTAATATTCATTTAGGGAAAGGTTATTTAGTTTTATGATCCCAGTATTGAGGAATCCTGTCCAGACAGTCCGCCGCAAATATAGCGATATTACATCTGGACCGACAGGTCGAGCTATGCTTTTGTTTACTATCGAGGGTATAGTGTTCACGCTGGTAAACAACATGATACACAACAATAATAATCTTTTTGCCCTGAGGCTTGGGGCTAGTGACATGGAGATAAGCCTACTGACTACATTTTCTCAGATTGTAGGTCTTATTTTCCTGATACCAGGGGCTGTTATCACCGACCGGATGCCGAATAAAAGGCGTATGGTCATCATATCCCTTTGCCTACTGGCAGTCTCATATATGTTTATTGGTTTCGTACCGGCCTTTGGAGAATATCGTTTTTTAGCTTTTCTTATTCTCCTGAGCATTTCTGTATGTCCGCTAACAATCTACAACACGTCCTGGCAGGCCTATTTCTCAGATGTAATAGCTGTAGAGTATAGGAACCGTGTCTTGTCAAAAAGGATAGGGGGAACCTTTTTTGCAGGCATAGTCGTGTCTATGGTCACAGGAGTTCTGCTGGCTTCAGCCACAGAACCGGAAACTAAGATAATGATACATCAGCTGTTTTTCTGGATGGCTGGTCTACTGCTTTTGTTTCAGATATTTGTTCTATTGCGGATAAACAACACGAATAATATTGATGTTAAGAATAGCATCGGTCTTAAGGACGTAAAGAAATCAATTGTAGGACTATTTACAAATAAAATGTTTCTTGGTTTTTTTGCCACTGCACTGTTTTTCTACCTCACCTGGCACTTGGATTGGACACTGTACTTTATTGGTCAGGTGAGATATCTTGGTATGAACGAAGCCTGGCTTAGCTATGCGGGAATAGGGGGGACTCTGGTTCAGTTTCTCTCTGTGGGCTTTTGGAGCAGAATTAATGATAAAATGGGAGTCAGGTTTGGACTTATACTCGGAGGGGTTGGAATTGCATGTGGTTCTCTTTCAATGATAGTTTCAACCAGCGTACCTACTACAATTGGGCCTACTGTTTTTCTCGTACTTAATACAGTATGTAATTTGACATTTGCTACGATACCTCTTAATATACTCCAATGCCTGTTGCAGGTTATTCCGGAGAACAATAAGACACTAAATATATCGATATATACTGTCTTTATATCGTTGTCAAATGCATTTATGCCTATGCTGGGAGTAAAAATGTATACAGCATTAGGAGCAGACCTAAAAGGGTTGCAGCTTTCATACCTAATTATATTTTCCATTAGACTCATATCAATAGGATTATGGGTGCTTCGATGGTTTCTCCTGCGTAAAGAGGCAAAATGAGTAGCCGCAAATGTCACTGATTACACATAGCAGGGTTAGAATATTAACAATTTGTTCATAATTTATATATGTAACTATGTTATATAATAAGAGGCTAATTATTTCTTATGCTAGTAATTATGTTACATAAATTCATTTTACAAAGTGGAGTTTGTATGAAAAAGTTTGATAAAAGAATATTAATGATACCTGTAGTAGTGTTGACCACTATAGTAGTTGTTGTGATGCTTGTCCGCTCGACGAAGGCTTTTGAAGTGATTATTGATGATAAGGTGATAGGAGTAGTTAAGAGTGAAGCCGCATTTAGCACCATAGTGGAGGATATTAAGAAAAGTGCTGAGATAAAGCATGGTAAAGAATTGATGCTTACTAACAAAATAGATTATAAAGAAGTGTATCTTCCTGATGACAATAGTGTTATTGATGTGTCGTCTCAAACGTCTCTGGCTCAAGTAGAAGAAAATTTTGAGTTTAAAGCAACAGTGTTTGCTATTAATGTGGATGGCAAGGATATTGCCTTACTGAAGGAAAAAGTTGTGGCGGAGGACATCCTTGATAGAGTAAAGGCACCTTTTCTGGAGGACGCCGGGGATAGTGTTATTACATTTGCTGAGGATGTAAGTATAATTGAAAGAGTAGTTACCAGTGATGAGCTTGGGGGGCTTAATGTTGCCGATGAGGTGTACAACAGCATAATGGAAGAGAATGAAACCCTACGCACATATGTGGTGCAAAAAGGGGATACGGTAAGTGAGATAGCCGAAAAGCTTGGTGTTTCAATGAAGGATATGTTAAAAGCAAACCCGGATCTGAACATGGACAGGATTTCCATTGATCAGGAATTGAACATGGCCGTACCGAGATATGTTTT
>CAZEIH010000043.1:11973-21801 GCA_964512095.1 uncultured Oscillospiraceae bacterium
TGGACAGGATTTCCATTGATCAGGAATTGAACATGGCCGTACCGAGATATGTTTTAAATGTGAAACAAAGTACTCTTATTGAGTATGAGGACATTGTGCCCTACGAGGTTGAATATGAGGAGACGGATGAGCTTTATAAGGGAAACACCGAGGTAAAGGTCCCAGGGGTGGAAGGGACAAAACAGGTTAAGGCTGAGCAAATTTGCATAAATGGTTTTCTAGAGGAGACCAAAGTCGTTAGCGAGGTTATCACATTAGAACCGCAAACAGCTATTTTATATAAAGGCACTAAGCCTAGGCCGCGAACGCTTGCATTTGGTTCATTTTACTGGCCTAGCAGAGGTCGTCGTGTTACATCGAGCTTTGGCGCCAGGTGGGGCGAACAGCATTCGGGTATAGACATAGGGGCGCCAAAGGGGACATCGAATAAGGCGGCGGATGGCGGTGTGATTAAGTTTGCAGGCTGGAGTGGCAATTATGGTAAGCTTATTATCATAGATCATGAAAATGGATATACTACATATTATGGTCACAATGATACTATAAAGGTTAAGGTAGGGCAAAGGGTAGCCCGGGGAGAAGTAATAGGTACTGTTGGAGATACGGGCAGAGCAACAGGCCCCCATTTGCATTTTGAAGTTCGCAAAAATGGGGTAGCCGTGAATCCAATGAAATATTTGAAGTAGTAGATAATGTTGAAGTACAGTGATATAGCTCATGTTTGCTAGTGGCAAATATGAGCCTCTATATTTGCTGGAGGAAAATAGCGAAGAAAATCCAAATCAAAATCCTTAACGGGCTTAATACAATTTGTTTTATCAAACCAAACAAAGGGTATTCTATGGTATACGCAACTACAGCAGATTTGAGAGGTGAAGCATATTATGAGTAAGAAGGAATCCATTAAAATATCAGGTATGTCTTGCGCTGCATGTTCAGCTAGAATAGAAAAGGTTTTGAATAAAGTGGAGGGTATAGAGCAGGCTGCTGTAAATCTTGCGTCTGAAAAAGCAACAATCAAATATGACAGCTCCAAGCTCAAGCTTTCAGATGTGATAAAGGTAGTAGATAATCTAGGATACAAGGCTGAGTTGGCAGACGAGGTTAGTAAGGACAAGGAAAAGGAGCAGAGGGAAAAAGAAATAAAACGCCTGAGGCTCGAACTTATAATATCTGTAGTACTGAGTGCTCCACTTTTATTTGCAATGATATTGATGTTAGTAAATATGGATATACCAATTTTCCACAACCCATATTTCCAGCTGATGATAGCTACGCCTATTCAGTTTATAATAGGCTTCAGGTTCTATAGAAATGCATACTATGCTCTTAGGGCGAAAAGTGCGAATATGGATGTATTAATCGCTATGGGCACCAGTGCAGCGTATTTTTTTAGCATATATAATGCCTTTTTTGCACCTCATGATGAGGGAATGATGAAGGAACTGTATTTTGAGGCAGCCGCTGTGATCATTACACTTATATTGCTCGGAAAATATCTAGAGGCTGTTGCAAAGGGAAAGACCTCAGATGCTATTAAAAAGCTGATGGGACTACAGGCGAAAACAGCAAGGGTAATAAGAGATGGAGAGGAATTGGATATTCTCATCGAGGATGTTGAGGTAGGTGAAATAATTGTTGTTCGGCCGGGCGAAAAGGTTCCTGTGGATGGGAAAATATTGGAGGGCAATTCATCTCTTGATGAGTCGATGCTGACAGGAGAAAGCCTGCCGGTGGAGAAGAAAGCTGGGGACTTTGTCATAGGTGCTACCATTAACAAATTCGGTACATTTAAATTTGAGGCGACTAAGATAGGCAAGGACACAACCCTTTCACAGATTATTAAAATGGTTGAGGATGCTCAGGGCTCTAAAGCGCCTATACAAAAAATTGCAGACCAGGTATCAGCGGTCTTTGTGCCGGCTGTAATAGGGATAGCAGTGGTGACCTTCCTGATATGGTATTTGACTGTCTGCAATTTCACAGATGCCATCATTAGTGCAGTATCGATACTAGTCATCGCATGCCCGTGTGCACTTGGTTTGGCAACACCTACGGCAATAATGGTTGGTACTGGAAAGGGTGCTGAAAACGGTATACTAATCAAAGGCGGAGAGCATCTTGAGATGACATATAAGCTGAATGCTATTGTGCTTGATAAAACCGGTACTATCACCAAGGGGCAGCCGGATGTTACAGATGTGATGCCGATAGGTGATTTTGGTAAAGGTGATATTCTACGTATGGCTGCCATGACGGAAAAAAACTCTGAGCATCCTTTGGGCGTGGCTATATATGAAAGAGGAAAGAAGGAATTTGGAACTATTCCCGATCCCGAACAATTTGAGGCTATCCCAGGAAGAGGTGTTAAGGCAGTTGTTGATGAGAGGGAAATCTACATTGGTACCAGAAAGATGATGCAGGAAGTGGATATCGGTATAGCTTTGGCGGAAGCGGCTGTTGAAAAGCTTGAGGATGAGGGCAAGACAGCGATGCTAATGGCTGTTGGAGGCAGACTTGAAGCAATCCTTGCAGTTGCAGATACATTGAAGGAGAGCTCAAAGGACGCTATCGAAGAATTGAAGCATATGGGTATCGAGGTATATATGATAACTGGAGATAACAGAAGGACGGCGGCTGCAATTGCAAGACAGGTTGGTATTGAAAATGTACTGGCAGAGGTTCTCCCTGAAAACAAGGCGGAAGAGGTTGAGAGGCTTATGAAGCAGGGTAAGAGGGTTGCGATGGTTGGAGATGGTATAAATGACGCACCTGCCCTGGCCACAGCGGATATTGGCATGGCCATTGGTACGGGTACAGATGTGGCTATTGAGGCTGCTGACATTACGCTGATGAGAGGTGACCTGAAGATGATTCCCGCTGCGATACGATTGTCAAGGAAGACTATGCGAAAGATTAAACAGAACCTGTTCTGGGCCTTTATATATAACATTATTGGCATACCCTTTGCAGCTTTGGGACTACTCAACCCAATGATCGCAGGCGGAGCCATGGCCTTTAGCTCCGTATCTGTTGTAACAAATTCCTTGAGCCTGAAGAGGGCTAAGCTATAGATATGTTTTAGAGGTCAGCGATGAATGAAGACGAATTAAATAACTTCCTTGGTCAGGTGGAGTTCAGTCTCCACCTGACTCCCTGAGCGAAGCGAATTGACTAAAGAAGACTCAACGTGGCAGCAAAAGACTAAAATACTGTTTACAACCGCATATTTAGTGGTATACAGTTAATAGGGAGATACTTTACATAATCATCCCCGTAATACCTATAAGAATAATAAGCGTAGCTGCTGGATAAGGAGGCGAATGGCATGCATAAGGAAACCAAATCGTTGAGAGTCAATGGAATGTCTTCTGTTCATTGTGAAAACTTCATTAGGAGAGCTGTGGGGATTCTTGCCGGTGTTGACAGTGTTTATGTAGACTTTAGAAAAAGAAAAGTCGATGTAGAGTTTGATCCGACCATGGTAAGCCTGGCTGCTATCGCAGAGGCTATAAGAGAACAGGGCTATGATATTCAGTAGGAATTAGTTTGGTATAAGGCCGTTAAAAGGTGGTTAGCCCTGATAACGGTCTTTTTTATGTTCTAATTCAATAGACATATTTGTATTCACTGTCGTAACATAATATAATATAATATCAATAATTGAAAATGAGGATGTGGTTTTTTGAAAGGAATATTTCTGTGTAGTCTTTGCTTATTATTATTGTTGACAGGCTGTGGTGTCGAAATCGGGCTCAAAACCGGCAATGATACGCCTGCCGGGGGTAATGTATCGTCTGGTGGTCAGCCTCAGGTACAAAATACAGATGTAGAAACAAATGAAGGTTCAGTAGGTACTGGTGAACTCGTTAGCTTTGATATAGAGCAGTATGGTGGTGATTGGTATAACAAGGATTACTCAGAAACAGTGCAAAAGGATACTGAGGAATTTATGTACGAATACGGTTCTTGGTTATCATTGGATACCAAATACAACAAGGTCAGCATTTATACAACATCTTCTGCGCCGGCAAATCGAATAGCACAAGTTGAGACTACATATGAGATAAAGGACTCAAAAGCTGAGTTTAAATTTGATGATGATGGTTGGGGCAATTCTGGCCATGGAACCATTGAGTTTAGAAATGATGAATTGGTAGTCGACATAACATTAACTACTAAGGTGGATGTAAACTGGGCAATGTTCAATGGGAAATTGGATTTCACAAGGAACAAGAACGTTAGTGAAGTATCTATTAGCACAGCCTATGAAGAAAGCAACGAAACGGCTGCTGACATAGGCGATACATTAATCGATGATAGTAGCGTTATGGTCATTAGATTTGAAGGTGTAGCATTTGATATTGAAAAGCCTATTGATTATAGAGGGCTTACCGATTTGACGGCTGATGAGCTAGGAATACTTAGAAATGCCTTATATGCAAAGTATGGGCATACTTTTAAAACAAAAAAGTACTCGGACTACTTTTCTGGGTTTGATTGGTATAGCCCATCGCAGGAGGATGTAAACAGTAAGCTTACAAAGGATGATAAGTCTAGTATTGCTCTTATACAGAAGGTGGAGAGATTCCACGAAAGTAAAATACAGCTCAGTGATGAGGAGAAGACTATGGTAGGTACCTGGCATATGGGCGCTGGCGTCGGTGCCGGATATAGTGATGTTTATAGATTTTATGACGATGGTACCTATAAATATAACATTAGCCAGATGGTCTTGGATGACAGAGATTTGGCACATGCGGGAAAATGGTTTATTCTTGATGGTTCACTTTATCTATTGAAACAAAGAGAAGGTGTACTAGTAGGAGGGGAGCTTATTGACGCTGAGAATCCCAGTTCGGGGACGGAAATGGAGATAGTTAATGCCCAGTATATAATCAAGACTCTTAATGTTTCTGTACCAGTTGTATTGAAACTGAGTTTTGATTCAGATAAGATAGTTAAGGATTATGTTTCAGACGGTGTTCTCATAGGTGGATATGACTTTTATAAGTTAAGTGAAAGACCGGATGATTATGACGGTATAGATATATAGGGTGGAACTAAAGGATATAGTGCCACTTATGCCGAATATCGACATAGACTGCTAAACTGATTAGCTATCTACTATTTTTTGGGGGCCAACAATGGGTGATTTTATTCAGACAGTGTTGTTTGTTGCAGTATTGGTTATCGCGTTTTTTATGGCAACCGGCAAGCTTCAGTCCAAGATTTCAACAGCAACTGTTGTTTTGTTCATACCAACCTTCGCTATTGCTTTTATATTGTATTTTATAGGCTATATGCCTGATGATGGCAGCCTTGCTGAATATGCCAGTACCATAATGAGGGCATTATATAGTACAGTTAGGCTGTTTATTATTGAAGATGATTATTCTGTTATATTGGAGTTGAACAGAGGTGAAATCGTCTCTAGTATTGGTTTCAGGATGCTCTTTGGTATTTGCCAGATGATGGCGATTATTATATCTGCCAACACATTGATGTCGGTGTTTGGTAAAAAACTGTCTACTAGTATAAAGCTTTGGATTGGTTCGAGGAAAGACACGTATATTATTTTTGGTGTAAACAGTAAGTCCCTTGTATTTGCTAAAGATATTGCAACAAGGGATAAAAGGATAATCTTTATTGAAGAGAGTGTGAATGAGGTCGATGTTGCACAGATTAACGATATGGGTTGTATGTACCTTGAAATGCCTGTTTTTTCAGATGCAACTATTAATCAGAAGGCACTGATTAAGGTTGGACTTAAGGGGAAGAAGATTTTATCGGGATTTGTGACTTTATTGGTATTTACCGATGACGAAATATCTAATTACAAGCTGGCTGCAGGCATACTAGAGCACCTGAAAAGTACGCACTTTCTTACTGAAAGGCTACGTGGTATTTATGTGAAATCCAATTCAGATGTTATTACCGAAAGGATTGAAGAGCTTGCTCGAAAGCTTAAATGCAGTATTAACTTTTTTAGTGAACCGGACCTAACAGCTAGGGAGTTTCTTGCTAAATGTCCGATCTACAGACTTTTGGATTTTGATAAGCAAAAAGCTGCCACAAAGAATAAAAAGACCATTACCATCGTGCTTCTGGGCTTCGGCAGCATTGGGCGTCAAATGCTAAGGAAGATATATAGTAGCTCACAGTTTGTTGGCTGTACCTTTCATGCTGTGGTAGTAGACAAAAGGCTTAATGAGATTGAAGGCGAATTTAGAAGTAGCTATCCCTCCTTGT
This sequence comes from uncultured Oscillospiraceae bacterium, assembly GCA_964512095.1. Classification (GTDB taxonomy): domain Bacteria; phylum Bacillota; class Clostridia; order Acetivibrionales; family DTU013; genus DTU013. The sequence continues at coordinate 18,226 of CAZEIH010000043.1, forward strand.
TTGATAGTGAGCTGTCAAATGCTAGTTTTGAATTTGTGGATGCTGATGTAAGCAGTTCGTGTTTTTATTCGGTACTGGATCGTTATGTCGAAAAGGCCAGGAAATCAGAAGCAGAATCCATTGATTTGATTGTTTCTTCTCTGGGCAGTGATTTGGTCAACATCCAGACTGTCTCCAACATATCAAAGCATATAGATAGAGCAGGTCTATCCCATAAGCCCATGTATGCACTGAACATAACAGGTGAGAATAATGATCTGTACAGAAATGAAGAGGTGGATGGGGACAATATTATTGTTTTTGGTTACTATAAAAATATTTACACTGGAGATATCATTCTTAGTGAAAAAATGGACATGATGGCTAAGTGTTTAGACAGGCACTATGGTGGTACAGATTGGGCTGGGTTGTCTGTTCACCTAAAGAACTCAAACAGGTCTGCGGCAGAGTATGTCGGGGCATTTTTACATATTGCCGGCTTTGAGCTTAAGAGAACTAAGGGAGAAATACCCGATACAGCAGTTAGTGAGAGTGAATACCATACATTACTGGAGACAAATACTGAGTTGTTTGATAACCTTGCAAGTACTGAGCAGCTTCGATGGAATGGATTCCATATATCTACCGGCTGGATTCCCAAGCATATTGAGGAAGTCAAAAGCTATGAAGACCGTAAGGATGAAAGGTTAAAGGCTCATGTTTGCCTAATTCCTCATAGCAGACTTGATTGGCTTGAGAATGCCATGAAGGAGATTGCTGCAGCAAGCACATCCGGAGAAGAACGGGAGAAAGTGATTAAGAAGTGTAATTTCCGTGAATTTGACAAGAACAATGTGAGAAATATCTTTGATATTATCGACGAGTATAACAAAGGAAATACATCAAGAGATAAGCTGTATGTTGTCAAGGTGACTCCCTGAGCGAAGTAAATTGACGTTTTACTTATATACCAAGTAAGCTGAAGTGCATGTAGTCTTTGCCGTTTGGCCAGTTCATATCCGGACTCCAGTGCCAGCCGTATTTATTGAAGGCGCGGACTACATCTCCATTGGGATTAATCGAGTACGGATTTACACCCGGCTTCCAAAGGGTACCGGAGGTTATTTTACCATTACTTAGTATAAAGTAGTTTTCGTTTGGGTTTATGTCAATGGCTGTACCGTTTGAATGCTGGGACGTACCGTTCCTGTAAGAATAGCTAGACACGTTTTTTATGGGGAACTTTTCTTTCCCATTGAATATTTCTTCAAATATATTTTTCACATCTTCTGCAACGTTTTTATTTACCTTTAGAGTTCTTGTAGAAGGGAATTTTGTTCCTGCTGTATCCAAATTCCACACATTTATTTTAATTTCCACCATGTTCTTGTCTGCTTCATTTTTACTGCTGAACTGGCTTTTATCGGGATTGCCTGTTATCAATTCGTTTAGGCTTTCCCATAATTTTATAGTGAATTCCTTTTTCATTGAAAATGCTGACAAAACACCTTTGCTGTTTACAGGAACGACCTTAATGGCTGAGTGGATTGATTTGTTCTCATTATCAAATATTGCAGCAAATAACGCTGCGGATGAGCCTTCTCGAAAATCTATATAATTTTGGGTAACCTGGGTGAAGTAGAAGGGGGTTTCACCCTTATAGATAGTGACGTCGTAGGCAGAAGCCGATGGTATCGCATTCCAGCTAAAAAAGAGGTCATTTTTTGTATATAATGGTGAAATGTATATCGATACCGGAGCAGGTATTACACATTTATCAGCATCTGTTGTCTGCAGCTTTGATTCATCCATATATGCAAGTACATTTACGGACAGTATTACAGCCTGTTCACGGGTTATATTGCCTTTTGGCTCCAGCTTACCTTCTCCTACGCCTGTCAACAGACCATGTGAATAGACGTCTGCCATGTTGGCCTTTGCCCACTCTGATATTTGATCACTGTCAGTTGAATGCTCTTTAAGCACGCGGTCAGCCTGACGTGTATCCATTGGTGAAGCATAGGACAGGGTACCACTTGGTGTTTTGTAAACAGTCTCAGGGGTGTCGTAACCTCGGACATGGCGGGCATATCCGCTACGGTCAGAGTAATCTTGGCCATATGGGTATGTGGGTGTATGGTCGGGGTTGTCAGGGTCGTATGGGTATGTAGGTGTATGGTCGGAGTTGCCAGGGTCGTATGGGTATGCGGGTGTGGTGTTTGAACTGTTGTTTCTGGCAGCACTCGCAAATAACAGGCGTATCCTTGATATGACTACTGCCGCCATTTCTCTGGTGAGGGGTTGCTCAGGGCTAAAGATACCCGGTGATGTTCCCTGACTTAAACCAAGCATATATGCATAACCGGCAGCAGCTTCCTGAGTATCGGAGAAAGGCTTTAATTCATTGAGCTCCGGTAGGGGTATGCCGTAAAGCTCGCAGATATTGATAATCAACTTAAAAAAATCAAGTCGCGTAATATTTTCGTTGTATGGACTTATTTCGAAGTCTTTGGGGGTAATGCCGGCTTGGTTGCTTATAGCTACTTTTTCTGCAGCCCATGAGCTTGGTGTGTATATGGTTTGTGTAGTAGTTTGTGTAGTAGTTTGTGGTTGTGCCGTTTCTTCTGATGATTGCTCAGTATTTGTTTGCGGTTGTGCCGCTGCTTCTGATGGAAGAGATATAATGACTAGTACTGTTATAAGTAATAATGTAAGAAAACTTAGAATTTTTACCTTCATTCTCACAACCCCCTTGCTCGAGTGTTATATAGGATTAGTAGATTTGTTCTCAAAATGACCAGTATTACAAGGTGTATGTAAAAAGAATTCTTTCGTTTGTAGAAAGATTTTCTTGCCTGTGTGGTTACAACGAGGAGTGGGAGACCAATCTTCTCGCTACATAAATATAATATCATTAACAATAGACCATCTACAATATAATTCGTAGTATAAGGTTATTTTTTTTGGGTGAACATTGTTGAAATATGTGGAAGGTTGAAAATCCTTGCGGTTCTGTGAGACCTTTGCGAAGTCAATTCGCTTCGCTCAGGGAGTCAGGTGGAGACTGAGCTCCACCTGACCAAGGAAGTTAATTAATAGAAAGGACGGTGTCTTCTGAAGACATGGCATATATTTTGGTGAATATAGCGAAAGCAAATGGTGATGAGCTGAAGATAACAGAGGGGATTACCCAAAATATAAAAGATTACTATAAAGTGTCGCTTAAAAGGAAAGATGCGGTGGAAACAGCCTACTCCCCGGTACCAGCACCCCCTCAAAAAGAGAGCCCATGGTACTAAGGTATGATGATCCCGAAAGAATGCTTCCTATAGCCGGTGATACCTTCATAGACAAGGATGGGAATGCGACTGTGCTGACGGAAACGAATGGAGTGGTAGGCTACGGTCAGGGAATGGATCTTTATGGCGGGATGAAGTATGGCGACAGAACAATGAGGGATGGAGATTTAGGCGGTACATGGCACGGTGACACATATATGGTTGATGAAGAAACTGGCGAAGGCCATTTTCGTACGGACTGGTTGACTATAAGTAAATATGAGAGCACGTTAGCGGAAAAAATAGAAAATCCAAAGGA
>CAZEIH010000044.1:0-21770 GCA_964512095.1 uncultured Oscillospiraceae bacterium
ATTTCTCCTAAGTATCTTTCTACTGCATCCTGCCATGCCGGAAGTCTCTTGAATCCAGCCTCATCCAGCGTTCCTTTGCTCAACCTTGAATTCGATGGTCGTACCGCTTTTGTCGGATACTCCGAAGTCGGAATAAAATTTACTCTTGTCATATAACCAGCCTGATTAAATATCTCCTGGGCAAACTCAGCCCATGAGCAATATCCTTCGTTAGTTGCATGATAAATGCCATATTTCTCTGTTGCCGCCATATCACAAAGCAGCGGTGCTAAATCCGCTGTATATGTTGGCGAGCCGATCTGGTCACATACAACATTTACCTCACTGCGATCTTTTCCCAGTCTGAGCATCGTCTTCACAAAATTATTCCCATTTTTACCGAATACCCATGATATACGCACAATGAAACACTTGTATAGCAATTCTCTGACAGCATGCTCACCTTCGAGCTTCGTCTGCCCGTATATACCAAGCGGTCCCGTGGAGTCATCAGCTTCATATGCTTTGTCACCAGACCCGGGAAATACATAGTCTGTACTAATGTATATCATCTTTGCATTAATTTCTTTGCATACTGATGCGATATTTCTGGTACCTAGAGCATTAACTGCTCTACAAAGCTTGGAGCTTTCCTCAGCTTTGTCCACTGCCGTATAAGCTGCACAGTGGATTACAACATCAGGGTGATGTGCTGAAATAAAAGTAGTCACTGCCATTAAGTCGGTTATATCAAATTCCTCTATATCAGCACCTACGCACTCTATACTGCGTAAATTCAATTCTTTCATTACATCATGCCCAAGCTGTCCTTTTATACCTGTAACAAGTACCTTCATTTAACAATTCCCTTCACAGAACATTTTAATTATTATTTATCTACAACAGGCCCACGATCACCATACATCCTGTCATAATAGTTCTTGTATTCCCCATTGATAATGTTCTCCCACCAAGACTTATTATCAAGATACCATTTTATTGTATTTCTTATACCGTCATCAAAATCAGTTTCCGGGAGCCAACCAAGCTCACGGTGTATTTTTGACGGATCAATGGCATAGCGCAGGTCATGGCCAGGCCGATCGGTGACATAGCAAATAAGGCTTTCCGGCTTTTTCAACTGACAAAGTATCGTTCTTACTACCTCCATATTAGTACGCTCGTTATGTCCGCCTACATTATAGATTTCACCTTCACGCCCTTTATGAATGATCAGGTCAATTGCTGAGCAATGATCCTCTACATAAAGCCAGTCACGTACATTTTCTCCTTTACCGTAAACAGGTAGAGACTTGTCGTACAATGCATTAGCTATCATTAAGGGTATCAGCTTCTCAGGAAAATGATAAGGCCCGTAATTGTTTGAGCACCGTGATATAGTCACAGGCACCTTGAATGTACGATAATATGACAAAACCAATAAATCGGCTGCTGCTTTTGATGATGAATACGGGCTTGATGTGTGAAGTGGCGTTTCCTCTGTAAAAAACAGATCAGGCCTGTCAAGGGGCAGGTCTCCATAAACTTCATCAGTAGAAACCTGATGATATCGCTGTATACCATATTTTCTACAGGCATCAAGCAACACACCTGTCCCTATAATATTTGTTTGCAAAAATAAGCCAGGATCATCGATTGAACGATCCACATGGCTCTCCGCTGCAAAGTTGACAACCACATCGGGTTGCTCCTGCTCAAATAGCTTATAAACCAAATCTCTATCAGCAATATCACCCTTAATAAATTTAAAATGCGGATTGTTCATTGCCTCTGCAAGTGTTTCAAGATTGCCAGCATAGGTCAGTGCATCGAGACAAACTATTTTATATTCCTTGTATTTATCGAGCATGTAATAGACGAAATTAGCACCGATAAATCCGGCACCACCGGTAACTAGAATCTTCATTATATCACCTCATATATAAAATCCATATCACATTCCGCTAATCCAGGGGCCTTTTGATCCTTTTCTGATAGGATGGGTTTTTCTATACCCCATTCTATACCGATGTCAGGGTCATTCCATATAATACTCCTGTCTGTTTCAGGAATATATGGGTTGTCTTCCTTGTACAGAAATTCAACGTCATCAGTCAGTGTAAGAAAACCATGGGCAAAACCACGCGGTATCAGAAACTGCCGCTTGTTCTCAGCCGAAAGCTCTGCTGCTGTCCATTTCAAATAGGTAGGTGAGCCCTTCCTAAGATCCACCGCAACATCAAGCACCGCACCCTTTCCGCAACGGACGAGCTTCGCCTGGGCTGCCTCTCCCTTTTGAAAATGGAGACCTCGCAACGTTCCTTTTTTAGCTGAATAGGAATGATTGTCCTGAACAAAATTATAGAATAAACCGGCGGCCTCCATCTTCTTTTGTGACCACGCTTCCATAAACCATCCGCGATGGTCGCCAAAGACCCTCGGTTCCAATATACAAACACCAAGAACATCGGTTTTTATAACATTCACGTATAACTCTCCTAACAAATGATATTAGGCATACATCCTATTCTAGTATAATATTCTGCCCTCGGCAACTTTCCTCAGATGCTCTCCATAGGAGGATTTCCCGTATCTGCTAGCAGACTCAAGTAGCTTCTCTTTACTAATCCAGCCATTTCTCCAGGCTATCTCCTCTGGTGCCGAAATCTTTATGCCTTGCCTTGTTTCAATAACCTTTACAAACTCAGCAGCTTCTGCTAGTGAATCTACTGTACCTGTATCAAGCCATGCATAACCTCGACCCAGTGTTATAACATTTAACAATCCCTCTTCAAGGTAAATACGGTTCAAATCAGTGATTTCAAGCTCTCCTCTTACAGATGGCTTAAGGCTTTTTGCGTACTCACATACTTTATTATCATAAAAGTAAAGCCCTGTTACCGCATAATTCGATTTGGGATTTACCGGTTTTTCTTCAAGTGAAACTGCTTTCCCATTCTCGTTAAACTCTACGACTCCAAAGCGTTCGGGATCATCTACATAATATCCGAATACAGTACCTCCTGTCTCCTGCTGTGCTGCATTTCTAAGGTGCCTGACTAACCCGTTCCCATAGAATATATTGTCCCCAAGTATCATTGCGCATGAATCGCCGTTAATAAATTCCTCGCCCAGTATGAATGCTTGAGCTAAGCCATCTGGTGATGACTGTTCCTTATATGACAAACGGATACCATAGTCGGAACCGTCATTTAGAAGACGCCTGAAATTGGGCAAATCCTGGGGTGTGGAAATGATCAAAATATCCTGTATGCCTGCCAGCATCAATATTGAAAGGGGATAGTAGATCATCGGTTTATCATATATTGGTAATAGCTGTTTTGAAGTAACGAGTGTCAAAGGGTAAAGCCTGGTGCCGCTTCCTCCCGCTAAAACAATACCTTTCAAGTTATTCCCTCCACTTCGGTCAGTAATTTAAAAAGGTCGAATTCCAAAATATTATAGCATACCTAGTGTACTATTACAATTTTATGATTTCACAGTTTCACAATTTTTAGTACCCTTCGAGTGTTATATATTCATACCATCTTTAATTTCCTCTATCAAGTTAACATAACCTGTCCAACCCTTCTAACAATTCCGGTTTTCCAAAAGTCATACTTCGATACTATCTTCAGTCTTCTAATTTTACTGTTATGAGGAATTGATATATAAGCTGATAGGATCTGTAGATTTACTTCAGACAGATCTTCTCTGAACGTACTAATAAAACATTCAGCCTGGGCATACGTTGAGGATAACAATGATCTAGCATTTTTAGGTGAATACACTACTGACATTGTCTTCTTTACTATATATGACAAGCTCGCTACGTCCTTTGCGCCAACCTCATTGCTCCTATGCTGTCTGTATAGCACTGTCGGTTTATCAACAAACCCTAGATGGCCAAATGCAACTGCTATCAAAGCTAACCACCAATCGTGCATAATAGCCTTGACAGGCACTTTATTTGCTTTAGTAATCAATATATGATTTACCATTACAGTACAGCCTGTAACAATATTTTGGATTAATAGATTATTAAGCTTATCCTTACATTTATCAAGCTTCTGATATTCAAACAAAGACTTGTCTATAACGTTCATCTGACTGTCTACTACCTTCAAATCTGTATGAACTAAAATAGGCTCACTAAAGCCGGTTTTTTCCTCAAGCTCCTGCATTTTTCTTAAAGTTACCTGGATTTTATCAGGTAGCCATATGTCGTCCTGGTCACATAGCATTGTATATTCAGTGTCAGCATACTTTACCATACTAAAAAAATTGTCCTTCGCGGATCCGGATGGGGTTTCACGCTGTATAACAGAAATTCTGTCGGGGTGTTTATTTGCAAATCCCTTTGCTATGTTAAAGGTTTCATCAGTTGAGCAATCATCCTGTATGATGAGCTTCCAATCCTTTACTGTCTGAGACAGTATGGATTCAATTTGAGCTGACAGATATTTTTCACCGTTATATACAGCCATTAGTATCTTTATCATGTATGATCCTACTCCACTCAATCACAGAACTTGGACAACTGTTGCACGACCTTTCTTCTATAGTATTATACCAACTTTACTGCGTATCCAGCAACCACCTACTTACTTACTTACTTACTTACTTACTTACTCCACCTTCTTGTCTTTGGACTCTAAAATAGCTAAAGCCTTCGCCCCACCCTCAGATAACCCACCAGGCTGATTCTTTTTAGCTTGAAGCATAGTGTACATCTTTATCATCACTTCATCCAATTCGTCATCCTCACCCAATCTGCTCATTCCTAATCGTATTACTTTACAAAGGATTTCTCTGAAGCTAATAAATTCTTCCCTTTTTCTTCAAAAATCCTCCCTTCTACGCTATGAAATTGCGCTGTATTACCGAATATCTGTGAACCATTGGAAAAACCAGCCGCTTTGACTGTGCGTTCAGATGATTTCGATGAATTGTTTCTTCGTATGACTCAAACCGAAAGCAGTATGCAATACATGAATAAGGATGATATTTGGATATTATATGAGTTGGATATTATATGAGTTGGATTTTAAGATTAACAACGGTCCCTGTCACCCCTGTTCCCCTCGCAGAATCAAATTGATCCCCATTCCCATCCCTAGCAGTACCCAAAATACTGGCGCTACAGATATAGTACTATCGTTCATTATTCCAGCTATGGCGTATCCAAAGAATGCTGCGAAGCAGGCAGTACCTGCAACCGGCAGGAAGCTTTTGAAATCCGCCTTCCAGTATACCTTGATGCTGGAAACCACGTATATACCAAAGAGCGCCAGTATTGCCAATAGTGATAGTACACCTGTATTCAGGGCGGCTTGCAGGTACATGTTATGGGGTTTGTCAACATACATATTACCTGTAATGTAATACTTTAGCTTGCCTAAAAAGTCATACTGGGGGAAGTATAATGCAAAGGTGTCTGGGCCTTTTCCAATGATAATTGTATCCTTTAGCTGCGGAAGTGACCTGGACCAAATATACCCTCTGTTTGAGCCTAAGGTTTCAATTCCTTTGAAGCCAAAGGTTTCTATTTCTCTATCATTCCTGTATGCTAGCCATCTATTTGAGGTACTCCTAAGTCCCTCCTTTGTAAATACAATATTCATAAGTTCATAATCATTGTAGTAAATCAGCATTATGGCTTCTTCAGGCTTTATACGAAGCCTTATATTACTAAAACGCTCATCATTTATGTTAACAGTATCATTGTTAAGCTCTGAAGCAAGCGGCTCGCCGTTTTCATCCATTACGTCCACTCTTCCATCCTTATGGGTTATCAAGAGCGTACCTTTATCAGTGAGAATCTGGGCTTTTTCATTATCCATCTTTATATCATTTAAACCTGCCAGCTTCTCATGCAATTCCAGCATAGCTCCATCATCTTCCTTGAGTCCCAGGGTAAGCATACGTTCAATTCGATTTACAATTGAGCCGTGGGTTGCAAAATTAAATATAGTAATTCCAGCTACTGCTAGAATAGCTATAGATATAGTTATCCGCTTGTGCTCGATTAATTTTCTTCTATAAATGACTATCAACACAATGAATGCAATTGCCGTTCCCAATAGCCCCGCACGGGAATCACAACCTATAAGAGTAATGGCTGAAAGGGCCAGTAAAACACTAAGTGCAATTTTATAGCTAAACTTCTTTGCCCAGAAAATAAGCACCACAATCACAGGTATTATCATTGCCATATAGCTTCCAACGTAATTGGGGTTGAAGAGCGTTGAGTATACATTATCAAACTTAGTTGTTAACGATCCGCTGCCCTTCAATGATGGTGGTGATATTAGATTCAGAATAAACTTGGTTTCGAATATATCTTTATTAAAATACTGAAATAGGCCAATGATAGAAATAATGGCTGCTGATGAAAGCAGACATCCAAAAAGTATCTTTATTTGTTTTTCTTTTTTAAAGACATTCATCGATAAAAACGCTACAATTGCATATGCTACAAGTACAAAAACGCCCTCATATCTCTCGACGATACCAAAGAAGGCGACTGGCTTGTATTCTGAGAATATTGCAGAAATAATTGCGAAAAGGCTGAAGACACCCAGTGGTATATAGTAATTTCGCCTGGGTTTATCAAAAGGATTCTCTCGATTCAGATACATGTAGGTTAATACTCCAACACAGGTGAATATCAAGAAGAATACCATTTTGTAATACGAAAATATGTCATAATGTGTATTTCTTCCATCCCAATACATATTTCCGGGATCATTAAGAATCATTTCCCTTATGAAGACGATTACAGGTACAATTCCGGCTATCAGGGATAAGGGTATAGCCATAAATAATTCCCGCTTTTCCCTTTGAGCAGCTGATTCCTTTTGCTTGTAGCGTGTGCTCTTTTTGTGATTATGCTTCTTTCGTGTAGACAATTTTCGCCCCTCCCTATTTACTGTCTAATTTTATCACAAATAAAGTAGATATAGAAGGATATTCAATATGATTATTTGCTATTGTAATCACAAGAATACCATGGTATAATGATTTTTGCAGTTTAAATTATGGCCCATTGGTCAAGCGGTTAAGACACCGCCCTCTCACGGCGGTAACAGGGGTTCGAGTCCCCTATGGGTCACCAGTTAAAAAAGACACTCTCATGGCAGAGTGCCTTTTTTGTTGCTATGTGAAAGAATGTACCAAAAATCAGCTTTGGGTCATGTGAATTAACTATTATGAAGATCCCCCAACTTAAAAAACGGTACAATTGTCAAGCGGTGAAACGGCTGACTATAGAGCTGACGTTTTCGGACCTGAATTTTCATAGAATTATACTATGCATTAATAGAAGAAAGCCAAACAAGGAGATTCTCTGTGGAAAGGAAGGACCACAAACATTAAGGAGCTCCCTTGCCATGACTGTAATCAAGCTTACACACATTTATTGACAATTTTGCAAATTGTGGAGTATAGTAATCATAAGGTAATGAAAATGAGTCTTTTAATTCATACTGTTCAGAAGCGGCAAAAACCTGACTGGAAAAGAGACTATAAGCCTATTAAGCTATACAGCGTTTCTGGTTATGCACTTTCTTGCTACGAGGCATTGCATACCACAGGAACAAAATACATCATTGAAGATATTGATTTGTTTTTGGAAGCCCGTCAGCATGGTTGAGATGGAATAACGGCTTCGGGTATGGTTCAATCGATAAAGAAATCAAAAAGGAGAAGCGTATGCCAAAAAATGATAATGAAAAATCCACACGACTATACGGTAGCGTGAAAAAAAATGTCGGCAAGGAAGCTGCTGACGCCATGGCAAAGAAAGTATATCTATCCAAATCTGCAGACAATAAACGCAAGTTTGAATGGGCAAATGATGTCTGCAATTACCTTGAAAACAATTTTGATGATACACAAATCAAAAAAATCCGTACGGACTGCTCCTGCACTCCTCCGCCAGAATTTATAGAGGCTATCAGGAACATGTATCAGGCTTCTGGAAGCCTTAGTGAGTTTTGCGAAAGGTATAATGCTACATTTAAGGGCGACCACAGCGTTTGGAATGAAGGAGATGTGTTGTTTTTCTCCTACCCTTATTGTTATTGCGATTGTGTTCAGCATGCTGAGGACCAGCTTTCAAAAACCTGGTGCCTGTGCACAGTCGGCTACACCAAAAAGCTGTTCGATACCGCACTTGAATGCAATTCAGATGTCGAGCTTATCGAAAGCGTTAAAACAGGTGGTAAGCGCTGTGTAATGAAAATCAATTTACGATAATCCCGGTCAGGCCTCATCCTTGTGAGACTGCCCCAGAAGGTTGCTGCTGGCATTCCTTACATGCTGTGTCGTCAGCTGTTCAGCTTTATCGGCATCCTTTTCTATAATGGCCTGTAGTATCGCCTTGTGCTCTCCCAGTACCTCTTTAGCTCTCTTGGGGGTGCTCATGGACACCTTCCTCGCCTTTTGAACATAGTGGTGGAAGGTGCTCAAGGTATGCATCAGGGGCATACTTTTGCTGGCTCTGAATATAATGTCGTGGAACCTTGTATCAAACTTAAGCAGTTGGTTATAATCACCTTTTTTTGTATAGAACTCTTCTAAATCCACTACCTCTTTTAATTCCTCAAGCTCATTAGGTGTAATTTTTTCAGCAGCCCACCTAGCCGCAAGGCCTTCGATCAGCCTCCTAATAGTGTATATATCCTGTATATCCTGTTCTGATACACCTCTCACCGTCACACCCTTGTTAGGCACCGACTGTACAAGACCTTCCAGTTCCAACTGTCTGAAGGCTTCGCGAACCGGAGTACGGCTGACACCCAGCTCTTCAGACAGTTTTGTTTCAATTAGGCTTTCTCCGGGCTCGTACACACCGTTTAGAATATCATTTCTAATCTGGTTGAAGACTCTGCTGTGTAATGAATTGAACTGTGATTGTGTATCACCGAATTCACCCATCATTTTTTTCACTCCCTAAACCATCGTCCCACTATATATATATCACTTTATCATTTTTGACCGCCAGCCAGAGTAATTGGCGACATTACCTGCTTATTATTCGAGGCTGCCAGCCAGAGTATTTGGCGCCGTTATCCACCCACCATTACAGGCCATCAGTCAGCGCCATTTGACGCCCTTACCTACTCTGATTCCTGGTGTAGTTGAGCAGGCCACCTGCCAGCATTATGTCTACCTGCCTGTCAGATAACGCTGTGTACACTTTTATTGTTGTGCTTGCTGTCTTGTTTTTAAGAACCAGCTCATTTCCGGCCTTTATCTGTTCCCTGGCATTTTCCAGCACAAGGACATCACCACTATTTATCCTTTCATAATCAGCTTCATCTGCAAATGTCACAGGAAGTATACCAGAATTGACAAGATTGGCCATGTGTATCCTTGCAAAGGACTTTGCCAACACTCCCTTTATTCCCAGCTGTAGTGGAGCCAGTGCTGCGTGCTCACGGCTTGAACCCTGCCCATAGTTAGAGCCACCTACTATAAATCCTCCGCCGCTTTCCTTTGCTCTCTTTGGAAAATCAGGATCACAAGGAGTTAGGCAGTACTCGGCCAAGTACGGTATATTCGACCTGTAAGGCAGTAGCTTTGCATTTGAAGGCATTATATGATCTGTGGTTATGTTGTCCTCTACCTTGATTAGAACAGCTCCCTCAATTTCAGAAGGCATTTCCCTATTCAGTGGGAAAGGCTTGATATTGGGGCCTCTGACCACTTCGATAGCATTGCCTTCAGGAGCCGGCGCCACTACCATATTATCATTAATAAGGAAGCTATCAGGCATTTTAACCTCAGGAGCTCCTCCCAGTTCACGGGGATCCGTAAGTACACCTGCAATTGCGCTTGCAGCTGCTGTTTCAGGACTTACCAGGTAGACACCCGCCGATTTTGTTCCGCTTCTACCTTCAAAGTTTCTGTTGAATGTTCTAAGTGAAATCGCGTTTGTAGACGGAGCCTGACCCATTCCTATACATGGTCCACAAGCTGATTCAAGTATCCTGGCGCCTGCTGCTACCATATCCGCCAGTATGCCTTCCTTTGCCAGCATTGTTAACACCTGCTTGGAGCCGGGAGCAATTACCAAGCTCACATCTGGGTGAACGGTCTTACCCTTTAATACTTTTGCAACCTTTATCATATCCATATAGGAGGAATTTGTGCAGCTACCTATTGCCACCTGATCCACCTTTATTTTTCCTATGCCGGTAATAGTCTCAACATTATCCGGACTGTGGGGTTTTGCAGCCATTGGTACAAGGCTTTCCAAATTGATTGTTATCTCTTCATCATAAACAGCATCTGCATCAGCTACCAATTCCATCCACTCATTTTCTCTTCCCTGGGCCTTCAAGAATGCTTTTGTCACTTCGTCACTGGGGAAAATCGATGTAGTAGCACCTAGCTCTGCTCCCATATTTGTGATAGTAGCTCTCTCTGGTACAGTCAGTGATGCTATACCCTCCCCGGCATATTCAATGACCTTGCCAACACCACCTTTTACAGTCATGATGCGCAGCACTTCCAATATTATATCCTTCGCTGACACCCAGGGTTGCAAACTGCCCTTGAGGATGACACGGCAGACCTTCGGCATCATCATATAATAAGGGCCGCCACCCATTGCTACAGCTACGTCAAGTCCACCGGCACCAATTGCCAGCATACCTATGCCGCCGCCTGTTGGCGTATGGCTATCCGAGCCCAGTAGCGTCATGCCGGGCACTCCAAAGCGTTCAAGCTGCACCTGATGACAAATTCCGTTACCAGGTCTGGAGAAGTATACCCCATGCTTAGAGGTGACTGTCTGTATATATTTGTGGTCATCTGCATTTTCAAAGCCAGCCTGTAGAGTATTGTGATCAATATATGCTACTGACTTCTTTGTCCTTACTCTTGGTATGCCCATGGCTTCAAACTGTAGATATGCCATTGTTCCAGTAGAATCCTGTGTCAGTGTCTGGTCTATCCTTATTGATATTTCACTTCCAGCAGCCATTTGGCCACTGATTAGATGTTCCTTAATGATTTTTTGTGCAAGATTTAATCCCATTCTAAATACCCTCTTTCTATCATTTTTTTCTTCCCTTTAGGTTTCCTACGTCCAAAGTCTTTTACAGCACCAGGTCATACACCTCCGGGATAAGCAGCTTTACTGCCTCTTCCAGCTCATTTTCCCCTAATGCCGTCACCCTGCCATTTTTGTACTGCTCATCCGCCCACTCCTTAAGCTTCATTACCTTGTCGTCTCTTTTATCAAGCCTCTTGTTTCCTGTAAAGCCAAAGAAATTGTTAATCCAGTGAGCTATTCCGGCAGTACCTGATGTTTGGTTGATTGCAACTCCTACAGGTCTATTTAATAGCTTGTCGGTGTTAAATATATTATATATCTCCTCATCCTTCAACAATCCATCAGCGTGAATACCCGCCTGTGTGGTGTTGAAGTTTTTGCCTACGAAGGGCGTCCTCGAAGGAATTAGATAATTTAGCTCTTTTTCATAATA
Source organism: uncultured Oscillospiraceae bacterium (assembly GCA_964512095.1). Taxonomy (GTDB): domain Bacteria; phylum Bacillota; class Clostridia; order Acetivibrionales; family DTU013; genus DTU013. The sequence goes on from CAZEIH010000044.1 coordinate 11,478, forward strand.
TTCCGCGATTTCGGTGATTACTGTGGTGTCCATACCGTCCGTCGTACCCCTCAGCTGGGCATACTCGATTACCATTGCTTCCAGAGGTGTATTTCCTGTTCTCTCACCTATGCCCAAAAGTGAACAGTTCACGCTGGATGCGCCATACATCCATGCGCTGGCAGAATTGGACACAGCCTTGTAAAAGTCATTATGACCATGCCATTCCAGCAATTCACTTGGGAAACCAGCATGGTGCCTAAGACCATATATAATTCCCGGAACACTTCTAGGAAGTGCAACACCCGGGTAAGAAACTCCATAGCCCAAGGTATCACATGCTCTGATTTTTATTGGAACACCACTATCCTCACTGATTTTGCGGAGCTCCAGTGCAAAGGGTACTACAAAGCCGTAAAAATCTGCACGGGTTATATCTTCAAAATGGCAGCGAGGCTTTATGCCTACATCAATGGCGCTCTTTATAATGCTTAGATAATGCTCCAGAGCCTGTTTTCTAGACATGTTTAGCTTTTTGAAAATGTGATAGTCAGAGCAGCTGACCAATATGCCGCTTTCCTTAACATTCATATCCTTTGCAAGCTGGAAATCAGCCTTTGTCGCTCTAATCCAGCTAGTCACCTGAGGAAATTCATAGCCTCTTTCCTGGCATTTATACACAGCTTCTTTGTCCCTGTCGCTATAAAGGAAAAATTCACACTGGCGAATTATTCCATTAGGGCCGCCTAGCCTATGTAAAAAATCATAGAGCTTTACTATTTGCTCTGCAGTATATGGAGCTCTTGACTGCTGCCCATCTCTGAATGTAGTATCTGTGATCCACATCTCATCTGCCGGAAACATGGGCACTCTTCTATGGTTAAACGCACATTTTGGTATTTCGTCATAATTAAATATCTCTCTGTAAAGATTAGGAGCTGCGATATCCTGTAATGAATAACGGTATTGCGTTTGCTCCAATGTGTTAGTTCTCTTGTTGAATTCCAGCATATAATCACCCTGCTTTATTGTTTATTTGTATCATTGTATACAATTGTACAATGTGTGTCAATAATTAATTTTCGACATATTCTTCGTAATTACATTATATTTCGCTAATGCCACTTAAAAAGGAGGATTTAGCTTTTGCAATATCGAAATAGATAATACTCAATATTTTGGAGGAGGATGGATATGGCCCGAACAAAGAAAAGAAGTATAAAATCTATCAATGAACATATGAGCTTTCAAGCCAAGCTAACCATTATAGCAGCATCTGTAGTAGGAGTTTTGATGACCGCCGTATTCATAATAATTACCGGAGAGTTTGGTAAGTCTTTGCTGGTATTGGCCACGGCCTTTCTTACCTACTTAACTCTGAGACTAATTAACAGCATAGTTTCAAAAAAGGTGGCTGAGCAATTTGATTATGAGCTTTCTGCTATCAAGGATGGAGATTATTCTACATTTCTAGAGCCCAAAACATTCGGCTCCTACGCAGGCATTGCCTCTGTCCTTAACGCAATTCTAAGTGATATAAGGAATTTGGTCGACAGCTTTTTTACTTTATCCTTATCAATAATGCAAGCATCTCGAAAGGTTAGTGCAACTGCAAACAAAACTGGAATCTCCATCGGCGAGATTGCAAAAACAGTTGATGAAATTGCCAAGGGCGCATCAGACCAAGCTTCTGATGCTCAGAATGGAGTTCAGCTTGTTGACAGACTATCAGAGCAAATCGATTTTGTTTCTAATGGCTATGAAAGTGTTATAGAGCAGACCGATGATATTCACAGACTAAATGATGCCGGTCTTAATACTGTAAACATACTGCGTAAGAAATCTGCAGAAAGCTACGATTCAACTGAGAAAATATTTTCCGTAGTAGAAAATCTGACAAATACCACAAAGGATATAGGTAAGTTTGTACTGTCCATCGAAGATATTGCTGAACAAACCAATATGCTTGCATTAAATGCCGCTATTGAGGCAGCAAGAGCAGGTGAGGCGGGTAAGGGCTTTGCTGTGGTAGCAGAGGAAGTCAGACAATTGGCAGATCAGAGCAGGCAATCTACCGAGGAAATAACTCATCTGATGGAAAACATCAGTGAAGAATCCCAAATGGCTATTAAGGCAATGGAAGTAATGCGTGATGCTTCCAAGGAACAGAATAATGCTGTTGATATCACAAATAAGGCCTTTGACGATATTGCAAATGGAGTCGGCACAATTGTAGAAAAGATAAAAGCTATCAATGATTCTATAGTAAGAATGCAGTCTGATAAGGATAATGTTATAGCTTCTATTGAGAACATCTCCTCAGTTTCGCAAGAGACAGCGGCATCTAGCCAAGAGGTTGCAGCTACCACAGAGCAACAGCTACAGGAAATTGAAGATATGAAGGTTAGCGCAGACCAGCTTGATGTGCTTGTTCAAGAGCTTAATATGAAGTTGAAGAATTTTAAGGTTAATAAATAAGGGCCCAGGATTATTTAAAGCCCTGCATTGGTATATATGCAGGGCTTTATCTATGCCTTCATTCATCGCCAACCTCTATGGGTCGGCGATGAATGAAGACGTAATAATAACTTCCTTGGTCAGGTGGAATTCAGTCTCCACCTGACTCCCTGAGCGAAGCGAATTGACTCTATTTCTTCGAGGCATTAAAGCTTTAGCAGGTCCCTTAATGCTATTAGCTTATCCTCCTCACTGTCAAATGCCCCTTTGGGGATTATGTATGCTAGCTCGTTAGATAGATAAAGAAAAATAGCTGTTTTTCTTTCAGTAACCCTCAGTAAATCAGTATACTTTATTCTGCTCACTCCTTTTATATGACGGAGAATAAAGTAATGCTCGAAAAACATGAAAATATAAGACTCCTGAATAGCAGCGTCCTTTTTGTAGGCCTTAATGCTATTGTAGTAAATCATTAATGGCATGAGTACGGTCAGAAGTATTCCAAAAACTAATGGGAAGAACAAAACACCTATACCCAATATGAGGCCTCTTATTAATGCCGCTAACAACAGTACACCAATAGCTGTGAGAATTAGCCCCATGGGTTTTGTATAATAGTGCCTGAAGCTGAATCGAAGATAATCACTTAACTGAAGTGAGAACTCTATCTGTAAAACCGGCTCCCCTTGTTCATTCTCTGATTCAACAGCTTGGCCATAGCTCTCCTTACACAATATTTCGCCATAATCGGGATTGCTATTTTTGAGCCTATAACCTTTCAGCCTTAATCTAGTTACGTTACTCTGGGATCTCATGATATTCAAAAATACATCCAAATGTTCTTGACTTTCAAAGCATCTTCTGGGAATCAAAAATGTTTTACCTGGCGCAGATTGTATGGCAAAACACGGTCTATACTCCTGTATCCTATATACATCCTTCCATGATAAAATAAATTTCCCACTTTCCGAACTAATCTCCAGCCTGTCATCAAAAAAGCAATAGCTTTGTAATTCCTTCGCAAGCTTTGATTTATTATAGCTACTTCGATGTACCAAATACATGATTACTGTAGGAAGCAGGTTGAATCCTGCTATGACGAATATAAGCAAAATAGTTGTTGGGATCATATTCCAAATGTTTCTAGTCAGTATTGCAAACAAAGCCACGGTCATTGTTAACAATACACATAATATTATGCCAATTATTAGAAATACTTTATTGAATCCCGACATGCTTAATGCGAAGCAGTATTCCTTTAAGTCCTTCAACGTCATCTTAACATTAACATTCATTATCTCCTGCATAGCTCCCCCTTGTAAACCTGTTTGTTAGCCGTACTTGTAGCCGTACTTGTAGCCATCCTTGTTAGCCCTTCACTTGGATTCAGATGGTTCGTCTCCAACAATTAACAATATTCAACATTTTATATATATATCCTTCCTAGAGCCCCCAGATATCAAGAAATTCTATTTCGTAACATAATTTTCTTCAATCAATCACCTGTATCACAATTAAAAAACCTTAAATGATGTATTCCTTCATTATTACGGTTGCTTCTGCCCCAGGGTAATTTGCCCGGGCTTCTGCAAGCAACTCATTTATATCATAATCTGGCCAGAAATGTGTCAACAGCAGACCCTTAGCTCCTGCACTGGCGGCAACCATGCCACATTGAGCAGCTGTCATATGTGCAGCGCCTTCTATGTAGTCCTTCTCAAGGAGTCCAGCATCCAGCATCAGTAGATCCGCCTTCCCGGCAAAATCAATAATACTATCCGTCCACGATGCGTCTCCTGAGAATACAAACCTTTTGCCGCCACACTCTACTGATACTGCATAATCCAGATACGGATGCTTCATCTGTGTAAAAGATAACCTCATATCTCCTATCTCCAGCTTTGTATTCTCAAATATGGGTTCGAGTATGAATGCATCCTTTTCATCAAGTCTAGCAAACTCCTGTGCTGGCTCAGGTGGTGCAAATACTTTCAGTAGACTATCAATACTGCCATGTTTTCTTTTTATTTGAATAGCATACTTCAGCACGTTGATGTCAGAAATATGGTCACTGTGTAGATGTGTTAGAATAATGGCATCCAGCTTATCGATTCCTATTACCTTCTGTAGGTTTGACAATGTACCGTTTCCACAGTCAATCATTATGCTTGTGCTTCCGCTTTGTAATAGATAACCAGAGCAAGCACCGCCTGCTGCCGGGAAAGGCCCGTTATTTCCCAGTACTGTTAGCTTCATGAATTATTCCTCCTTTATAGGCAATTACATTCAATCAATATCTCTGCAATTCTAATATCGCTATAGCGCTTGAAGTCCATTTCCACCTCTAAGGTGTACATATTATACCATTTATCTATGTCTTCAGAAGACGATGACCTCTATGTGTCGGCGTCTTCCTTGGTCAACCGTGAAGCCACTCTAGCTCTATGTAGGAGTAAATTAATTGATATACTTGTCAATACCTGTTTTAGATAATACTAATGTAAGAATATAGCCTAGTATTGCGCTAAGTATTCCCTGCACAGAGTTAGGAATAAGCTCCGCAACTGCTGCTGTCAGACCAAAGGCCTCATCGAATGCCCCAAGAATAAAAGCCTCCGCAAGAAAATACCCTGCCACCATAATAGTAGCACCGGTCACTATGGCTATAATAAGTCGGCCATGCTTCATGACACCGGTTTTGCGCATTTGTGACACCAGTGCGCCTATTACCAGTCCCTCTAGTCCCTTGACCACAAATGTGATGGGAGTAAACAGCAAAGAGCCGCAGGCCAAATCTGCCAGCGCAGAACCAACACTGCCGGAGATCAATCCTCCAACCGGCCCAAGAAAAATAGCTGCCAGCATAATAACCGCATCCCCCAGGTTAAAGTACCCCCCCGGCAGTGGTGTTTGAATTTTAGTAAAGTATGTAGCTAAGAATACAATTGCAATCATCATGCTAGTCAAAACTAGCTTTTTAGTCGAATACTTTTTCATATCGATACCCCCATTTGTGTGTGACAGGGGGACGTGGGTTACTGTCACTTTTCAAAAAATTATGTGACAGTAATACCCATCCCCCTATCACCTCTCACCAGCACTTAAAGAGTATAAGAGCTGATAACATAAAAACCACCTGATTCAATTCACACACCGCTCCAAGTATATCTCCGGTAACTCCACCCAATTTTCTACCCAGCAGCCTCGTCAAGACAAATGCTGATAATGGCGGTATCGCAGTCACCATAAGTAACAGAGCAAGTGATGATACAACTGAAGCGTCTTTAGCCAACTCCACTGCTCCAGTGCCAGCCCCTACAATTCCGGTGCTAAAAAAGCTAGCAGCAAAAACAGCAATAAATATAAGGCATTGAGCTATCAAGCCCTTTACAACATCTCTACCTTTACAGTATTCTACACACCATCTACCGGGACCATTGGAAACACCGGCGTAGGACGATGCTCCTGCGCCAATTAGTGAACCGATTCTCCCTGCAACCGGTGCTAATATTATTATTACCACTGCACCTTCTTCCAAAGCAGTAATAAGTGAGATGTCTAGCAATATTATAAGTATAAGGGTTAAGACAGCATTCGTTCCCACCCTGCTGTCCTTCATTATCTCCAGTATTTTTTCCTTTGGACGGTATGAGAAAAGGCCGTCTGCTGTGTCACCCAGTCCGTCAAGGTGAAGACCACCAGTCAGGAAAATGTATACTGCAAAGGTAAGGATCGCAGTAACAGCCACTGGCAAAACCAAGCTAAACAGAAAATAGGCTCCTGCCATTAGCAATCCAATAACAAGACCAACAAGAGGGGCCGTCGCCAGACTTTTCCCATATTCCTCCCTTTCTACGTTTACATCTACCCTTACGGGTAATCTTGTCATGAATTGGAGCATTATAAAAAGCTGCCTTATGTAAGCCATATTTACCACCCTTTTGTCACTTAATTTTCACTGGTATACCAGACACACATAGAAAAACCTCATCAGCTGCTTTGGCAAGCTTCTGGTTTGTTCTTCCTGCAATATCCTGCATCGCCCTTCCTAGTACATACGGCGGGACTACGCCCATTCCCAGCTCATTTGTGACTAATACAAACGGTATTTCCTCATTGCGTATGACATTAAGAAGCTTGTCCACCTCGGTATCCACATCACGTTCAGCCTCAATCATATCCTTTGTTGATAAGCTATCCCAGTCCATCGCCTTTTGAAGCATGATACCAGAAACCATGTTAGTTATACAGTCCAACAGCACTGCATCTCTCCCCATTAGGGCCTCCGGTAGTGTTATGTCAAAGCTGTGAAATCCCTCAAGTACAGTCCAGCTGTCAGGTCTTCTCAGCCTATGCCTTCTTACCCGTTCCTTCATTTCGTCATCGCATACTACTGCTGTAGCAATATATAGTATTCTTTCACCAATGTCACGAGCTCTTTTCTCGGCGTAAGTGCTCTTTCCGCTTCTTGCGCCGCCTGTAATCAATATCAGCTTGCCCACAAGCCGCCTCCTCCCTGCCTTTATGGCAGTAGATCCCCTTCACCAAGCTTACAAATTCCTTAAGGCTTTCATTAATATTCGATCCCTTTTCTTGCATTGATACCTTTCTTTGCAGGATGCTTTCGTGCCCTGATTTCAGAAACATAATCAGCAAGGGAGGTAAGCTCCGGTGGCGCATCTCTTCCAGTCAACACAAGCTCCAGTTTTTCAGGCTTGTTGCTAACAAACTGCACTAGACTATCACCATCAATCATTCCTGTTGAAAGGGCTCCCAGTACCTCATCAAGGATTAGCAGGTTGCACTGGCCACCTCTCGCAGCATTGGAGGCATATTCAAAAATCCTCTGCTGCTCTGCTGCAGCTTGAACCTTTTCTTCATTCGTCATTTCCCATGTGAATTTATTAATTCCCTTGCCTCTGTAAAGCACAAATCCAGGCTCCAGCAATTTCAAGCTGTACATTTCTCCCGTGGGCATACCCTTCAGAAACTGAACCATAAGCACCTTCATACCCTGACCGCAAGCCCTGACACCAAGCCCTATAGCCGCTGTCGTCTTCCCCTTGCCATCTCCTGTATAAATATGTGTTAATCCTCTCATAAAACCAATCCTTTCAAATGGGGGTGGGTGCTGTCACACCCCGTCCCCCTGTCACACTTTCACCGATACTCGATTCTATAACTGTCCGTATGCCTGTCCGTATGCCTGTCCGTATGCCCGTCCGTCGCATCCATGTTTAGCGGTAAGAGAATCATCTCGGCCTACACTTTACAGGATTCTAATAACATTTATAACTTCCTTAACAGAAGCGGCGCTTTCTAACTCCTCAATACATTGAGCTAAAGCTACCTCAGTCATTTTGAAGCTCCTAAAGGCCAACTCATTTTCCAAGTCTGCGATCCCTGAGCTTATATATTCAACAATTCCGAAAACCTTTTCGATATACTTTGCTGCTTCAGTTTTACTTCTTACTGCTACCCTGACAAGACACTCTGTCTCACCTTCACTAAAGGGCACCAGATTATCATTCTCTTTTCGCTTCCACTCACTTGCTTTACATTCTGTATGCTGTGCTATATCAATAATGTCCGCAACAACAGCACTGGCTGTCGGAAGCTTTCCAGCACCCCTTCCATAGAACATTGCATCGCCTATGGCGTCGCCACTGACCACTATTGCATTAAAAACGTCCTCTACATTGGCCAGGGGATGATCTCTGTTGATAATTGCTGGCGAGACCCTTGCAAATAGTCTATCTCCATCTTTTCTACTAACACCAATCAATTTAATAACAGAATCCATAGCTTCTGCATATTTCATATCCTCAAGGCTAATCTTTGAAATACCCTCGGTATATATATTATTGTAGTCAACAAACTCATTATATGCAATTGATGACAAAATTGCTATTTTTCTACACGTATCATGACCATCTATGTCCGCGGAGGGGTCCGCTTCTGCATAACCATTCTGCTGAGCGCCTTTCAACGCATCACTGAAATCCATTCCCTCTTTGCGCATTTGAGTTAGTATATAGTTGGTGGTACCATTTAGTATTCCTGCTATTGCGTTTATCACATTTGCAGAGAGACATTGGCTCAAAGGCCTTATGATTGGAATGCCTCCACCTACACTTGCTTCAAAGAGATAGCTGACTCCATTTTCCGACGCCATTTCCAAGAGTTCAGGACCATAAGTGGCCACTAGCTCCTTGTTGGATGTTACGACATGCTTTCCTGCCCTAAATGCCCGCTTTGTGAATTCGTGGGCGACTTTGGTTCCTCCTATAGTTTCAGCAACAACTTTGATGTCAGGGTCACCAAAAACGTCCTCCGGGTTTTTTGTAATAAGCTCACAGTCTGGGCTCTCTGGAAAATCTCTAATATCCAGTATTTTCTTAACTCTTATAAACTCTCCTGCCCTCGCTGCTATACTTTGAGAATTTTTCCTTATAACCTCTGCTACTCCCGAGCCTACCACTCCATATCCAAGTATTGCGATATCCATAAAACCAAACCTCCCTACGATAGTCTAGCTACATAAACTATACACATTTGATATTTGCATCATACTTACATTAGGCCTATTCCCTTGCCAAAATCTCTTGCTGCCTAACACCTTCCACTTCCCCTATACTCTCCATCAACTGGCCAATATCCACAGTCATCCCTGTTGTCGCAATTGATATTGTCACATCTGCCAGCCCATTGATTGGCATGTTTTGATTTATTGTAATAATATTCGCCTTCGACTGGGCAATTTTGTTAATAATACTTGAAAGTATGCCCGAGAAATCCTCAACTACAAAGTAAAGAGTGATAACTCTGCCTCTTGAGGTTTCATAAAAGGGGAACACATAATCTTTGTATTTATAGAAAGCACTTCTGCTTAGTCCGACTTCTCTAACTGCATCATTGACAGTCTTAATTTTGCCGGAACTCAATAATTTCTTTGCCTCTATTACTCTCGTATACACTTCTGGCAGAACTTGGCTATCTATGAGTAAGTATGTTGAATTATCGCTCATGTTCGCTCCCAACTGTCCCTGGTGGACGCACACTTGTGCTCCGTTTGTGTAATTCTAGCATATATTCGAGATGAAATCAATATGATTTTAGAATGATTTGAAATATTTCTTTTATCTATGTCTTCAGAAGACGCTGACCTCTATAGGTCGGTTCAGTCTTCACCAGACTCCCTGAGCGAAGCGAATTGACTAGTATATGTACATAACATCGTGAATGGTTGGACTGGCTCACCTATGGCTGGCTTGCTACAGATGCGGATTCAGCATCCAGTAGATTCTCGACTACTCTTGTTTCGTTGTTCTTAATAAAGGATTTTTCCCAAGTGGTCACATAATCTCCCATGCCCCACTCAGCCATTATAACTGTGCTGCCCTCCTCCATTCTAAGCCTTGCAATAGGTTGCTCAGATAGCCTTCTGTTTTCTATTGCATACAAAAGAATCTCGCTTCGAGTCAGCACAATAGCTATATCCTCATTGGGAGAAGTATAGATATCGATAGCCAATGGCAGTTTATCTTTCATTTCAGTCCATGGGACGTGCAGCGCATCATAAGCCACCATATTTGATGGTGGAAGCAGGTTTAGATTGAAGTCCATAAATGGTAACTGGCCACGACCGTCAGGATCAATACGTCCTTTAAAAAACCAATGGCCAGTTTTTCTGTATAGAGCAAAGTTCTTCTCCTGGGAATCATTGTCATAAATCAATATACCTTCATAACCGGAATTCTTAAGTACATCCGCAATAGCGTTCTCCATGGCCATAATTCCATTTTCACCGGCCATGTCGGAAATCTTGATACCATCAACGCTGGATAGATTATCTAC
>CAZEIH010000045.1:0-21420 GCA_964512095.1 uncultured Oscillospiraceae bacterium
TTTTCAAAATCCCGCAAACCCACGGAAACTCAAGGGTTTCCGGCATTATCAAGGCAACTGACCGAGTGGATTTCGAGTCAGCCCCGTTATGACCACTTCGATACCCCTCCGTATATATAAGCTATTTTACTTAAACTACCATTTTATATGAGGTGATTGCAAATGCTATCGGTAGCAATAAGCGCTTAAGTGTCGCACTTGGCACCAAATCACCTCAGTTCCCTAAAAAACTCCCTTAGGATAGCTGCGCACTTATCCTCTAGAAGCCCCCAGACCACGTCAACGCTGTGATTGAAGTCCTTTACCCTGAAAACATCTATAACCGAGCCTGCTGCTCCGGCCTTCAGATCTGATGTTCCTATATAGAGGGTTCTGATCCTGGACTGGATGATGGCTCCGGCACACATTGTGCATGGCTCAAGAGTAACGTACAGGTCGCAGTCCGTCAACCTCCATGAATCCAGCCTTTTGCTTGCACGTCTAATTGCTGTCATCTCTGCGTGGAGCGTGGAGTCTTGTTTTAGCTCCTTTTCGTTGTGACCTCGGGCAATTATTTCACCATCCATGACCACAACTGCGCCTACTGGCGTTTCGCCCTTACCCCGGGCATTTTCTGCTTCCTTCAATGCCTGGGCCATATACAGCTCGTGTGTGCCTAGATGCCTGGATAACACATCTTGTGTCATATCCTGACCTCCGGTATTATTGAGAAAATGCGCAATTTTGATTATACTACAAAGGTTTTAAACAATCAATTATATTTATCTATGTCTTCAGAAGACGCCGACCTCTATAGGTCGTTAACTTCCTTAGTCAAGTGGAGTTCAGTCTCCACCTGACTCCCTGAGCGAAGCGAATTGACTGGCTTCTGGCGGCAACATTTGCTTATAAGGTAGATGTTTTGACGAATCACCATTGTAACTTGATGCATTAGTAGGACTAGCTAAATACTTATCTGGGAATGAGTTTCTGACCCAAACGATACAATACCTTCAAAGGTAGGATAATCATATACAAGATGCTTATGATGAATAACTCGATAAGTAAGTTAATAAAGTTGCTCAATCTTTCCATACAATCACCCATCCCTGAAAAAGTGTTCTAAGTGCTCTAAGTGCTCTAAGTGCTCTATAAGATATTGAATTTATTCCAATGGTTACATCATTGACTATATTATTAACTTCTATAACAATTCTTATTATAGATAAAAATCAGTCAAATGCTGAAAAGGTCTCGTATAATATTAGAGGAGCATGTTTGGTAAATTCAAGGCAAATGAAGGTTATAAAGACTATGTGTCGAATATACAAGTGAGGTGATTATATTGGGCGGTTTTGTATTATTTATTATTATTATTTTCACAATAGTTATTCCTATTATTAATAAGATTAAGAACGAAGTGAATGAAGAGAACGCTAGAAATAGGTATCAGAACAGCAACAAAAGCCACTATGGAGCGTATAATGGACAAAACTACCGCAATTCAAATAGCAATCAAAGCTATAACAGTCCGAACAAGAAAATAACGTATGACTGGAAGCCTGATTACCGATTGCAGAACAACTCTATGAATCCGAGTAATCAAAGCTTACAGCTCCAAAATAGCGAATTGAGAAAGGGTCCAGCCGAAGATGATAAATATTCTGTTGCGGCTAAACCGGCGTCGGACGGTATAACAATCCCGCCGGTGGCGGATAATATGAAAACATCACCGATGACGGATAACATGATGACTTCATTAGTGACGGATACTAGAGAGGCATCACTAAATGCAAGCAGTAAACGCGCGACCGTAGATACAAGTGCCGAGTTTACCAAGTCGCCGGTAAATGCCAGTGCAAAATCAACACCAGCAAAGAGTAATGTCAAGACATGCGCAGATGTTAATAATGAGATGCTAAATATGTTAAACCCGGATATGCCTGAATACATGTCATTTGAATATGATTCCTCAGCGTATGATGTACCTGATTCAAAAGCATTTAGTTATTCCGGTGTTGTAGTGGATTCAGAGGTGCAGGTCGATCTGGTGCCAAGCTATGAAGATATTAAAAAAAACAGATAAGACAGATTTGAACAATGTCACAGTCCCCTTCCTCTTAGGTGGAGGTTGCCGATTGAAAAAGCTGTCAGTGGCGAGTACAATCTCCCAGTCTGGATGCATGGGCGAGCAGATGACGAAGTCATCGACCAGCCGATGTTGTTCAAACGCCGCGTTCAGGCGTGGCGCACGGAGTGTAGCGTAGGGCGAATTCATTTCGACTGTAGTGAGGGGGGATGGGGGCCTGCCCCCATTGGAAATTGAACGCAAGGAATATGCAGGGGGTATATATGAGAACTGAGATCAAAGAACGGCTGAAGAGCCTTGCTGATGAAAAATACCGAGGCTTCATCTCCGGACTTGTGCCTGGCTCTACCAATATGCTAGGGGTAAGGCTGCCGCAGCTAAAAGTGCTGGCAAGGGAAATTGCCTCGAAGGATTGGCAGGGGTATTTGGAAGAGTCCGATGATGAATATTTTGAAGAGATTATGCTTCAGGGCTTCATAATAGGGCTTGTGAAGAAGATTGATATAGAAGAGAGGCTGAAGCTCATTGCAGGTTTTGTGCCAAAAATCAGCAACTGGTCTTTATGTGATAGCTTTAGTGCGGGGTTAAAATTTGTCAAAAAAAATAAGGAACATGTATGGGATTTTCTTCAGCCTTATTTCAAATCAAATAAAGAATTCGAGATCCGTTTTGCTGTTGTTATGGGGATGGATTACTTTATTGATTCAGTACACATTGATGATTATATAAAACTCATGGACGATATAAAGCATGATGGTTATTATGTAAAAATGGCTGTGGCCTGGGCATTATCAGTATGTTACGTAAAATTTCCCGAGAGGACAATGGTGTATTTGAAGAGGAATGAGCTTGATGATTTCACATATAACAAGGCTCTTCAAAAAATAATTGAATCCAACAGGGTGGACAGCGCGAGCAAGGATGTTATGAGGAGTATGAAACGGAAAAAATGACAGTACTCGGTTTTGAATAACACCAGCAGAAATTTTTCTACTCTTATTTGCAAATATGTATTGACTGAATTCACTCATTCAGCATATAGTATAGTGTAAGGGATTCATTAACTAAGTCAAAGAGATACAATAGATGAGATTACAAATGGGAAGGTGGGCGATTTTTTGTCCCGAATCACTAAAGATCCAGAAGAAAGAAAAGAAGAAATCATTGCAGCGGCACAAAAGCTTTTTGAGGAAAATGGCTATGATAATACGATGATGTCGGATGTGTCTAAGTCTATAGGGATATCACAGGGCTTACCCTACAGATACTTTAAATCGAAGCTGGATCTGTTAGACGCTGTTGCGGTTAAGCTTGGCCAGGAGTTTATTAGGACAGTGACTAGCTTTAAATTTAAGACTGGAATGAATGCCAAGGAAAAGCTTGATTGCTATTTTAAGCTGATTGAGGATGTTGGATCGTCAAGGCTGGTGGGAGCGCTCCACAGCAAGGATAATAAGGAAATTCACAGAAGGCTGTCTGAGAATATCTTAAAAATTCTGCTACCACGGTTGGAGAAACTTATAGAAGAGGGAAATAGACAAAAGATATTTAGCTGTGGCCATGTTAAAGATACTACTGCGTTTTTAATATATGGCTCTATGTCTATACATGAAAATGTTGAAGAGGATAATATGCACGAGAAAATGGATATTATACGGGAATTGTTTTATCGTGTGCTTGGTGTTGAATAGATAGGCTATATAGCGGAATAGATGCTCTTAAGGAGCATTTTTTTCACATGGTGGGTGAGTGAATTCATTCATTGAAATATCGAAAACTGTGTTAATAGTAAAAGCGGCATGAGTGATGTTACCCATGTGAGGGGATGCGAGTGGTTTAAGCGGCGTAAGCAATGTCAGTGATGTAAAGCCAGAAGATATTTCAAATATGAAATACATGTAAAAAAGAGGGGATCATGATATGAGCTATATTATCTTTAGAAATGTCACAAAAGAATACAGAACCGGCGATAATATCGTTTTTGCAGCAAACGATGTCAGCTTTGAGATTGAGAGGGGCGAGCTTTGTGTAGTACTTGGGCCTAGCGGTGCCGGAAAGACAACGGTGCTTAACCTCCTTGGAGGGATGGACAGGGCTACCTCGGGCTCCATTATAGTTGGAGGCAGAGAGGTGACTGGCCTAGATGAGGAGGAGCTGACAGGCTACCGAAGAGACGATGTGGGATTTGTGTTCCAGTTCTACAATCTAATGCCCAATCTGACTGCATTAGAAAATGTAGAGCTGGCTGAGCAGGTTTGCCAAAGCCCGTTAAGACCTACTGATGTTTTAGAGCAGGTGGGTCTCAAGGATAGGATGAACAATTTTCCCGCCCAACTATCGGGAGGAGAGCAGCAGCGTGTTTCTATCGCAAGGGCTCTGTGCAAAAATCCGGCCTTGCTGCTTTGCGATGAACCTACTGGTGCACTGGATTCAATAACTGGTATGCAGGTACTACGGCAGCTGGCCGATGTTTCATCAAAGCTCCATACAACAGTGGTGATCATAACCCACAATGCGCTTGTTGCACCTATTGCGAATCGGGTAATCCGTATGAAAAACGGAAGGATAGATGTAGTGGAGCATAATGAAAATCCTATGCCTGTGGAGGAGATAACATGGTAAGAGATGGGCGCACAGTAGGGAAAGAAAGCACAGCAGAGAAAGAAAGCAAAGCAGAGAAAGAATGCGCAGCAGAGAAAGAATGTGCAGCAGGAAAAGGTCGTATGGCAGAGAAAGATTGTCCAGTAAGAAATGAGCGAAGGTTACGGGTTGGCAGCACATCAGGGAACACATTCCGGCTAAGGAATGGACTTATGAAAAAATTCCTACGTGATGTGAGAATGTCTAAAGGACAGATACTTTCTGTCATTATATTGAGCACTTTGGGTGTTATGGTGTTCAGTGGACTTGACTGTGCCTGGCGTAATATAGACGTATCAGTGGAACAATATTTTGTGGAACAAAAGCTGGCGGACTTTTGGATAATGACAGCCGCTTCGGATAAGAGCATGGAGAGACGGATCGCAGGGATCAAAGGTGTTAAGGATGTGCAAAGCAGATTTAGCTATGAAATGGAAACTACCTTGCCTGAAAGTCCGAAGCTTATGCTCCACGCTGTCAAGGATGAAATGCGTATTAATATCCCACAAATCATAATCGGGAATAAGCTATGGGATAATGATTACAGGGGATGCCTTTTGGACGTGCGGTTTGCCCAGGCTAATGGTTTGTTCCCCGGCGATGAGCTTTCATTGAAAATTGATGACCAGAGGTGGAGATTTACGATCCGTGGACTTGTAATAAGTCCTGAGTATGTTTTGATAGCTAAGGATGTAATGCCTGAGCCCAAAGCTTATGGTTTTATATATACCGATATAAGAGTGTTTTCAGAAATGCCTAGAAATGAGATTTGCGTTTTGCTGGATGATGATGCAAACGTAGCGGAGGTAAAGGCGGCAATAGGAGAGGAACTGCCCAGGGCCTTCGTTAGTGACAGGAAGGCTAATTACAGTACTCAGATGATCAGGAACGAAGTTAAACAGTTCAGCTCTCTATCAGTTCTTTTCCCCGTCATGTTCTTTGCTGTATCGGCGTTGATAGTACTGACGACCATGACCAGAATAGTTGAAAACCAGAAGATACATATGGGTCTGCTAAAGGCGCTGGGCTACAGTAAGAGGGAAATAATGTGCCACTATTTGTCATTTGGTTTTTTCCCTTCATTGATTGGCTCTACAGCTGGGCTGTTTATAGGGAGGTACACCTTGCCTCCGTTTCTCTGGAGCATGCTTGATGATATGTACATACTTCCGGATGCCAAGATTGCTCCAATTTCATATGCTGCTATATTTGTCGATATTTTGTCGGTGGCCATGACCTGTATTATTTGTTATATCGCCTGTAGACGTAACATATCGGAAACCTCTGCGTTACTTCTCAGACCAAGGGTACCAAAGGTGGGAAGTCGTATTTTTTTGGAGCGAATACCGGCTGTATGGTCGAGGCTAAGCTTTAGTACGAAGATGATTATGAGGAATCTATTCAGAAGCAGGATGAGGTCGATCATGGCACTGGTTGGAGTACTAAGCTGTACAGCATTGATAATCACAGCCTTTGGTTTGTTGGATTCTATGGACCATTTGATAAGCACATATTATGAAGAGACACTGAGGTACGATTTCAGGGTGGATCTGGATGAGTCGGGTGGCAGCATTGACAAATATCGAAGGAGGATTAAGGGAGAAAGAACTGAAGGTATCATGGAGAAGCCAGTCAGTATTAGAAGGATTGCAAGTGACGGAATAGTTTTGGGTTGTCGTAGCACTATGGACAGCGTTGGGATGCTAGATGTGGATGAAGGGAGCAGGGACCGGAGTAGGGAAGAGAGGGGAGACAAGAGTAGAGGTAAGAATAGAGACGAGAGCAAGGACGAGAGCAGGACTGTTATGCTGACAATTTATGAAGACGGACAGCAGCTGATGTATCTTGGGTGGCAGGGAAGTGATGGCATCAACCAGCCTGATGGATCCGAGCCAACTTATTTGGTTAACACAGCAAACCTGGAAAACAGAGTGATTGTATCAGAGAAGCTGGCAGATATTATGAGCCTTAGGATTGGTGACAGACTGAAGATTAAGCTCCCGGGAGAGGAGAATGAGGATGAGGTAGTCATTGGCGGAATGGCAAAGATCCAGATGGGGCAGGGACTGTACATGTCAAAGAGTGTTTGGGAGGAGCTTGAAAGGGGAGTTTTCAGACCAACAGCGTTACTTTTGAGGAATCCGGGATCGGATAGTATAGGGTACCTGGAGGGTCTAGATGAGGTGACGGGAGTTAAGTCACTTTCATCTCTAAAGGAGAAGACTAATGCAGGTATGGAAGCATTCATCAGTGTGTCTCTTCTTTTGGCAGCCTTTGCATTGTCTTTGGCATTTGTAGTGCTGTATAACATGGGGAACCTGAATTTTATTGAAAGGATACGGGAATTTGCTACGTTGAAGGTGCTTGGTTTCTATCAGAGAGAAATACGCTCATTGATCGTTAAAGAAAATATAATGGTAACACTGGTGGGTATTCTGGCTGGAATATACCCAGGTATATGGCTGTCCGAAATGGTTATGCTGTCAAGCGAGCCTGACGATATGGTGTTTGCTGCGGTTGTCGATCCGATTAGCATTATTGCCGCTTGTGCCATCACATTTGTTTTTTCTCTGTTAATCCAAGGATTACTTACGCGGAAGGTCAGGACCATTGTTACGGTAGAAGCACTGAAGAGTGTGGAGTAGTAGACATCCGAGTTGTTTTTTTGTATAGTTGATAATAATATAGATATTTAATCTAGGTGGTAAAGGCGGTAAAGATAAATGAAAGATAGTATATGTAATACTGATAAAGTACAGTTGGATGCGAGGCTATTTAATTTGCGCAGGGTGAGGTTTGCGGCAAGTGCCCTTGCCATTTATAAAGACTTGAGACGGGATGTGTTGATTAACGACCTTTGCGTTTTGCTAGAGTATATGGATTCTGATACGCCTGACCTGTTTTGGATTATCGATTTATACAGTTCACTTGTCTGCAAGCTTTTTAAAGTCGGAACTGGAATTAGGAAATATATAGTAAATAAGCTCTTGCACTCTGAAAATCCCTTTAGTATAGCTGCGGAGACTAAAGGTGCCGAATGCCTGAAGGGTG
This sequence comes from uncultured Oscillospiraceae bacterium, assembly GCA_964512095.1. GTDB lineage: Bacteria > Bacillota > Clostridia > Acetivibrionales > DTU013 > DTU013. The sequence goes on from CAZEIH010000045.1 coordinate 7,760, forward strand.
CTATGGCAGCTGCAGTGGAAAATGATCTTGCACAGCTACAGATACTATCCTCTGTAAGGCCTGACTGGATCAGAGCACTAATAATGCATCTGTGTAAAAAGGATGAGGTCATTCAGGGGGAGGTAATGAGGCTACCGTTATGGGCTGATGATGAATTGACCTCCTTGCCGCCAACTACGCCTTATATAGGGCATGATGAGTCTGGTCTTGGCCTGAAGGATGCGGCAGATACCGGCGCAAATGGGATAAAAGAGCTACTGATGGGCAGCGAATGCTGGCCTGATTGTGCAAAAGAGCTTGCTGAATTCCACAGGAAATTTGGCAGTGGCATTTTCTCAAGGTACAGGGCATTGGTGTGGAGACATGTGCAGGTTTATGGCTCGCCGGAGGAGTATCAGGATAATTTGACCCAGGGTAACGTGCTGTACACAGATGAAGGGTTTACACACGGGAGCGCTGTGGCTGGAGTTTTTGTTGGTGTGGGATCACTGGATCCGGTCAGGTTTTCGGATTTGATCTCGTATGGGGCAGAAAGAGAAGATATTATACAAAACACATTACAGTTTTTGGATGGAAAACCTGCGAACAATATACTTTTATATGGAGATAGGGGCACCGGTAAGTCGACCACTGTCAAGGCATTGGTAAATGAGTATCATGCCAGAGGGCTGCGTATGATAGAGGTACCGAAAAGGCAGCTGGGAGATTTCCCGTATATTATCAGGCAGCTTGTGGGTAGAAATCTCAAATTCATACTATTTATTGACGATTTGGCCTTTGAAGACAATGAAGAGAATTATACTGCGTTGAAAGCGGCGCTGGAAGGCGGTCTCGAGAGTAAACCGGATAATGTCCTTATATATGCGACCTCAAACAGGAAGCACCTTATTAAAGAAAGATTCAGCGATAGGTCTGGACTTAGCTCAGGAAATATTGACGATGAGGTCCGGGCAGCTGATACTATGCAGGAAAAGCTTTCACTTTCGGACCGGTTCGGAATGACAGTGGTATTTTCATCACCTGACAAAAGGAGATATCTTGAAATTGCTGAGGGACTTGTAAAAAAGAGGGGACTCAACGTGGACAGTGATTACATTGGACGAGAAGCAATGAAATGGGAGCTACGATATAACGGGCGTTCGCCTAGGACTGCCAGACAGTTCGTGGACTGGCTTGAAGGACATCTTAGTAGTAAGAACAATTAGGGCAAATAATATTACTTCTGAAGAGATGGTTGGACCTCAGACATAGCGTGTTTTGCCAACTGTAGAGTTTGACTATTACATTTTTCCTAAAAAAATGTTAAAATAGTATTGCTGAACGTGTTGTTTGCTTTAAGCGGAACGTAAGTCCGATTGCAGCAGGCCACACTTTTTTATTGAATTGATGGTGTAATATTTTTCATATTTTTGATTATGAAGGAACGGAAAAACGGAAGGAGTGGTGCTGTTATTCAAAAAATTGTATCTAAACTAGATATATTGGAAATTATTGAAAGTGTAGGATGCGTTCAACTCAGGGTGATAGCATGGTAGCCCTGAAACGCTTTTCGAATGTTGAATTGTTGAGACTGCCCGACTGTGCAGGGCTTTTGGAAAATGGAAAATGCAGATGGCTAACTGTTTCAGCCAGCCGGCAAATTTAAAGGCAATTCCACCGAAAGCAAGTGGTAAGCCCGAATTTGTAGATGTAGGTGCCAAGGTTGGTGAAATGGCTGTACCTGCTGGTGCTACAGCAATGCCTGTGACGAGCGGAGTTAAGACGTGTGCAGAGGTCAATAATGAAATGCTAAATATGTTGGACCCGAATATACCGGGGTATAAGTCATTTCAATACGATGCTTCAACATATGACGTACCTGATTCTGAGGCGTTCAAGTTTTTTGATGTTGTAGTGGACTCCGAGGTGCATGTCGATCTGGTGCCAAGCTATGAAGATATTAGTAAAAACAGATAAGGCAGCTATGAACATGGATATTAGATAGCAAAGTGTACATTAATAAAGCATGGAGTATAAGCATAATTAATTCGGATATTAAATCGGAGGCGTTCTATGAGGGCTTTATTTATTGGAGGAACCGGTGTTATCAGTACAGCAATTACAGAGCTGTTTGCCCGTAATGGAGGCGAACTGTATCTTCTAAACCGTGGCAGTCGCAATGACAGGCTACCTGGAAATGTCCACTGGATCAAGGGAGATATCAATGATGAGGCTAATGTGGCCAAATTGATATCAGATATGAGATTTGATGTGGTGGCGGATTTTATTGCATTTACTGTTGACCATGTTGAACGAGATTACAGGCTTTTTAATGGTAAAACCAAACAGTATATTTTTATTAGTTCTGCTTCGGCATATCAAAAGCCGCCTCTGAGCTATCCGGTCACAGAGAGCACTCCCCTTGTCAATCCATATTGGCAGTATTCCCGTGACAAAATAAGCTGTGAGGAGTATCTGATGAAGCAGCATAGGGATAATGGGTTCCCTGTGACGATTGTAAGGCCGAGTCATACCTATGGTGATATGTATCTACCATTGGATAACTGGCAGGTTGCTAGGAGGATGCTTGAGGGGAAGCGGGTTATTATACATGGAGATGGTACCACGCTATGGACTTTAACGCATAATACTGACTTTGCGAAGGGCTTTGTCGGTTTGATGGGAAATGTGCACGCTATTGGAGATGCATTCCAGATTACCTCTGATGAAAGGCTTACCTGGAACCAGATATATGAGATCGTTGCAGATGCTCTGGGCGTTGAACTTAAGGCTGTGCATGTACCTTCCGATTTCTTGGCTGCCTGCAGTCTTGAAGATCATTTGGGATCGCTGGTGGGCGATAAGGCTAACAACGGGATATATGACAATACGAAGATAAAGAGTCTAGTTCCTGATTTTGTTGCCACAACCCGCTTTGATCAAGGGGCTCGTAAAACAGTTGCCAATATTTTGGGAGATCCAAGTCTTCAGAAGGAGGACCCTGAATACGACAGTTGGTGCGACCGAATTATTGATGTAATGGATAGTGCCCTTAAAATTGTGATATCAGGGAATAACAGATAGAGAGATACACGGTTAAGTGAATAGAGCTGATAAAAGGTCCTTGGATGCAGGGGCCTTTTAGTTTATGATAAAAATTTGCAATTATTATGTCTGTTTCATGCAAAAAATATTTGAATCTTACTTCCTTAATGGTATAATCTCTTATATCGCGATAGGGGGTATTCAGATGCAAAGATGTGAAGGGTTGTTTATTCCGGATGGCTATAGACCAAATTTGTCCATAAAGGATACAGAAATAGCAATCAAATTCATAAAGGATCGATTTGAAAATATACTTGCAAAAGAGATGAATTTGACAAGGGTATCTGCACCTCTATTTGTCCGCCCAGAGTCAGGCCTTAATGATAATCTTAACGGCGTGGAGAGACCTGTTTCCTTTGATGTTCCCGATGCAGGGGGTAAGGATATCGAGATAGTTCATTCCTTGGCTAAGTGGAAGAGAATGGCACTGATACGCTATGATTTTACCAGGGGAGAAGGACTTTATACCGATATGAATGCTATCCGGCGGGATGAGAAGATGGATAATATTCATTCAATTTATGTAGATCAATGGGATTGGGAAATAATCCTTGATAAAAGCGACCGCAATGAGGAAATGCTAAGGTCTATAGTTCGCAGGCTGTTCACAGTATTTAAGAAGACTGAGGACGAGACCTGCGCTTTATTTCCATCATTACAGAGATATCTACCGGAGGAAATCTGCTTCATAACATCACAGGAGCTTGAAGATATGTACCCTGACTTGGAACCTAATGAAAGGGAAGAACTGATAGTAAAAGAGAAAAAGGCTGTCTTCATAATGAAGATAGGTTCTTTGCTGAAGTCTGGGAAAAAGCATGATGGGAGAGCTCCGGACTATGACGACTGGGAGCTTAATGGTGACATATTTTTTTGGTACCCAGTGCTTGACAAGGCCATTGAGATATCTTCGATGGGTATTAGAGTGGATGAGGAATCACTTGTCAAACAGTTGAAAATTGCGGGCTGTGAGGAAAGACTCCAGTTACCATTCCATAAGAGTGTTTATGAAAAGAGGCTTCCATATACGGCAGGAGGCGGTATCGGCCAATCGAGGATGTGCATGTTCTACCTAGGCAAGGCCCATGTAGGAGAAGTGCAATCGTCGATATGGCCCCAGGATATGGTCGACGCCTGCAGGGAAGCCGGCATTCAGTTACTATAGTGGAACAGGGGGACAGAATGGAACACGGGGTCTGTCCCCATGTCCCTATGTTTCACTTTTTGAGCTTTGCCAGTGCGTCGGCCAGTGCAGAGTTTATGGGGGCGTCTTCCTGACGGCTTAGAAATCTGCTGACGTCCTTTTTGTTTACCTGCTCGCCTTTTCTTTTGTTGAAGGCTTCTAGCTTTTCACGGTGGCCACAGGAGCAGAAGAAGGCTTTGTTTTCGCCTTCGCCACGTAGCTCTAGTTTTTTGTGGCACTCTGGGCATCGGGCATTGGAGATGATGGCAACGCTCTTGCGATAGCCACACTCCCGGTCCTGACATACCAGCATCTGGCCCTTTTTGCCGTTGACGTCCAGAAGATATTTCCCACATTCAGGGCACTTTTCCCGTGTCATATTGTCATGCTTGTATACATTTGTGCTGGATATTACATTTGAAACGAGCTTTGAGGCGTAGCTCTTCATCTCATTTATAAACGTATGTGGGTTTGATTTTCCCTTGCTTATCAGCTGTAGGGTCTGCTCCCATTTGGCTGTAAGCTCTGGGGATTTTAGTTCAGCAGGAGCCATGCCCACCAGTTGTATGCCCTTTGAGGTTGGATGGATTTCCTTACCTCGCCTTTCCATACAAAAGGAGTTAAAGAGCTTCTCAATTATGTCGGCTCTTGTGGCTGGCGTGCCGAGGCCGCCGGTTTTGTTTACTGTTTCCCTTAGTGATTCGTTTTCTATAAATTTACCTGGATGCTCCATGGCAGTCAAAAGGGTTGCTTCTGTATATCTTGCCGGGGGCTTTGTTTTTCCGCCAGCTAGCTGTACAGATTTTAGCTTCAGATTGCTGCCTCTCTTAATGTCCGGGAGACTTTGATCTGGCCCGTCATCCTGGGAATCCGAGAGCTCATTGTCGTTAAATTGATGGTTGGTTCCGGAAGTAGACTCATAAACTGACTTCCAGCCCTTTGATTTGACGATTTTCCCTTTCGCCGTAAACAATTCACCCTTTACATCAACTTTTACCGTAGTCTGCTCATATTCAAAGGCTGGGCTTAAGACTGCGAGGAACCTTTTGACAATAAGGTCAAAAATGTTTCGTTCCTCCCTGTCCAAAGCTGCCAGATTCACATACTGCTCAGTGGGTATTATTGCATGGTGATCAGAGACCTTGCTATTGTCCACAAACCTTTTTGTTGTCTTAATCCCGCTCCTGAACAGCACCCTGGCAGCTTCTGCATATGGGCCAATAGAGACTGACTTTAGGCGTTCTGCAAGAGTTGGTACGATATCACTTGTAATATGCTTTGAGTCGGTTCTGGGGTATGTCACTATTTTATGGGTTTCATAGAGCTTTTGCATTATACTAAGAGTTTGCTTAGCTGAGAAGCCGTATTTTCTGTTTGCGTCACGCTGTAGCTCTGTTAGATCGTATGCCAGAGGCGGAAGCTCTTGCTTTGCTTCTTTCTTAACTTCTGTCACATCTCCCGTCTGTCCTTTAAGCTTTGATATCAGTTCATCGGCTATCTGTTTATTAAAAAGCCTTGTCTGACCGCTGGCTTTATCCTGCCACCGGATGGTAAAACCGTCTACTTCGGCCTGTATAGACCAGAAATCCCTTGGTATAAACCTTCTTATCTCATTTTCCCGCTCCACTACCATTGCCAGTGTGGGAGTCTGGACACGTCCGGCGGAAAGCTGGGCATTGTGCTTGCAGGTCAATGCTCTTGTCACATTGAGTCCAACAAGCCAATCCGCTTCTGCGCGGCATTGTGCAGATTTGTAGAGATTATCGTATTCCCTGCCCGGCCTCAAACTGTTGAAGCCCTCTTTTATAGCCCTGTCTGTCTGAGAGGAAATCCATAGACGCTTTATTGGCTTTGAAAAGCCGGATTTCATTATGATCCACCTTGCTACCAGCTCTCCCTCTCGGCCAGCGTCTGTTGCAATAACCAGCTCGTCAATATCGGGGCTTCTCATTAGGTCCTTTACTATCTTATATTGCCTGGCAGTCTGCTTGATTACCACCAGCTCCATCTTTTTGGGGAGCATCGGTAACGTCTCAAGGCTCCAGGTCTTATATTGGTTTCCATAGGCTTCGGGGTCCGCCAGAGTTACAAGATGGCCCAGAGCCCAGGTTACAATGTATTTGTTTCCTCTAAGACAGCCGTTTCCGCCCTGTTTACAGCCCAGAACCTTTGCCAGGTCTCTACCCACAGAGGGCTTCTCAGCTAGTACAAGAATTTTTCCCATTATATTAACCTCATTTCAAATAATATCTATTGTATACTGTTGCTTTACACCATACTAATCAGCTTCATCAGTTGTGTGGTATGCGATATTGCCAGCTAAAGGAGTTTAGCTTTTTAGCCATGCTTTGCTTTGTAGCTTTTATAAGCTATAAACGGAACAAGCCCAGCCAGGAATATAAATTCCTTTGCCATATAGGAGGTAGGGATTCCTGCATGGTCAAACTGCCTAGGGATCCTTGCAGGGAGAAACAGGTATACGATTGCTGTTATAACAATTGGTATGATTAATATTAGTAGTTCTTTCTTTTTCATTTTTCCCAGCTCCTAGAATCCGTTAAATCTTTTTATTCATTTAGCAGTTACAATTATAACCTATTTTCATGCAAAATACGAAGGTGCGCTGGGACGACAATAAAAAGGAGCTGTTATGGTAATAGTTTCATAGCCGGGAAATATCTATATACCGTGAACTATGTATAGGCAGGTAACTATCTATAAACCGGGAACTATATAAACTGGGGACTATCTATAAGCCAAGGGAAGTATCTATAAACAGGGGAAATATATACGTTAAACTTAAAAGGGACAAATCCCCTTAACAAAAAGTTATTAGGAATTGTCCCTTTGTTTTATTAATAGTTAAGCTGCTCAGTAAATTATTACCCGAGTATTGCCTTAAGGTCAGCATCTGCTGTTGTGGTCGGCTTGATACCGAATTTCTCTACCAATACGTTCAGTACGTTAGGGGAGAAGAATGCCGGTAGTGTTGGCCCAACATAGATATTTTTGATACCAAGCGCCAGAAGCGTCAGTAGTATGCAAACAGCCTTTTGCTCATACCAGGACAGTACAAGTGTAAGCGGCAGGTCATTGACACTACAGTCGAATGCTCCGGCAAGGGCTATAGCTACCTGTATCGCAGAGTATGCATCGTTGCACTGGCCCATGTCCAGTATCCTTGGTAAGCCACCAATTTCCCCAAGGTCAAGGTCGTTGAAACGGAACTTACCGCATGCAAGGGTCAGGATGATTGTATCCTTAGGAGTATTCTTAGCGAAATCTGTATAGTAGTTTCTGCCCGGCTTTGCTCCATCACAGCCGCCTACCAGGAAGAAATGCTTTATAGCGCCGTCTTTTACTGCCTGTATAACAGTATCAGCAGCTCCAAGAACGGTATTGTGTGCAAAGCCTGTTGTCAGCACACTTCCTCCGTTAATTCCTGTAAAGTGCTTATCTTCATCCCATCCTCCAAGCTCAAGAGCTTTTTCTATTACGGGGGTGAAATTCTTTTTACCGTCGTCATCAGATATGTGTACAAGCCCCGGATATGCTACTACAGCTGTAGTAAATACTCTATCTATATAGGAAGCCCTTGGCGGCATCAGGCAGTTGGTGGTGAAGAGGAATGCACCTGGTACATTTGCAAACTCCTTCTGCTGGTTCTGCCATGCTGTTCCGAAGTTGCCCTTTAGATGGGCGTGCTTCTTAAGTTCTGGATAACCATGGGCTGGTAGCATTTCACCGTGGGTATAAATGTTTATTCCCTTGCCCTCTGTCTGCTCAAGAAGCTGCTTTAGGTCATGAAGATCGTGGCCACTTACTACGATAAACGGACCCTTCTCAACATTCGTTGTTACCTTTGTAGGAACAGGATGTCCATATTCTCCAGTGTTTGCACCATCCAGTAATGCCATGCATTTAAGGTTGATCTGTCCAAATTCCATTAGCAAATCCAGCCATTCCGCGATGGAGCGCTCTTCTCCAATAGCCCTCATACCCTTGTAGAACCAGGCGGTGACTTCATTATCTTCTTTGCCAAGGACATATGCATGGTGTGCATATGCAGCCATGCCTCTCATACCCAGAAGAAGTGTTGAACGCATTGATACGATATCTTCGTTTCCAGTCCAGAGAGCATCTGTTGGAAGATCCTCTGCGCCGCCAAGTCTGGTTTTTTCTTCTCGTATCTGTTGAATCATTTCGTCTAAACGGTCAATATCAAAGTTAACGTTTGTGATTGTGGTAAAGAGCCCTTCAAGCATTAATAAATCTGCATTTCCGCCTGGAGTGGTATTAGCCGCAGCTCTTGCAAGGCCTACCAAGGCACAGGTCAACTCGTCTTGCCCGTTGGCTACGACAGCATTTTTACCACATACACCCGACTTGGTACAGCCCTTTCCCCCGGCGGTCTGTTCACACTGAAAACAAAACATATCACTCATTGTTATTACTCCCTTCGTAGTCTAATTATTTTGTATACCGGTAATACAGCAATGGTTGGTATCTATTCTTTGGCAACCACCATTGTGAACTATTAATATCGGAATATTGAGCCAGTTGTTTTAGCATGCTTATTGTAGTATAATTCGTGTATTGAATCGGTAACTATAGTTACGAAATGCAGTAAGAATTAGAAATTTTAAAATGAATATAAGAATTTTTTTGATAATGTAAAGTAGCTTATGAAAAACAGCTAAAAGATTTAACATGTTGCTCAAATATGCAGGTTTAGGGAGCACTTGACAGACGGACTGCTCAAATATGCAGGTTTAGGTATAAAATTTGAAGAAAATAATGGGGCTTTTAACCATTTAGTCAACATAAATCGTGTAATGCGCATTTACCAAGTGTAAATAACTTTACATTAACTTTTTTAATAGAGGGGTGAGAGTAATGGTGCAAAGAGCTATGGAACACAAGACTACAGAGAAAAGAATTATGAGAAAGATTCATGATGTAGCTAATATATGTATGCTGTTTAATAATATTGAGCACGATGAGCTTTCTGCATTATTGAAGTGCCTTAGCTTCAAGGTAAAAGGCTTTAGTAGAAATGACATTGTTAATATAGCTGGGGACCCCTTTGAGGGCATAGGTGTTGTGGTGGAGGGACAGGTCTCAGTGGTTAAGGAGAATGTGGCAGGGGAGAGAATCGTTTTTGCCATACTGAAGCGGGGGGAGCTTTTTGGCGAGATGGCTGCCTTTACAGGTAACAAAAGGTGGCCGGCTACAGTAGTTGCCCAATCAGACTGCACTATTATGTATATACCATCGGATAAACTGGTAAATCAATGTGCTGTTTCCTGCCAGGGGCATAGAAAGCTTGTAATGAATATGTTGGGAATACTATCGCGAAAGGCCATGACGCTAAGCCGTCAATTGGAGTATCTTTCAATTAGGAGTATGAGGGGCAGATTAGCAGCATTTTTACTGGAGCAGCATAAAAAAGCCGGGCAATCGACATTTATGCTGGAGATGAACAGAAATGAGCTGGCTGAGTTTTTAAATGTGACTAGGCCATCACTGTCACGTGAGCTGTGTAGAATGAGGGATGAGGGGATGTTGGACTTCCATAGGTCTTCGGTACAAATAAGTGATATTAATGCACTGAGGAATGCGGCCCGGGGCTAGTTGGAGGGACGTTGACCAATAAGGTTCTGAGATGAAAGAAGACGAATTAATTGGTTTGCTAGGTTAGGTGGAGTTTAGCGAACTGACTTGATTCCGATAGGAAAAATAGGGTATATTGCAGTAGGGTTATGTAGAAAAATTAGTATTGTAAAAAATAAAGTGATGAGGAATGCTTATGAGAAAAAAATCGCCACGGGAATCAATGGTTGAAATGACGGAGCTTGTGCTCCCAAATGATACGAACCTACTAGGAAATCTACTAGGCGGAAGGCTTATGCATATGGTAGATGTTGCCGGAGCCATTGCCGCTCAGAGACACAGTAACCGCACTGTTGTCACAGCGTCTATTGATAGTGTTACTTTTAAGCGTCCGGTGAAGCAAGGTCAAATTGTAATACTCAAGGCCAGAGTGACATGGGTAGGAAGAACATCCATGGAGGTTTCTGTAGATGTCTATTCTGAGGACTTTATGTCAGGAGAGCAAAAATTTACCAATAAGGCTTATCTTACTTTAGTAGCAGTGGATTCGGATAGCAAACCCGTAGAGGTCTGCGGTCTACTCCTTGAAACTGATGAAGATAGGCAAGAGCATGCGGCTGCTGAAGTGAGGCGGTGTGAGCGGCTAAGAAAGAGAGTTGAGCAATAGAACTGGTTATCTGCTTTTACTAGGGTGCAAAGGAATTATTGGCCGAACATATGTTTGCATATTAGCATAATTTATGATAGAATAAATTAAGATGCAAGGCTTGATTGAACAATGTTACAGTCCCCCTCCTCTTAGGTGGGGGTTACCGATTGAAAAAGCTGTCAGTGGCGAGTACAATCTCCCAGTCAGGATGCATGGGCGAGCAGATGACGAAGTCATCGACCAGCCGACGTTGTTCAAACGCCACGTTTAGGCATGGCGCACGGAGTGTAGCGTAGGGCAAATTCACTTCGCCCGTAGCGAGGGGGTATGGGGGCCTGGCCCCATTGGAAATTGAACCCTATATTATGTGGCAAAGGCTTTGAAATGAACAATATGTCCATAGTATAGGTGTGTAGGAAAAGAAGCAGGTGATGGGATCTGATGGAAGTAATAGATAAGCTAACGATATTGGCAGACAGTGCGAAGTATGATGTTTCCTGTGTTTCAAGCGGAAGCTCGAGAAGAAACACGCCGGGCGGTATCGGTAGCAGCCTATCAACAGGTATATGCCATACCTTTACAGGTGATGGACGATGTGTGTCACTGCTGAAGATATTGATGTCGAATTGTTGTATCTATGATTGTGCATATTGTGTAAACAGAGTAACAAATGATTTGCCTCGTGCTTCCTTTACACCTGAAGAAATCGCAGAGGTGACTATCAACTTCTATAGAAGAAACTATATAGAAGGCCTCTTCCTTAGCTCAGCAGTGGTAAAATCACCTGACCATACTATGGAAATGATAATCCGTGCTGTTCGGTTGTTAAGGGAGCAGTACCGCTTCAACGGCTATATACATATAAAGGCCATTCCTGGGGCTGATGCTGCGCTAATAGAGAAAGCAGGCCGCTACGTAGATAGGATGAGCGTAAATATAGAATTGCCCACCAGTGATAGCTTGAAGCTGCTGGCTCCCCAAAAAAAGAAAGAGGCCATACTTGGCCCTATGGATGTCATTAGTGGAAAGATTCATGAGACAGATCACAATAAAAACAGGTTCAAAAGCACACCTCAGTTTGTGCCAGCAGGTCAGAGCACGCAAATGATAATAGGTGCGACCCCAGACCCAGACCTAAAGATACTCAAGCTTGCAGAAGGCCTATACAAACGGTTTGGTATGCGCAGGGTGTTTTACTCTGCATATGTGCCTGTTTCAAACCATCCGGCGCTGCCCCGTTCCGTCAAACCACCACTACTTCGTGAGCACAGGATATATCAGGCGGATTGGCTTCTCAGGTTTTATGGCTTTAAGGCAGATGAACTCCTAGATGAAACCCATAGAAATTTTGACATACAGCTGGATCCTAAATGTGATTGGGCACTGCGCAATCTGCACTTATTTCCGGTGGAGATAAACAAGGCGGATTATTCTGTATTACTTAGAGTACCTGGTATCGGTGTACGTTCCGCCCAAAGGATAATTAATGCAAGGAGAATACAGAAGCTAGAGTTTTCAGATATAAAGAAGCTGGGGGTTGTTCTAAAGAGAGCCAGGTTTTTCATTACCTGCAAGGGGAAGTACATTGATAGGCTGGAGGCTTCAGAGAGTTTTGTAAGGACGAATCTACTGGCAGGAAGAGGACGGTTGCCTATTCTGGATACAGGATACACCCAGCTTAGCTTGTTTCCACCGGAGCCTTCACCCATCAGGGAGCTTGAGGCCCAATGGAGCATAGGGAGAGAATCGGGTAATATTATTGATAATAGTCCAATGAAAATAGCAGCTTTAGCGGCACCGACTGCTGAGGATATAGCAGCTAGTGTGACGGGGGAGTTGTGATGCTGATTTATGTATATGATGGTAGCTTTGAAGGAGTACTCACTGCAGTATTTGAGGCTTTCTACCGAAAGGAGATACCGGATTCCATACTTATGGAGGAAGGGCTGCAGCAAGAGATACTTGCTTCCTATTTGTATATACAGACTGATCCGGCTAAATCCGATAGGGTTTATTCATCTATATGGAGCAAAATTTCAGAGGAGGCCCTAAGAAATGTTTATCATGTATTCCTTTCAGAGGACCCGGAGGCGGCCACTCTTATATACCGTTATCTTAAGCTGGGTTGGAAAATAGGGGGGAAGGTGGATATGTTCCTTTCTAATGATACCGTGTTTAAAATTATGGAGATAAACCGTAGACTAGGTTTTGAAGTTCATAGGCTGAAGGGCTTTGTGCGTTTTAAGCAGGTTGTAGGAGGCATTTACTATTCCTCCATAAGCCCGGACAACAATGTTGTGGAGCTACTGGCGCCACATTTTTCAGAGAGGCTTTCCGATCAGAGTTGGATAATACATGATATTAAAAGGGAAATTGCTGCACTTTACAATATGAAGGAATGGATGGTCTCAGAGTTTTCTGCCGACGATATTCCGGATATCACAGATGAGGAGAAGCTGTATTCAAAGCTCTGGAAACGGTTTTTTACAACACTGGAGATACCCTCCAGAACTAATTCGAAGCTCCAAAGACAGCTTCTACCACGCAGATATTGGGAACATCTCACAGAAAAGTGGTGACTAGTACAACTCCTCTTCTTCATCATCATAGTATGAGAGCTCTATTAATTCATTGTAAAGGCCCTCTATTTCATCGTACTCCTTATACTGCTGATTTTCCACATTGTCCAAAAACTCTTCCAGGCTACTGCCATCACTGATTGTATAGTCCAGATTTAGGTTTTGGGCTAGCTCGTTAATCTTGTCTAGAATTTCTTGTCTATCATTCATATGATTCCTCCAAATTTTGATTATCGGTTAAATATTATGAGTAATGTCATCAATTTTATACATAATAGTGTGCTGAATATGTGATATTGCGTGAATGCTATCGCAAAGCTGGAATAGATTATAATTATAATAACAGACTCTAAATTGTAAGAATTGGCTAAAAGTTGACAGCCATCGGCTTCTAACATGGTAGATTATGACGTAAACTTGCTATTGACTTTATATTGTGCCTTCTGCTACAATAGTAAAGCGCATACGGCGTTTAAATATGCTTTGCCTGTGCGAAATATGGCGGCGTAGCTCAGATGGCTAGAGCATGCGGTTCATACCCGCAGTGTCGTTG